>JBGQAU010000141.1:0-3874 GCA_041494445.1 Acidobacteriota bacterium | reverse complement strand
ATCGCCCGCACCAGCTCCACCGCCCGCGGTGCCTCGCCACACCGCGCGAGCACCCTCCCCGCCGTCTCGACCACGGGGACCGTGACCGGCGCGATCGCGACGGCCCTCGCGGCGTGGAACGCCGCCGCGCGCCGCTCCTCGGGCGAGGCGGCCAGCTCGAGGAGCAGGCCCGCGTAAGCCGCGCGCGCCGCGGCGTCGAGCGGCCGCCGCCCGATCTCCTCGCGGAGCGCGAAGAGCGCCGCGCGGACCGGAGGGGCCGTGGGGCCCGCGTCCATCGCCGCCGTCACCGCCTCGCGTGCGGTCCCCGCGGCGTCGAACGGCACCCGAGCGCCGCGGACCGGGAGCGAGGTCGTCGCGACCGCCGCGCACAACGCCGCCGATCCCAGGACGATCGCCCGGGAGCGGCCGCCGCGCCCGGCCGAGTCCGGCGCCGGCGAAGGCGGCGCGACCAGCGTCAGCCGAGGAGGGGTCAGAGCTTGATCTTTTCCCGAGCCGCGTCGGCGCGGGAAAAGATCAAGCTCTGACCCCATCAGCGCGCCGGCCAGGATCGCCGCCGTCGCCGCGTTGGAGGGGACGTGGAAATTGAAATCCACGAGGGAGTGGAGCAGGAAAGCCAGGAGGCCCGCGGCGAGCCCCGCCGCGAGCGGCCCGGCGCGGCCCGCCAGCGCCCGACCCGCGAGCCACAGGACGGGCGCCAGCAGCAGCGCGAGGAGCGCGAGCCCCGGCACTCCCCCCTCGGAGAGCAGCTCGAGCGGGTCGTTGTGCGCATGGGAGAAGAACGTGCGGACTCCCGGCGACCTGTAGAGCGGGTAGGCCGCGGAGAAGGTGCCGAAGCCCGTCCCGGTCGCCGGGAACGCCGCCGCCATGGACAGCGTGTCGCGCCAGACCATGCCGCGGCTCCCCGCGCCGGTGAACTCCAGGGGGATCCGCCCGTAGCTCGCCGCGAGCCGCTCCGCGCCGAGCTCCAGGAGCGGGACCGCCGCGACCACCAGGACCACGACCGCGGCGGCGAGCCGCGTCCTGAGCCCGCGCCGGCCCGTGGCCGCGAACGTCAGCACGACGCCCAGCGCGCCGAGCGCGATCCCGGCCCGAGAGAACGACAGCAGCAGCCCCGCGAGCCCGACGACCGCGAGGAGGCCGAGGAAGAGCACGCGGCTGCCCTCGCCGCCGAGAATCCCCGCGACCCCGCGGTCCCTCGCGCGGAGGCGCCTGAAGCGCGCCAGGACGAGCGCGAGCCCTCCCGGCAGTGCCGCGGCCAGGAACCCCGCATAGTGGTTCTTGTTGACGAAGGTCCCCGAAGCCTGCCACGCCCCGGCGGCGGGATGGGCCGCGGCCCCCGCAGCTACCATGAGCGTCCCGGCGAGCCCCTGGATCGCCGCGGAGACGAGGAGCGCCAGCGCGATCCCCGAAGCGCCGCGCTCCGCCACGACCGTCACGGCCACGAGGAGGAGCACCGTAAGCGCCGCGCCGGTCCTGAGCGCCGAGGCCGTGGCGGGCGGATCCACCGATAGCGCCGCGGGACGGTCGAGCCGCGCGGGGTCGTCGCCGAGCAGCGAGCGCTCGCCTCGGAGCGCGTCGGGTGGCGGGCGCGAGTCCCGGCGGGCCGCCGCCGCGCGCGGCGAGATCGCGCCCACGACCCCCTCCCCGAGGGGAAGAGCCTGGATCGTCCCGAGCACGAGGAGGCCCGCGATCCCGGCCTGCGCCAGGAGCGGCGGGAGCCGGGTCGGACGGACCGCCGCGCGGACGAGCCACAGGAGCGCGAGTGCTACGGCCCCGAGCTCGAGCGCCGAGCGGGCGGGTTCCCGCACCGACCCCGATGGGAATGGCGCCAGGACGATGACCCCGATGAGCCCGATCTCGAGGACCCGGGCCAGGAGGTCCGCTCGTGCGGCGCCCGACCGCTCGGCTTCCCCCGCCACGGGAGAGCCCGGTCAGACCCCCCGGGTCCCGCCGGCGCGCTTCTCGCGACCGCCGTCGTCCGGGCTCGACTCCGAGTGTCCGTACCGCCCGTGGTACCGGTAGCGGTAGTGGGCGTAGCCGTGCATCTCGGCGTCGAGGTCGTTGAGCACGACGCCGGCCGGCCGGATCCCCGCCTGGAGGAACTTCTCGACGGCCGCCTTGAGCGACTGCCGGGGCGTCCGCCCGGCGCGCGTCACGAGGATCACGCCGTCCATCACGCTCGCGATGATCACCGGGTCGGCGACCGAGAGGACCGGCGGCGAGTCGAACACCACGTGGTCGTACCCGGCGTCGAGGAAGCGCTTCCCGGCCTCCTCGAAGATCGGGGCGTTCAGGAGCTCGGACGGGTTCGGCGGGATCGGCCCGCTGGTCACGAGGTCGAGTCTCTCGATCCCGGTCGCGATCACGAGCCGGAGCGGGTCGGTCTCGAGCCCCGACAGGTAGGTGCTCATCCCCGAGGAGTTCGCCTTCCCGAACACCCTGTGGAGCCGCGGCCGCCTCAGGTCCGTGTCCGCGAGGAGCACGCGCCGGCCGGCCTGCGCCAGGACCACCGCGAGGTTGATCGCCGTCGCGGACTTCCCCTCCTCGGGGAGGGCGCTCGTGACCATGATCCGGCGCGGCGGGCTCCCCGCGCTCGAGAGCAGGAGGGCGGTCCTGAGCTCGCGGTACGCTTCGGACGCGCCGGCCCCGCCGTCGCGGAACGAGACGAGGTCCACGGCCTCCGAGGGGGCGGCGGCCGCCTTCCTCCGCATGCGCGCCAGCGGGTCCGCATGCGGGCCGTGGCGGGGAATCACCGCGAGGGAGGGGAGCCCGACCAGGGGCTCGATCTCGGACGGTGAGGACAGCGTGTTGTCGAGGTAGTCCAGGAAGAACGCCGTGCCGACGCCGAGCGCGAGCCCGAGGAGGAGCCCGAGCACGAGGTTGAGCCTCTTGTTGGGACGGAACGGCGACGCCGGCGTCCGCGCGCGGTCCACCACCCTGACGTTGCTCGACGTGGCGTCGAGGTCCTTCAAGCGGGTCGAGAGCGCCATCTCGCTCTGCCTCGCGATCAGGGCGTTCAGCGTCTCGCGTTTCTTCCGGACCTCGCTCTGCAGGTTCGCGAACTCCACCCCGTCGCGCTTCAGCGTCTGGGCGGCCTGCTGCTGGCGGGAGAGCAGGGCGTCGAGGTTGAGGACCTCCTCCCGCACCCTCCGGTAGTCCGCCTCGGCGCTGAGCACGACCTTGCGGGCGATCTCGCGGGTCTCGATCTCGAGCCGATCGCGCGCCTGGTCCAGCCTGGACTTGAGCGCCTGCATCCCCGGCCAGTCGTCCTTGAATCGCCGCGACTTCTCCGAGACCTCGGCCTCGTAGCCGGCGTACTCCTGCTTGAGGCGCGAGATCAGGTCGGAGTGCAGCACGTCGGGGAGCGCCTCGGGCGGCGAGCCGAGGATCGCCTTGTACGCCGCCTCCTTCTGCGCCAGCGTCGCCTGGGCCTCGGTGCGGCGCTCCGAGATGTCGGAGAGCGCCTTGATCGTGATGTTGCTGGCGTCGTCGATGGTCACGATCCCCTTCGACTCGCCATACCGCTGGAGCCGCTCCTCGTACCCGTCGATCTCCTTCTTGAGGGTGCCGATCTGGTTGACGAGGAACTCCGTCGCCTGGTCGGAGGTCGTGTACTTCGACTCGATGTTGAACTGGACGAACGCGTCCACGACCCCGTTCGCCACGCGGGCGGCCAGCGCCGGATCGGGGGAGACCCAGGAGAGGGCGACGAGCGTCGAGTTGCGGATCGGCGAGACCTCGAGCCCCGCCCGAAGACGGGCCGCCGCGATCTCCACCGGGTCCCGCTCCGCCGGTGCGGCGGGGGAGGGGAGCAGCGAAAGGAGGCGCGCGATCGGACCGCGCCGCCTCTCGCCTGCGGCGAACGCGGGGTGGT
>JBGQAU010000145.1:0-3342 GCA_041494445.1 Acidobacteriota bacterium | reverse complement strand
GCGCTGAGCGAGCGCGAGCGCGCGGTGTTCGTCCTCAAGGAGATGGAGGGCATGGACACCCCGGAGGTCGCCCGCGCGCTGGGCATCACGCGGATCACCGTGCGCCGGCACCTCGGCAGGGCCAGGGAGAGGCTCAGAAGCCTCCTCGATCCTTCGGACCGCGGTCGCGGCTGATGGGACGCGGAGACTCCACGGCGCACGAGCGCCGGCTCGCCGCGGCCGTCGCGACAGCCCTCCTGGCGGGCACGCTGCTCCTCTACGCTCCGGTCGCCGGGTTCGAGTTCGTCCGCTACGACGACCACGAGTACGTCGCGTCCGATCCGAGGATCGCCCAGGGCCTCTCGTGGTCGAACGCGGCCTGGGCGCTCACCGCGTTCCACGTCGGCAACTGGCATCCCCTCACCCTCCTCTCGCACATGGCGGACGTGTCGCTCTTCGGCCTCCGCCCGGGCGCGCACCACGCGGTCAACGCCGGGCTCCACGCGCTGAACGCGGCCCTGCTCTTCCTGCTCCTCCGGCGCGCGACGCGACGCGTGGCGCCCGCCGCGCTCGCCGCCGCGCTCTTCGCGGCGCACCCGCTCCAGGTGGAGTCGGTCGCGTGGGTATCGCAGCGGAAGACCGTCCTGAGCATGGCGCTCCTGCTCCTGTCCTTCCTGGCCTACGAGGCCTGGACGCGCCGAGGGGGGAGGGCCCGCTACCTCGGCTCGCTCGCCGCGTTCGCGGGCGCGCTTCTCGCCAAGCCGACGGCCGTGGTGGCCCCGGTCCTGCTGCTGGTGCTGGACGTCTGGCCGCTCGGGCGGGCCGGCACGCCGCCGCGGGGTCGCGGTTGGGGCCGGCTGATCCTGGAGAAGATTCCGTTTCTCGCGGTGGCGGCGGCCGGCTCGATCCTGACCCTGCTCGCGCAGCGGGAAGGTGGCGCGCTCGGGACGCTCTTGTCCTTCCCCTTGTTGACGCGCCTCGCCGACACGGTCTTCGCCTACGCGTGGTACCCCGCCAGGATGGTCTGGCCTTCGGGCCTCTCGGCCTTCTATCCGACCGAACTGGGAGCTGCGGCCGCGGCGAAGCTGGCGGCATCGGCGGCGTTCCTCCTGGCGGCGCTCGGGACGGCGGCCCTCCTTGCGAGGAGGCGTCCCTTCGTCGCGGCGGGCGCGGCCTGGTACGGCGTCGCGCTGCTCCCCGTCTGCGGCCTCGTGCAGTTCGGTACCCAGATCGTGGCCGACCGCTACGCGTACCTTCCTTCGATCGGGCTCTTTGCCGTGGTCGCCTGGGCTTCGAGCGACGCCGTGGCGAGCCGCGGCCCCGCGGTCCGCCGCGCGGCGGCCGGCGTGGCGGCGATCCTCGTCCTGGCCCTCGCCCTCGCGACCCGCGCGCAGCTCGGTGTCTGGCGCGACTCGGAGAGCCTGCTCTCGCTCGGCGTCAAAAGGGCCCCCGACAACGTCCACGCGCAGCTCAACTACGGCCTGTGGCTCGCCGAGGAGGGGCGGGTCGAGGAGGCGCTCCCGCACCTCTCTCGCGCTGCCGCGCTCGTTCCCGGGTTTCCTACCGCACAGATCGACCTCGGGTGGGCGCTCTCGAAGGCCGGGAGGCTGGAGGAGGCCCGCGCCCGCTACGAGGAGGCGTGGCGCCTCAAGCCGGGGGATCCCGCTCTCGCCGCGGACCTCGGCCGGGTTCTCGCGCGCCTCGGGCGGAGTGCCGAGGCGGAGACCCGCCTGCGCGAGGCGGTCCGGCTCGATCCCAAACTCGCCGCGGGTCATCTCCTCCTCGGCACCTTCCTTCACGACCAGGGGCGCACGGCGGAAGCGCAGCCCGAGATCGAGATCGCGCTCACGCTCTCTCCCGGCGATCCTGTCGCTAAGACGGTCCTCGGGGCGAACCTGGCCGCGCTCGGACGGAAGGAAGAGGCCGTGCGCATCCTCCGCGAGGCCGCGGTCCCCGGTCCCACCGGCGACCGCGCGCGCCTGGAGCTGGAGAAGCTCGAGGGAGCCGACCAGAAGCCCGTGAACAGCAATGTTGAACATTGAGTAACGAGACGCCCATGCTTCCCCTCTACGTCCTCGCCACGCTGCTGAGCGCGCTGCTGCTCTTCACCGTCGAGCCGATGGTGGCGAAGATGCTGCTGCCGCTCCTCGGCGGGAGCCCGGCGGTGTGGAACACCTGCATGGTGTTCTACCAGGCGGTGCTCCTCGCGGGGTACGCGTACGCGCACCTCCTCTCGCGACGTCTCGGCCTAAAGACGCAGACGGCGGCGCACGCGGTCGTGCTGGCGCTTCCGATCCTGCTCCTTCCGCTGGCGCTTCCCCGCGGGGCGGCGCCCCCGGGCGAGGGGTCGCCGATCCCCTGGACGCTCGGCACGCTCCTTCTCGTCGCGGGGGCGCCCTTCTTCGTGCTTTCGACCACGGGGCCGCTCCTCCAGCGCTGGTTCGCCGGGAGCGGCCACAGGAGTGCTAGGGACCCGTACTTCCTCTATGCGGCGAGCAACGCGGGGAGCCTCGTCGGGCTGCTCCTCTACCCGCTGGCGCTCGAGCCGCTGCTGCCCTTGAGGACCGCGGCCGGCGACGGCTTCCTCCCGCGTCTCCTCCCGCTTTCCCAGAGCACGCTCTGGTCGATCGGTTACGCGGCGTTCGCCGTCGTCGCCGCGGCGTGCGCGGTCGCGGCGGTGCGGGGCGCGAGAGCGGCGGGCTCGACCAAGGCCGCCGCCGCGCCGGCCACGGACGGCGGCGCCGCTCCGTCCTGGCGGACCCGCGCCCTGTGGGTCCTCCTCGCGCTGGTTCCGTCCAGCGCGCTCCTCGGCACGACGCAGTACGTGACCGCGGACATCGCGGCGGTCCCGCTCCTTTGGGTGATCCCGCTCGCGCTGTATCTCCTGACCTTCGTCCTGGTGTTCTCGCCGCGCTGGCGCTTCCCGTCCCGGCACGCGGGCACGCTCCTCGCGGTGCTCGTGGCGCTCGTCGCGGCGAGTTTCGTCGCCTCGGTGCGCTCGCGGGGCTGGCTCCTGCTGCCGCTTCACCTCGCAACTCTCTTCGCCGTCGGCCTCACCTGTCATGGCAGGCTGGCCGAGAAGAGGCCTCATCCGAGCCGCCTCACGGAGTTCTACCTCCTCGTGGCGCTGGGCGGCGCCCTGGGTGGCGTCTTCAACGCGATTGTCGCGCCGGCGATCTTCCGGAGCGTCGCGGAGTACCCGATCGCCCTCTTCGCCGCCTGCCTCCTGCGGCCGCGATGGAAGGACGATTCCTCGCGGCGCCCGTCGACCGCGTCGCGCGCGCTCGACCTCGGCATCCCGCTGGCGCTCGCGGGGTTGATCTACCTCGTCCATCTCCTGCGGGCGGCGCCGGGTACCGAGGG
>JBGQAU010000117.1:0-6552 GCA_041494445.1 Acidobacteriota bacterium | reverse complement strand
GATCGAGGTCTCGATCGGCCTCGGCGCGGCGGCTCGTCCGAGCCTTACGTTCGTCCTGAACCCCGGCAACGTGCGGCGCGACGTCGCCTCCGCCGACCCCGCCCCGCCGCCTCTCGCGGCCGGCGCTCCCGCCTGGCGCAGCGCGGTCAAGGTCGGCGAGAAGGAGTGGACCGCCGAGGTGGCGATCCCGTGGGAGGCGATCGGTGGGCGGCCGGCGGCCGGCTCGACGCGGCGCGTCAACCTCTGTCGTGACAACACGCCCGCCCGCGAAGTGACCTGCTGGTCCGCCGTTCTCGACGACCCGAACGAGGCGGAGCACATGGGAGAGTGGAAGTTCTGAGGCGCGCGCCCACGTTCAGCGGTGGGCCGTGCCGCGCTCGTCTTTCGCCCGCGAGGCGCGTGGCGCGCGCGACCGACGTCTCACTCGCGCGGTGAGACGCTGCGTTGTCTCGAGAACCTGCAGCAGGGACCGCAACGCTTCGTTGACCGCGGCGGAGCTTCGGAAGGCCTTCGCGACGTCCGGCTCGAGCACCACGACGTTCGCTCCTTCCTTGACGAGGCGGCGGTGGTAGTTTCCGCGAACCGCGGACGAGTAGTCGAATTCGTACTCGGGCCGCATCTGATCCGGCGTGGACCGGCTCCTAGGTTTCATGACGCTTCCTCTCGCGGCTGGTGCCGGGTCGCGCGCTGATCAGACGCACGCATTCGCCTCGTTCAGTATGGCATACGACCAGAAGATGGCCCAGCGCGGAGTATCCGACGGTAACCCGCCGCCGCTCTCCCTCCGAGGGGTCGGGGTCATCGAAGGTGGCGGCCAGCGGGTCGTAGAAGACCGTGACGGCCTCGTCGAACGAGAGGCCGTGCTTCTCGAGATTCGCCAGCGCCTTCCGTCGATCCCATTCGAACTGCATCGTCGAATCGTCCCTGACGGCGATCGTTCTCGGCGGCCGGGGCCGCTCGGTCCCGAGGGAGCATCCGTCTACGCACCCCGGCCGTCAATCGGCGGGCGGGCCGACGATTGCAGGGAAGGAACGTCCAGCGGTAGTGGATCGCAACGGCTTTATGGCGCCGGGATGAGGCCCGGGCCCGGAGACTGCGGTGCCGAGCCGCGAGCCGCCCCCGATCACCGCCGGCGCTCTCTCGGCGTTCGCGGTGAAGGTACTGCCGGACCCCGGCTTCGAGGACGGGCTGTCGAGATGGGAGGTCGTGCCGGTCGAGCTGTATTCCGCGCTTTTCGACCGAAGGAGGGAGTTTGTCAGGAAACCCGGGGCCGCCGAAAGCGCCGTCTCACCGGACCCGGTAGATGTACGCGTCCTCGATGAAGTGGCCGTCGATGGCGTTCCGCGTGTACCGCACCCCGGAGATTCCAGGCTTGGTCTTGACCGCCTTCCGGAGCGCTCGAATGAACGGATCGGTGTTCTCCTTCGCGGTGAGGTTGTCCAGCGTGAACACCTCGCCCGACGCTTCCACCGAGCGAATGGCGCGCAGGATCTTGCCGTAGGCCCACCGGGGACCCTGCCGGCGCACACCGGGTGCCGCCAGCACGAATCTCCAGCCGACGGATTCCGGCTCGTAGAGCCACAGCGCCACGGTCGCCTTGAACCCCGTCCGGTCGAGGCGTCGAAGGACGGCCTCTCCCACGGAGATCATCGTCTGCGTGAGAGGCTGAATTACCATCTTGCCCTCAGCCAGGGAAGCAGACCGTTTCGTCGCGCCGTGCACGCTCGATACAGACTCCTCGCGCGCGCGGCGGTGATGAGCGCATGGTACCGCGCTTCCTCGGACCAGTCCATCACGGTTCGCCAGTTTTCCGCGAACTCGACATTCGACGCCGTCTCGGCCAGTAAGCCGTCACGGAGGCCGGAAATGCCCAGGAGCTGGACCACGTCGTGGGTGTAACTGTCATTGACGACCTTGCGGTCTCAATGCGCCGGCCATCGTCAAGAGATCGGCTTGTAGGAACTTGCCGAACCGCAACGCTGTGGAAGGGCGAATCGTTCCAGCGGGACCACGGCGCGGGCACGGCCCCCTCGGGACTGACGCCCGATTCACCGACGGGTGTTCCCTCCCCGCAACAAGGCTCGATGGTCGTTTCCGACTCTTCGTCGTATCCTTTCGCGCGGAGTCCCGCGCCGTCGTGACGATGAGCCCGACGGTTCTTCGAGTTGGGAGTCTTCGGTTCTACTTCTTCTCGAGGGAGGAGCCTCGCCCGCATGTCCACGTCCAGTCGCCTCGAGGGGAAGCGAAGTTCTGGCTCCGGCCCGCGATCTCGGTCGCAGAGAACCACGGCCTCGACCGCCGTGCGCTCACGCAGGCGCTCCACCTCGTCCGCAAGCACCGGCGGACGTTTCTCGCCGCGTGGCAAACGCGCTTCGGCGGTTGAGGTGACGAACGTCTCGAGAACCGGCCTCTGGCTCCTCCTCGACGGCCGCGAGATTTTCGTCCCCTTCGACCGCTTCCCGTGGTTCCGCGAGGCCCCGATCGGTGCGCTCACGCGAGTCGAGAGGCCGTGGCCTCACCACCTGCGCTGGCCGGACCTCGACGTGGATCTCGACGTGGACTCCATCGAGCACCCGGAGCGCTACCCGCTCGTCAGCCGGGCGCCCGCGCCCGCCGTCGCGGAGCGACCGGCCGGCCGACGCGCTCGCCGCCGCTGACGCCACGGCCACCAGGGCCCGGGCGAGCCGGTCGGTCCTCATCGACGAAGTCCACCGCGTGCCGGACCTCCTCTCGCACACCCAGCCGTCCGTGGACCATCTCCGAGGAACGAAAAACTGCGGGAACTCAACGGTTCCCCGATGGGAAATTCGCATCCTTGACGGAAGGGCCGAATGTTCCCATACTTCCCCTGAAACGCGCGTAATGCTCGAAACGCTCGAGACGCTCGAAACGCAGCGAAGGAGGATGGACCATGACCCGGCTGAACGTGGGGGAAGCCCGGAAGGTCTTCGGCGACACGCTGAATCGGGTGGCCTACCGCGGGGAGCGGATCGTCCTCGAGCGCCGCGGAAAAGACGTGGCCGCGCTCGTTCCAATTGAAGACCTCCGGTTACTGGAGCGCTTGGCGGAGGAGCGCGAGGACCGCCTGGACGTCGAAGAGGCGGACCGGATCCTCTCCGGCGCGAAGCCGGAAGACTTCGAGCCCTGGGAGAAGGTGAAAGCGGACCTCGGACTCTAGGCCAAGATCATGGCCTACCGCGTCGAGCTGCACCGCGAGGCGCGCGCGATCGACGTCTCACTCGCGCGGTGAGACGCTGCGTTGTCTCGAGAACCTGCAGCAGGGACCGCAATGCCTCGTTGACCGCCGCGGAGCTTCGGAAGGCCTTCGCGACGTCCGGCTCGAGCACCACGACGTTCGCTCCTTCCTTGACGAGGCGGCGGTGGTACTTTCCGCGAACTGCGGCCGAGTAGTCGAATTCGTACTCGGGCCGCATATGATCCGGCGTGGACCGGCTCCGAGGTTTCATGACGCTTCCTCTCGCGGCTGGTGGCGGGTCGCGCGCGACGGGGTCGCCCCCCTCATGCCGCCCGAAGCGGGGCGAGATCGGCGCGGGTGACCGGCGGTACGCCGAGATCGCGCAACACTCGGTTGAGCGTCGACAGGGAAAGCCGGGCGGGTGACGTGATCTCGATCCCGATCGGCCTTCCCGCCCGGGTGTAGTCCACGACCAACCCGGGGGCCGGGGTCGTCGTCCGGTGGCTCCTCTCCCTGCCGCGCCGAGGGAGATAGAGGTATGCCGCGATCGCCCGGCCGCGGCGGTACGTGACTTCCAGGTACGGGTCGGTCATCCTAAGGCTCCCACTCGACGTACGCCTCAGTCCTTGCCGCCATAGACGACCTCATCGATGTGGCGGCTCGAGTCGGGGTCGCCCGAGTGGATCATTCCCGCGTAGCGCATCCAGGGTTTCGAGGGGTCGGCGGGAAGCAGGCTGCGGAGAGAGCGCCTGAGGAGCTCCGCGAGCGGGATCCCGAGCCGCCGCGCCTCCTGCTTCGCGGCGCGGTACTCGCCCTCCGAGAGGTTGATCTGCGTGCGGACCATGATGATAACAACCTACGTGAAAGCGTTATCCCATGCCAGCCGCGCCTTCGCCGCCCGGCCGCCAGCGATCCCGCACGACCCGGAATGCCGCTCCCGCCGGTACGGGCCTCCCGGAACGGCGCGCGGCGGGTGCCGGGAGCTCGAGAAGGACCTTGCTCATCGCGCGCCGTTACGTCGAACTCGCTCTCACGACGAGGTCCACGTCGCAGTCGAGCGCGTGGAGGAGCGAGAGCATCTTGTCGACGGACTTCCGCTTGTTGGCGGGGTCGAGGAGCCGGTAGAACTGCGTCGCCGACGTTCCGAGGCGGCGGATGATCTCGCGGCGGGAAACGGGGCTGACCTCGATTCGCTTTCGCGCCTCGATCGTGAGCCTGTAGAGCAGGGCATCGCGGAGGAAGGAGGGGTCCTGGTTGTACTCCAGGACCTGCTCGATGTGGACGGTGCCTTCCTTCCCGGAATCGAGGAGATAGGTGAAGCCCTCGCGGGCGATCTCCTCGTCGACGACGACGCGGCGGACGCGCTCCCCCACGGCGGGTGCGGGCTCGAGCCTCGCGAACGGATAGTAGAGCGTTCGCGACGCCGTGCGGACCTCGAACGCCTTTCGGTGGTGGTTGGCCGAGACCGACCGGATCTTCACAGCAAACCCTCGGCGTCGAGCTCCGTAGGAAGACATAGCCTCCTCTGCGGATCTTCCCCAAGAATAAACGTTACCTCCTAAGATAGCACTTGTCAAGCGGCGGTCGAGCGGAAGACGTGTACCTCACGTGCCGGAAGGAGGCGGAGGCGGTGTAGGTTGCGGCGGGGGAACCCGCGATCGGCGGCTCGATCCCGATCGGCCTTCTGGCCGCGTGGGGTCGGCGCCAGGCCTCGAGCGAAGCGTGCGCTGCCGGTCAGGGAAGGGTCCCGCGAGTCCCGCTACCGCGACCCGTGACCGGTCGCGCCGGCAGCTGCGCGCCGTGCCAGACGGCGACGACCCAGATGGCGCCGCCCTCTCGCCGGTAGAAGAAGCGGTACGGCGCGACGACGACCTCCCGGAACGGAAGATCGGGGAACTCCGGAATGAGACGGCCCGAATTCGGGAAGCGAACAAGCCTCCGAAGGACCTTTTCGGCGCGGTGGCGGAACCTCGACGCCGCCTGGGGCTCATCCTGCTGGATGTAGGCGACCGCCGTGAGGAACTGCATGCGGCCCGACGGTGTGAAGCGGACCTTCACGGGCCGCCCCCGCCCAGGAGCGCGTCCGCTTCCGCCAGAACGGCGTCGAGATCGAACCCCTTGCCCGCCGCGATTTCCTGCTCGCCCCGAGCGAGGAGGCGCAACAGCTGGCGCTCGTGCTCGCCGCGCTCGTACTCCTCGAGGCTCAGGAGGACCGCCGCCGCCCTGCCGCGCTGGGTGATGACGATCGGTTGCTTCGATGCCTTGACGCGTTTGAGCGCCGCCGCGGCGTCCTGCCGCAGATCGGTCACGGGGATGATGTTCGGGACCTTGGACATCGATGTACCCTCCTAAGGTACGTCCAAAAGTACATCTGGAAGTGCGGTGGGTCAAGGAGCGCCGGAGGCGCCGGGGCCGAAGCGCGA
Source organism: Acidobacteriota bacterium (assembly GCA_041494445.1). Lineage (GTDB taxonomy): Bacteria > Acidobacteriota > Polarisedimenticolia > Polarisedimenticolales > JAIQFR01 > JAIQFR01. The sequence continues at coordinate 933 of JBGQAU010000117.1, read as the reverse complement.
CCGGGTTCCGTCAGCGCGCGCTCGCCGCGACTCTCCGCTCAGGGGCACGGGCCCGACGTATCGAGCCCATCTCTCGGGTCCGGGGTCAGCGTCGAGTCTCCGTAGGTGCTCGAGCCGCAGGAATTCCTGGCGCGCACCAGGTAGTACAGGACGTCGCCCTCGGCCGGCGCCGCTCGGGTGTCGTCGTACTCGGCGCTCGTCCCGCCTGACGCGAGGCAGGTCCCGCGCGCGAATCCGCCGTCCGACCGAAGCTCGGAGAGCAGTCCCGTCACGACGTCGTAGGACGTGCCGGCGCCCGCGGTGAGGGCCTGGCCGGTCCAGGTCAAGCGCGCGAATCCCGGACCCCGCACGGCGGTCAGCCCGGCGACCTCGACGGGCGCGTGGAAGGCCCCGGGATCCGCGTCGTTGCAGTCGTCGCCGGCCGTCGAGTACCCCGCCGAACATGTCGAAACGCCCGTCAAGGGATCTCCATGGCCGTCCCCGTCGACGTCCTGATACCACATCCCGCCGTCACTGTTGTCTGTGATCCCGTCGCAGTTGTTGTCGATGCCGTCGCAGACCTCAGGCGTCGGCGTTCCCGGCACGCAGCTGTCGTGCACCACGCCGCCCACGCACGACGTCGTCCCCGCCCTCGCGCAGGCACCCACGCCGCAGCTCGTCGCCTGCGGAACGTATCCCTCGTCCACCTGCCCGTTGCAGTCGTCGTCGATCCCGTTGCACGTCGTGTCGCTCTCGGCCGGGGTGCCCGGGACGCAGCTGTCGTGCACCGCGCCGCCCTCGCAGGACGTCGTCCCCGTGGCCGCGCACGCCCCCACGCCGCAGCTCGTCGCCACCGGAACGACTCCCTCGTCCGCCACCCCGGAGCAGTTCTCGTCGATCCCGTTGCAGTTTGCGTCCGAGGCCCCAGGGTGGATCGCGGGATTCGTGTCGTTG
>JBGQAU010000054.1:0-21603 GCA_041494445.1 Acidobacteriota bacterium | reverse complement strand
CTCGATCCGGCCCTCGATCATCTCGCCGAGCGCCGGGCCGGTGCCCGGCGGAGGGCCGCCGCCGTCGCGCCGAAGGAGGTCCGTCGCTTCCGTCTCGCGCAGGAGGCTTCGCTCCGGGAGCCTCAGGACCCACGAGGCGTCATCCGGCGACGCGGGAGCTCGGGCGTCCCCTCCGACCGCCGGCAGGAGCACCAGATCGAGCGGGGCTCGGAACAGGGTGTCGAAGCGTCCCAGGAACGCCAGGTAGCCGTGCTTGATCGCGGCGATTCGGTAGATTCCCGGTACGATCCCGGCGACGGAGAACCGGCCGCGATCATCCGTACGGGCGACCGCGAGCGGGCTTCCGCCGGCGGCGTCCCCCAGCACGAGGATCTCGACCTCGTCGAGCGCTCCACCCAGGGTGTCCGTGACGATCCCATCGAACGTCGGCGCGGCGAGGTCGCGCGCCGCGGACACCGGGTTCGCGAGGACGACGAGGAGGAAAAACCCGGCCAGGAACGCCGCGCCGCTCTTGCGAACCCTCGGCATTCCGCCTCCCTGCCAGCCGGCCCCTCAACTCCCGACCGGACGCCTCAAAGGTTATGTGCCGCGGTCGGGCTTGTCAACGGCCTTTTGGACAATAAGATAGACCCCGTGATGGCCACGTGCGCCTTCCGCCTCGGCTCCGACCGGCGTCGCCCGCGCGCCGCATCCGTCGCGGCGCTCGTCCTCTCGCTCGCGGCCGGCGCCGCCCGGGCGGGTTACGCGCTCGGCCGGGAAGCGGCGCTCCGAATCGAGGTGACGCCGCTGATCGTCGAATCGGGGGTGACGCGCTCGATCGAGCCACTCGCCGTCGAGGCGACGCGCGACGAGGCCGGCATCCTGGAGACGTCTCTCGCCTGGTCGCCGTCCGGTCCGCCTCTGGCGCTCACCCTCGAGATTGCGGTCGGCGAAGGAACCGGAGATGGCGGGCACGCGCTCCGGCTTGCCGCGACGCTCCGGATGGAAGGGTCGCCGCCCATCCGCTCGAGCCGCGTGCTGACGCTCGCCGAAGGAAGCGCCGGCCTCTTCGACGTTCTCGAGGAGGGCAACCGGCGACTCGTGCTGTCGATCCGGGCGGAGGAGACCGTGAGGCCCGTCGTCCAAGGCCGGCGGAAGGTGGGATCCCCGGTCCTGTTCCAGCTTGCCGTCGAGCGCCGGGACGGGGAGCGCTCGGTGCTGCTCGAGACCGACCGTCTGGTGACCTTCCTGCACGAGGGCGTCGAGTACGCGTTCTCGCGAGGCGAGGAGGATCGGCGCGAGTCGCTTCGTCTCGTCCTCACGCCGCTCCGTCTCGAGGGGGACCTCGTCGAGCTGGAGGCGGACGTGACCGGATCGTTGCCCGGCAACGAGGGTCCGCACGTTCTCTCGCGAACGGTGCGGATCCTCGCCAGCCGCCGGGCGACCTCGAGCCTCGACGTCACGGTGGGAGATCCTCCCGCCGGCTATCGCTTCTTGATCACTCCGGACTTCTGAGCGAAGCTCCGGACGGCGGAGCGCGCGGCGCGGGGCCCAGAGGGCCTCGGCTATCATTCGGCGCGGAGGCCGACGTGCGGATCGACGCCGAGAGAGCTCCGGGAATCGGGTCGCTGTGGGTCGCGGCGATCCTCCTCGCGTCGCCGGCGCTCGCGAACCGGACAGAGGGCCCATCCGCGCCCGAGTCGCCTCCCCCCGTCGCGGCGTCCGACGAACTGGTCCTCGCCAGGGATCTCAGGATCCGGATCAGGGACGGCCGGGAGATCGAGATCCTCGTCCGGCCCGCGCCCCGCGGGGACTGGGCCGAGCTCGCGAGGGAATACTCGGCCGAGCCGCGGACCGCCGTCAGGGATCTGGCGCGCCTCGACGGGCACGAGGCGCCGGAGCCGGGGCGGGACGTGAGGATCCCGTTCGACCTCTTGAACGACGACTACCGGGTGGTCGTACTGACCAACCTGTTCCCCGGCGACCGGCTCGACGGCGGCGACTGGCTCCACGTCGCCCGCGCCGGGCGGCTGGCCACACCCGACGAGGGGTTGTGGCAGGTCGCGAAGTGGTTCGCGGGCGACGGCCGGAGATTCCAGGAGATCGCCCGCGCCAACGGGCTGCGTTCCCCGGAGCTGGCGCAGGGACAGGTGATTCGCGTGCCCGCCGCTCTCCTCCACCGCTCGCTCCTGCCCCGTCCGACCTCGGACGACGGCGCGCTCTTCTACGGCGATGACGACGAGGGCCCCTACGCCGGGTACCGCCTCAAGGCGGGCGAGGCGCTCTACTCCGCGGTCGTCGTCCGCTTCACCGGGCGCACCGACCCCGACGACGTGAACACCGTCGCCGCGGATCTGGCGAAGCGGTCGCGCATCCGCGACGTCACGGACATCCCCGTCGGGTTCAAGGTGAGGATCCCGTTCGCCCTGCTGGAGCCCGAGTACCTGCCGAGGGATCATCCACGGCGCCGCGAGGCCGAGGCGGCGAAGAGGGAGATGGCGGACGAGCTGGCCCGGCAGCCGGTCCGACCCGCGGGCCGCGGTCTCGACGGCGTGCTCGTCGTCATCGATCCCGGACACGGTGGCCGGGACATCGGCACCATGAATCATGGGGTTTCCGAGCACGATTACGTGTACGACGTCGCGTGTCGGCTCAAGGCGGCGATCGAGAAGGGCACCGCCGCCCGCGTCTTCATGACGCTCGAGGATCCCGGTACCGGATTCCGCCCTTCCGTGGGGGACCGGATCGAGGCGAACCGGATGGGGACGATCCGGACGGACCCGCCCTTCAGCGCGCGAGAGGAGGGAGAATCCTCGGTGGCGGTGAACCTCCGCTGGTACCTGGCGAACTCCGTCCTGAGGAAGGCGGTTCGGGAGGGCACGGCGCCGGACCGTGTCGTCTTCCTGTCGCTCCATGCGGACTCCCGCCACCCGTCCCTGCGCGGCCTGATGGTGTACGTGCCCGGCCAACGGTTCCGCCGGGGAACTCACGGCGAGAGCGGAGGAGACTACCTTCGCTTCCGCGAGGTGCGCGAGGCGCCGACGGTGCGCTTCTCACGGAGGGACCTCGTCCGATCCGAGGCGGTTTCGCGGCGCCTGGCGACCGATCTCGTCGAGGCGTTCCGCAAGGAGGACCTTCCGGTACAACCTTACCACCCGGTGCGCGACCGGGTGATCCGCGGCCGAAGGACCTGGCTCCCGGCGGTCCTGAGGAGCAACGCCGTCCCGGCCAAGGTCCTCGTCGAGATGGTGAATCTGAGCAATCCGCAGGACGCGGCGCTGCTCGGTTCGGCGCAGGAGCGCGAGCGGCTGGCAAGGGCGATCGCGAGGGCGCTCGCGATCTATTTCGGGGACGCGCAGTCGGGGAGCACCAGGGCCGCGGGCTCGTCGCCGTAGGCCTCGATCACCCTGCGGAGCGGAGCGTCCGCGACGGAGCGAAGGACACCGCGGGTGATCGCGTGAACGCGGTCCTCCTCCTGCCGCCGCCGTTGCTCCGCGGCGCGGAAGGGGGCGAAGCCCGCTCCGAACCGCACCACGTGCACCAGCTCGTGGGTCACGACGTAGAGCAGCAGCGGGTACAGCTCGATCCCGTCGCTCCTCTCCTCCGCCGCCTCCAGGATCGCGTCGTCCCGGAGCCGGATCCGGAAGAGCTGCCGCACCCCGCCCGGCCGGGGCGCCGAGGGATCGGGCACCAGCCGGACCACGTCCGCGAACGCCGGCGCCGCGGGACCGGGACCGTCGGCCAAGGTCCGAAGCTCGTACGGGTAGCGGTGCCACTCCCGCCCGGGGATGCAGTAGAACCTCCCCGTGAGGTCCTCGGCGAGCGTCATCGCCCGGTTAAGATCCCGCTTCTCCCCGATCCCGAAAAACGGTCGAATCGACACTCCCGACCCCCGTGCTCCTTGACAGCGCGCTGCTGCGATTCTATCGTGTTTATGGAAGGTTCCGGAGGTTCGATCCATGCCGCTCTACGAGTACCGGTGCAAGTCCTGCGGGCAGACCTTCGAGGTCATCCAGAAGTTCAGCGACCGCCCCTTGAAGGCGTGCCGGGAGTGCTCCGGCTCGCTCGAGAAGCTGATTTCGCGAAGCTCCTTCCAACTCAAGGGGGGCGGGTGGTTCATCGGCGACTACTCCAACTCGAAGCCCGCGACAAAACCGAGCGAAAGCGAGACGAAAGACTCGAGCAGCTCCGACACATCCAAGAGCTCCTGCGGCTCCGGCGACTGCTCGCACTGAATCCTTGATCCGGTTGGACGGCAGGGCGAACCCCTCGCGAGGGGAGATGCCTCGGCGTCGTTGACCCCCCGAAAAACACGTGGAATAATCGCGCTTTCCCGACTTGGGGTGACGCGACGTGAAAGTCCTGCTCGTTGGAGGAGGCGGGCGCGAGGATGCCCTGGCCTGGGCGCTCGCCAGGAGCCCGAGCATCCGCCTGCTGCGTTGCGCCCCGGGTAACGCGGGGATCGCACGGCACGCGGAACGAGTCCCGATCGCCGCCGAGGATGTGGACCGTCTGGTAGACCACGCGCTCGCCGAGCGCTACGACCTCGTCGTGGTCGGCCCCGAGGCCCCGCTGGTCGCCGGCCTGGCCGACCGCCTGCGGGACGCCGGCCTGGCGGTGTTCGGCCCTTCGCGCGACGCGGCCGAGATCGAGGGCAGCAAGGTCTTCGCCAAGCGGTTCATGGAGCGCCACGGCATCCCGACCGCGCGCTTCGCGGTGTTCGAGGACGCGGCCCTCGCCGCTCGCTATCTCGGCTCGTCGGAAGTCTCGTTCCCGGTCGTGGTGAAGGCGGACGGCCTCGCCGCCGGCAAGGGCGTCGTGATCGCTCCCGACCGGGGGACCGCCGCGGCCGCGGCGTCCGAGATGCTCATCGGCCGTCGCTTCGGCGCCGCCGGCTCCCGGATCGTCGTCGAAGAAATGTTGCGCGGCCGCGAAGCCTCGTTCTTCGTCCTCTGCGACGGGGAGCGCTTCGTCGAGCTCGCGACGTGTCGGGACTACAAACGGGCGGAGGACGCGGATCGGGGCCCCAATACGGGCGGGATGGGCACCTACTCCCCGTCGGTGGACCTTCTCCCCGCGGTCCGGCGCCAGCTGCTGGACTCGATCGTCGCCCGGACCGTCGGCGGCCTCGCCTCGGAAGGGCGCCCGTACCGCGGCGTGCTCTACGTCGGCGTCATGCTCACCGGGGACGGGCCCAAGGTCCTCGAGTACAACGCGCGCTTCGGCGACCCGGAAACGCAGGTGCTCGTTCCCCGCCTCGACGGCGATTGGCTGCCGGCGCTCGCCGCGTGCGCGGCGGGCACTCTCGCGGGGCTCGAGCCGAGGTGGAAGCCGGACGCGGCGGTCTGCGTCGTCATGGCCTCCGGCGGGTACCCCGGAGCGTACGCGAGAGGGTGCCGGATCGAGGGCCTTCACGAGGCGGAGTCGGTCCCTGGCGTGACCGTGTTCCACGCGGGGACCTCTCCCACGGAAGACGGCGGATTCGCGACGGCCGGCGGCCGCGTGCTCGGCGTAACGGCCCTCGGGGAGACGCTGGCAGCCGCCCGGGAGCGCGCCTATCGCGCGGCGGGGCACATTCGCTGGGAGAACGAGCATCACCGGAGCGACATCGCGCTCGACGCGGTGCGGGTGCTCGAGGGGAGGGAAACGGGATGAGCGCGGACCCGCGGCCGAAAGTGGCGATCCTCATGGGAAGCGACGCGGACCTGCCGGCAATGGCCGAGACGGCCCGCACGCTGGAGTCGCTCGGAGTCCCCTACGAGATGGAAGTCACGTCGGCGCACCGCACGCCCGAGCGCACCGCCGAGATCGTCCGCTCCGCGGCGGCGCGCGGAGTGAAGGTCTTCGTGGTCGGCGCCGGCGGCGCCGCCCATCTGGCCGGGACGGTCGCCGCGCACACGACCCTTCCGGTGCTCGGCGTGCCGCTCCCCACATCGGAGCTTCGGGGAATCGACGCCCTGCTCTCCACCGTGCAGATGCCGGCGGGGATTCCCGTGGGGACGCTGGCCGTCGGAGTGGCGGGCGCCGTGAACGCGGCGATCCTCGCGGCCGAGATCCTCGCGCTCGCCGACCCCGAGATCGCCGGCCGGCTGGCTTCGGCGCGGCGGGAGATGGCGGCCACGGTCGAGACCCGCTCGGAGGAGGCCAAGAAGAAGCTCCTCTCGCTCCTCGGCCGGAAGCCGTGAGCCGCCCCGGCTACCACACGCTCACCCTGGGCTGCAAGCTGAACAGGTTCGACAGCGCCGCGGTCGAGGTGGAACTCGCGCGCCGCGGCTTCGCTCACGAGCAGGACCTCGCCGCGGCGGACGTGGTGGTCGTGAACACCTGCTCGGTCACCGGCAAGGCCGACGCCGAGGCACGCCGGCTCGTTCGTCAGGTCCGGCGCGCGAACCCGGGCTGCCGCCTCCTCGTCACCGGATGCTACGCGGAGCTCGACCCGTGCGCGCTCCGCGCTCTCCCTCGCGTGGACCGCGTCTTCGGCAATCGCGACAAGCCGCGCCTCTCCGCGATCCTCGACGAGATGGGGATCGTCGCCTCAGCCGTCCCCGCGCCGGGACTCCGCTTCGGGGACCGCGGCCGCGCCTACCTCAAGATCCAGGAGGGATGCGATCTCGCCTGCTCCTATTGCGTGATCCCCAGGGTGAGGGGCCGAAGCCGCTCGGTTCCGCCGGAGCGCGTGACGGCGGACTTCCTCGCGCTCGCCGCGGCGGGCTATCGGGAGATCGTCCTGACGGGCGTGAACACCGGCGACTTCGGCCGGGACCTCGAGCCAAGGCTCTCGCTCGAGGGGCTTCTCGACACCCTCCTCCGGATTGCCGGACCGAACCGGATCCGGCTGAACTCGCTCGAGCCGCTCGCGGTCACCGACGGGATCCTCCGGATGATGGCGGACGACTCGCGGCTCGCCCCCCATGTCCAGGTTCCGCTGCAGTCGGGCTCCGAGCCGGTCCTGCGGGCGATGCGCCGGAACTACCGACTCTCCCAGTACCTCGACCGCGTGGAGGCGCTCCGCGAGGCCGTCCCCCATGCGGCGATCGGCGCGGACGTGATCGCCGGCTTCCCGGGTGAGACCGACGAGCGGTTCGAGGAGACGGTCCGCTTCATCGAGCGGTCCCCCTTGAATTACCTGCACGTGTTCGCGTGGTCGCCGCGTCCCGGCGCGCCCGCGGCCTCGCTGCCCGGGCGCCCGCACGGGCGCGCGGTCGCGGAGCGGTCCCTGCGGCTCAGGGAACTCGGCGAGCGGCGATTCCTGGAATTCCGGAAGACCTTCGAGGGCCGCGCGCTGGACGCGGTGCTCCTCGGCGAGCGTCGCGGCGACGGACGGTGGCGAGCCCTCACGGGGAACTTCATCGAGACGGCGGTCGCCGGCGAGGGCCTCGACTCACGACAGCCGGTCCGCGTCCGAGTCGTGCGGGCGGAGCGCGGCGAGACCCACGCGGTGGCGGAGGGCGTGCCGGAGTGGGCGAGCGCCCCGCGGGGCTGATCTCTCGCGTTTCGAGGGGTGCTTCCCGGATCGGCCGGGGAGACCCCCTCACGGTTTCGCCTCGTCCTGGGCGGCCGATACGACGATGCTGCCTTCCGGTGGATCTCCCTCCGCGACGACGCGCGCCAGGATGTCCTTGTGGGTCGAGTCGCCCGTGGTCGTGATCTCCCGGTAGTTCGCGAAGCCCGCCGGTAGCCCGTGGACGCCGGTATCGGTCGGGTCGGGACGGTCCATCACCTGGACGTGAAGGTGCGGCCACACCGTGCTCCCGCTATTGCCGCATCGCGCGATCGGATCACCCGCGCGGACGCGATCCCCCGGCTTCAGCGAGACCGACCCCTGTTGCAGGTGAGCCAGGAGGACGAAGGCGCCGTTTCCCGCGTCGATCACGAGGAAATTGCCGAAGATCCACTCCGGCCGCTCCAACTCCTCGAGAAGGGCGCGCCTGGGATAGTCCTTGAGACCCTGGTTGTCCGGGACGTCGGAGACGGCGCGGACCACGGTGCCGTCCGCGGGCGCGAGGACCGAGAAGCCGAAGCTGTAACTTTCCTCGTTGCGCCGGGACGTTTCGTAGCTCTCCTTCACGATTCGCCCGGCGGATCCGAAGTGGACGAAGTCCCACGCGTAGTCGCTGCCGAAGCCCCCCACACGATGGTTCGTCCGGCAGGAATGTCCCTGGGTGACGAGCCAGTACCCGTCGAAGGGAATCCGCAGGACGACGGGCGGCGGGGCGGGGCGAAGGTCGAGGTCGAAAGCCTCCGTCGAGCGCCGACGCGACAGCCCTGCCCGAACGGAGAGTTCGAGCTCGAGCCGCACGCCGTCGGCCTCCGGCGGGACCCGATCGAGGCAGATCCCGGGCCATTCCGCCGACGTGCCGCCGGGAATCCTCTTCTGCGGTGCGACCCCCGCCTGCCCGAAGAACGTCGGGCCGAAGCGCTCGGTGCGCAGCGGGCGCCCGGCCGCCAGGAAGATCGCGGAGACGCTATCGATGCGAACGGTCCGGACGCCGGGGTTCGTGAGCTTGAGATTCACCGCGGCGTCGCCGCGGTCGCCGGAGGCGCGAACCACGGCCGCGCCTCCCTTCGCGGAAACCTCGAGCCAAGCCTCGTCTCCGGCGGGTCGAACTCCCGCCGCAGACGGGACGGGGCCGGCCGCGAAGGTGATCAGGCCGACCGCGATGGCGATCCCCCACCCTCGCGCCGCGGCGCGGCGTCCGACTCGACGTTGGCGGATGGGGGACCTCCAGCGGGGCTACTTCTTCTTGATGAGATCCTTGAGGGCCTTCGCCACGGTGAATTTCACCACGGTCTTGGCCGGGATCTTGATCGGCTCGCCCGTCGCGGGGTTGCGTCCCATGCGGGCCTTGCGCTTCACGACCTTGAACTTGCCGAGGCCCTTCAGCGGAACCTCCCCTCCCTTCTTGATGTTCTTCTCGACGAGGCCGGTGAGGGATTCCAGGAACGCCTTCGCATGCTTCTTCTCGATCACGGCGGCGTCCGAAAGGGCCTGGATCAATTCGGTCTTGGTCATCGAGTTTCCTCCCTTGGTTCTTGCCGGAAAAGACTATTACCACCTGCCGTCTGCCGAAATCAACCTAAAAGTGAAGCATCTAGGGCATCGCGTCGAGTCGCCCGCAAGTGGGCCACACGGCTCCCGCGAGGATGAGGTGGGAGACCAGACCGGCGAGGGCGAACGGCTCGCGCGAGAAGTAGAACGCGACGGCGCCGAAGAGCGCCGTCGATTCGGTGACCGAAAGGCTCGCGATCGTGGCGGTTCTGAGGACGGCACGCCGTGCGTCGGCATGCGCGCCGGGCGCGATGCGGGCGAGCATCGAGCGGTACAACCGATAGCCGATCGCGAGCGCGACGAGGCCGGCGAGCGCGGCCGGCGCGACGAGGCCGCGGGACGGCGGGGACGCCGGGACGAGGAGCAACGCCCCCAGTACCAGAAGCGGGCCCAGGGAAAGCGCGAGCGCGACGACCCTCATCGGCGCGAGAGCCCGCTCGACGTCCGGCTGAGAGCCGCTCCTCTCCTGCTCGCTCACGATCCGGCCTCCCCACGCCTCTTGTACCCGCGCTCGCCCGCTTCGACCCGGACGGCGAGCCGGTTTTCGGCGGGCGTCACGGGACACGCGAACCGCTCCGGCGCGCCGTAGGCGCACGACGGATTGTACGCTCGGTTGAAGTCCACGACGTACGGTCCTCCCTCGCTCGCGGAGAGGTCCACGTATCGGCCGGCCGGATACGTCTCGCGCCCCGTGGTCGCGTCGGTGAACGGGAGGAACAGCCCCTCCACCCCGGGCTCCGGCCCGGTGTCGAGCAACCGATAGATCCGGAGCCTGCACCGCTTTCCGCCAAGCTCGAAGGCGATCCACCCGTACGTCTCGCACGGCCGCGGCTTTCCCGTGGTGGAGAGGATCGTGAAGCGCCGGGGGGTCTCGTCCCGGTGAATGGGTCCCGCGAACCGGTAGGACGGGTCGAGGGGCCAGTAATCGAGTCCCTTGAAGGTCGGCACGTCCGCCGGCAGCAGCGCTGTCTCAGGGTCCGTCCGGAACTCCCTGTCCTTCGCCGCGCGTTCCGCGGCGATCCCGGCGGCCCAGCCGGGCGGCGGCGGCGCGGTCATCATCAGGTCGCCGCGGCCCGGCCCGCAGCCAGCGACGCCCGACACCGCCAGCAGAACCGCGGCGCGAATCCCCACGCGCATCGACTCCCTCCCCTCCGCGGCCCGCCTACCAGCCCACCTGCACCCGCACCGTCCGCCCCGCATGGTCGCGGTACAGGAGGTAGCCGCGCTCGCGTCCGAGATCGTAGAGGCGCCTCGTGACCTCCACGTCCTTCCGGCAATACGCCTCGATCAGATCGACGCGCCCCTCCTTCCACCATGCGAGGCTCTGCAGTCCGTCGGCCGTCTTCGACTCTCCGAGGTTCGCCTCCGCGAGGTGCCCGAGGGACAGCCTGAAGCCGAGCCGCCGGTGGATCTCCGACAAGAGGTCCAGCGTCCGTATCCGCCCGAGGTCCCACTCGGTGTACCCCGAGAGCACGACGAGATCGAACCGGTCGATGTTGAAGCCTACCACGCAGTCGGCCATCGCGAGATCGAGGAGCAGCCGGTCCACGTCGGTCTCCCGATAGGCCCGGTACTTGTCCCGATCCACGTCGTACACCACCGCGAGGGCGAGTCCCATCCGCGAGGCGTTCCGCCAGCCGCCGACCTCGTCCGCGCTCCGCTGCGTCTCGAGGTCCATCACCAGCACCCTCGATCCGGGCGCAGCCGATCGCGGCGGACCGGCGGGGACGACCTCGGGGTCCCGCGGCGGATCCGGCACCGGCGTGTCGATTCCGGCGCGCGTGATGCCGTGGCGCCGGCGGGCTCGGCGAGGAGAGGGTGGCGGCGCGGCATCGGCCTGGGGCTCCGGCGCGGGGGCTCCTGCATCGGCTCCCTCGTCGAGGGCGAGGTCGTCCCGTCCCAGCATCACCTCCAGGACGAGCCGGGCGGCCCTCTTGTCCAGCGGCTTGTTCCCGTTCCCGCACCGCGGCGACTGGATGCAGGACGGACAGCCGGACTCGCACGGACAGCGCTCCACGAGGTCGAGGGTCCTACTGATGAGCCTCTCCGGGTCCCGGAACACCTGCTCGGCGAGACCCGCCCCACCCGGAACGCCGTCGTACAGGAAGATCGCGGGCCCGCCCGTCTGCGGATGGCCGGTGTACGAGATCCCTCCGACGTCCCCCCGGTCGGCGATGGCCAGGAGCGGAAAGAGCCCGATCATCGCGTGCTCCGCCGCATGGAGCCCCCCCATGAAGTGGAGGCTCCGCGCCGCGAACGCGGTCGCCGCCCCGGGCGGGATCTCGATCCAGAACCCGGTGGTCTCGTACACCAGCGGGGGCACCGCGAGCGGGTGCGTCGAGATCGGCTCCCCACCGAACAGGCGCTTCTTCTGGTACTCGCGGATGCGGACCGTGACCTCGAGACGGCCGTACCCGAGCGGGAGCCGCCCGAGCCGCCCCGATTCGATCCGCTCGAGGATCTTCGTCTCCTTCTCCCCGAGCACCACGGTGAAGTAGTCCACGCGCGCCGGCTCCGCCTCGACCCGCCGCCCGTCGGTGTCGAGGCGGAGGATACGGAACGACTGCCCCGCGTGGAGGTAGATCGCGCCGGGGTGGCACTCGTGGAAGACGCGCATCCCGTCCACGGTCCCCAGCAGCCGGCCGGTCTTAGCGTCGACGATCGAGTACGGCGGGCCGGCCGATCGCGGGCTCACGTCGCGCTGCGGTCTCTTGCGGAACGAGTACCAGCGGTCGCCTCCGCCGTCGCGCACGAGACGCCCTTCCCGCTCGAGCCCCTCCGCGACCGCCACCGCCCGCGGCCCCAACGCCTCGACCTCGGAGCACTCGAGCGGCATCTCCGCCGCGGCGCAGACGAGGTGGTGCCCGGCGACGATGGAGTTCCAGGGATCGAGGACCGCGCGCTCGAACCCCTTCCCGAAGAACATCTCCGGGTGCGCGACCACGTACTGGTCGAGCGAGTCGGGAAGCGCGATCATCACCACGAGGGCGTCGCGGTCCTTGCGACCGACGCGCCCGATCCGTTGCCAGGCGGAGGTCATGGAGCCCGGGTAGCCGACGAGCACGCACACGTCGAGGCCGCCCACGTCGATCCCCAGCTCGAGGGCGCTGGTGGCGAGAACGGCGAGGAGGTCTCCCTTGAAGAGACGCGACTCGATCTCTCGGCGCTCCTCGGGCAGGTACCCGGCGCGGTAGGGGGCGAGACGGCGCTTGAGTTCCGGGGCCTCCTTCACGATCCACGCGTGGAGCAGCTCCGTGATCCGGCGGGCCTTGGTGAAGGCGATCGTCCTCAGGCCGCGCCCCGCGCACTCGGCCACCACGCGGACCGCGACCGTGTAGGGCGAGATCCCGACCGGGTTCAGGAAGAGGACCTCGCGGCCCGCCGCGGGCGCGCCCGACTTCTCGACGACCTCGAACGGCTCGCCCACGAGCATGCCGGCGAACTCGGCGGGGTTCCCGATGGTCGCGGAGGCGGCCAGGAACCGCGGCGTCGAGCCCACCGCCCCGCACAGTCGGAGGAGGCGGCGCAGGATGTGATGGACGTGCGCGCCGAAGATCCCGCGGTACACGTGCAGCTCGTCCACGACGACGAAGCGGAGGGCCTCGAAGAACGGCCGCCACTCCGCGTGGTGGGCCAGGATGCCGAGGTGGAGCATGTCGGGGTTGGTGACGAGGACCGCGGGGGGGTCGGCCTTGATCTTCCTCCGCTCGGAGTCGGGAGTGTCGCCGTCGTAGATCGCGAGCCGCGGCGGGCGCAGGCGCCCCGTGGCCGCCGCAAGCTCCCTGAGCCCTCCGACCTGGTCCCGGGCGAGCGCCTTGGTCGGATAGAGGAAGAGGGCCTTCGCGCCCCGATCCTCGAGGGCGGTCTCGAGCACCGGGAGCGCGAAGACCAGGGTCTTCCCCGATGCGGTCGGCGTGACCGTCAGGACGTTCCTGCCCTCACGCGCCGCGTCGAGCGCCTCCGCCTGGTGCGACCAGAGGCGCGAGATCCCGCGCGAGGCGAGGGCTTGCCGCAACTCGGGGGGGAGCGGCCGCGCCGGCTCGGCGTACCGGGCCGCCCGGCCCGGGACACGGCGGTGGTGCGCGGCCATCGGGCCGATTCCGGGGTGCCGGAGGAGATGCTGGACGAAATCGCGCATCGCGTGGATCCGGAGGACCGAGGGCCGGTCGTCGATTATGTCACGCCGCGCCGATCACCCCTCTCGCTCCAAGAGCGCCTCGGCGAAGTCCGGCGGGAGCGGAGACGCGACCTCCCGCTCGCCGCCTTCCGGGACCGGGAAGACGAGTCGTGCGCAGTGGAGGAGCTGCCTCAGCGGTCCTCCCTCCTCCCTCCGCGCATCGCGCACACCCCTCACCATGTCGAGGTAGTCCCGGTCCGGGCGGCCGTAGAGGATGTCTCCGAGGATCGGGTGCCCGATCGCGGCGAGATGGACCCGGATCTGGTGGCGGCGGCCGGTGGCGGGGAACAGCCGGACGAGGGTGCGGTCCACCAGCCTCCGCTCGACCCGCCACGCGGTCTCGGCGGGCTGCCCCTTCTCGCCGGTTTCGCGACGCACGAAGACGCGCGAGTCCCGTGCGTCCGCGATCGGGAGGGCGATCGTGCCGGCGTCCGCCACCACGAGGCCGCGGGCCACCGCGAGATACTCCTTGAGCACGCGCCCGCGCTCGAACGCGGTGGAGAGCGCCCGGGCGGTCTCCGGGTCGCCGGCGACCAGAAGGACGCCGCTCGTCTCCCGGTCGAGCCGGTGGACGAGCCGCAGCCGGTCCCGTCCCTCCTGCCGGCGGAGCATGCGGATCAGGCTGTTCTCGCGCACGGTGTTGACCGGGTGCACGGGGATCCCGGCAGGCTTGTCCACCGCGAGCCAGCCGGCGCCCCGGTCGAGGATCGGGATCGCGACGTCAAGCGGCGTCTCGACGATCGGGGTCCACCCGATCATCACGCGCCCGCCCGGACGCACCGGCGTGGCCGGTCTCGCGGCGACCCCCCACGAGAGCGTCACGCGTTCGCGAATGGCGCGCTGGACGTAGGCGCGCGAGACGCCGGGGATCCTCTCGTTGAGGAACAGGTCGAGCCGCTTGCCCCGTTCCCGCCCGCCCACCTCGAAGACGGTCGTGGGCTCGCTCACGGAAGCCGCCAGGCGATCGCCCGGAGGATCGGCCCGTTCGCCTCGGGCATCTCGAGCGCGCCGGGCTCGGCCCCGGTCCTAGCCGGCGCGCCGGAAGACGCAGGAGACGACGGTCCTGTCGTCGCCTCCCATGCTCACCATGAGGCCGTAGGGCCTGCCGCTCGAGACGGTCGCCTGGCAATCCCCGGCGGTGCCGGTGAGCTGGCGCAGCAGGTCCACCGCCATCCGCACCCCCGAAGCGCCCGTCGGGTGCCCGTAGCCGATGAGTCCTCCCGCGGCGTTCATCGGGGTCGGCCCGTCGCGACGCGTGCTCCCGGAGAGCACGTAGTCCGCCCCCTCGCCGTGACCCGCGAGGCCCGCGGCCTCGCACGCGAGGATCCCGGTGATCGTGAAGCAGTCGTGCACCTCGAACACGCCGACGTCCTTGACGGTGATGCCGGCCATCCCGAGGGCCCGTTCCACGGCCCGCCTCGTCGTGTCGAGCGCCGTGAGGTCGTCGGGCCGGGCGGTGAGGTCCGCCACCGCGTGCCCCAGACCGACCAGCTCCACGGCCTCGGAAGGCTTCCTCCCCGTTTTCTTCAGCCCTTCCGCGGAGACCGCCAGCACCGCGGCGCCCCCGTCCGAGACCTTCGAGCAGTCGAGGACGTTGATGTGCTCGCAGAAGGACCTGGGGTTCGGCGGCATGCCCTGGTGTGCCGCGAAGAGGTCCTCGGTCGTGTTGTGGTACTCCTGCGCCTTCGGGTTCCGCCTCGCGTTCCTCACCGCCTGCTCGTACCACCTGCCCATGGCGGCCCAGGTCTTCTCGGTCCCGAAGCGCTTCTTGTACTCGCCGGCCCGGTCCGAGAACTTCGCGGGGAAGAAGAACGCGTGGCCGTTCTTCCGCTCGGCGGCGTAGTGCCCCGCACCCGCGAGAATGTCGGCCCCGTAGATCGCCTTGACCGTGTTCTGCACCTCGACGCCGATCGCGAGCACGACGTCCGCCTGTCCGGAGAGCACGCTCTTGACGGCGGTGACGACGGCGAGGGCTCCCGACGCGCACGCTCCCTCGACGCGGATCGAAGGCTTGTAGGCGAACGAGGGATCGACCAGGGCGAGCATCGCGCCCAGGTGTCCCTGGTGATTGAAGCGCGCGGCCATGAAGTTCCCGACGACCCCCTCGTCCACCACGGACGGGTCGGCGGCCTGGGAGACGGCGCCCTTCCCCGCCTCGGCGATGTAGTGCTCGAGACCGGGACGGGGCTTCTTAGGGTGGAATTCTTTCCTCCCGGTGCCGAGGAACACGGTGGAGTCGCCGCAGACCAGGTAGACCGGCTTCGCGAACGCTTTCATCGGCCGTCCCTCCCGCCGAAAGAGCTCACTGGCAGAACTCGTTGATCGGGCCGTAGAGGTGGTAGAAGCCGCTGGTGAGGACGCCGTTGACGTCCTCGGGTTTCGCGGCGACCCCCGACGCCACGAGTCCGCGCGCGATCTCGCGCGAGCGTCTCAGGTACGCCCGCCCGATCTCGGCGCCGCGAGTGTCCATCTTCGCCAGCGCCGCGAAGTGGGCCTTGATCGCTGCGTCCCGGTCGGGGGCGCCGGAGAGCGCCTTCCACCCCCGGTACCCCTCGGGGAGAGGTCCGAGGTGCGCGTCCGCCTCGCCGGTCCACCCCTTGGGATCGATGGGGACGTACACTCCGGCGTCGAGGTCGTAGACCGACACGATGCGCCCCTTCTCGTAGCCGAAGAACCCGGGCTTCTGCGAGCCGTCCGGATTCTGCCCGCCCGACACCTTGCGCGCGATCATCGCGTCGATCGTCCCGTTGAGGAGCTTCTCGTCCAGGAACCTGTCCATGACGTCCTGGATGAACTTGAAGACGTCGATCCCGACGTAGTCGATCAGCTGGAAGATCCCCATGGGCCGGAGCAGCCATTCCTGACTGACCCGGTTGACCATGTGAACGGCCTTGGCCCACCCATGGGCCTTCGCGAGCCGCGCCGCCTCGCCGAGCCCGTGGAGCCCGTCCCGGATGAAGTGGCCGTTCCCGATGAAGCCGGCGACATCCTTGGACGGGATCAGGGTCTTCCTCAGCCTCTTTCCCAGCTCCGACGCGGCCGCCGCCACGTCGTCCCTCGTCGCGGGGCTCCGGATGATCTCCACGAGCTTCTGGACCGGCGGCGGGTTGTAGAAGTGATACCCGAGAATCCGCCCATCGAGCCCCGCTTCCCCGTCCAGGAGACCGATCGGCACCGAAGACGTGTTGGTGAGGAAGAACGCGTCGGGGGCGCAGATCCCCTTGAGCTCCTTGTAGACCTCCACCTTGACCGGGATCTTCTCGACGATCGCCTCGAACACGAGGCGCGACCCCTTGGCCGCGGCGAGATCGGTGCTGGGCCAGACGACCGACTCGACGCGGTGGACGAAGTCCGCGATGATCTCGCCGTTCTCCACCAGGTCCTGGCGCTCGGCGTAAAGCGCCCTGAGGCCGACCGCCCCCTTCTCCGCCGCCTTCTGCGCCTGCACGTGGACGTACTCGCGGAGGCCCGCGAGGCCTTCCGGGCTCAAGTCCACCGCGTTCAGGCGGAACGTCTTGCCGCGGTTCTCCGGCAGGAGCGACAGGCGGGCCATCTCCTGCGCGAGCAGCAGCGTGATCCCGCTCCCCATCTTGCCCGCGGCCCCGATGACGGAAGCCGTGGAGAGTCTCTCGTCGAGGTTGGTCGTCATGGAGGGTCCCTCCGGAAGCCGGTGCACCACCCGCGCGAACCGATCATTGGGAGAAGGAGGATTTTCTCACGCCGGGGACCCGGCGGGCAAGACGGCAGGGACCGGGTTCCCCGACGCCTCAGCCCGGCGGCCAGGACATGCCGCGGCCGCCGAGGAGATGGAAGTGGAGGTGGAACACGCTCTGCCCCGCCCCCCGGCCCCGGTTCGTCACGAGGCGCCAGCCCCGGGCGTCGATCCCCTCCCGGATCGCGAGATCCTTGGCGACCAGGAGGATCCGCGCGAGGAGCGCCGCGTCGGCCTCGCCCGCGTCGGCGAGCGATTCGATGTGCCTGCGCGGCACGATCAGAAGGTGCACCGGGGCTTGCGGGCGGATGTCGCGGAAGGCGACGACCTCGGGATCCTCGTGGACGATCTCCGCGCGGGCTTCCTTGGAGGCGATCCTGCAGAACAGGCAGTCGATCACCGGACCCGCTCCACCGAGGCGCCCAGCGCGCGGAGCTTGGTCTCCATCGACTCGTAGCCCCGGTCGAGGTGGTAGACCCGGTCCACCACCGTGACCCCGTCCGCCACGAGCCCCGCGAGGACGAGGCAGGCCGAGGCCCTGAGGTCCGTGGCCATGACCTGAGCGCCGGTCAGGCGGCTCGGACCGACCACCACCGCGGTCCTCCCCTCGATCCTGATGTCGGCTCCCATCCGGGCCAGCTCCCCCACGTGCATGAATCGGCGCTCGAAGATCGTCTCCGCGATGACCGACGTCCCCAGAGCCTGGGTCATGAGCACCATGTACTGGGCCTGCATGTCGGTCGGATAGCCGGGGTAGGGCGCGGTCTTGAGATCCCGCGCGACCGGCTTCGCCGGGGCGCTGACCGTGATCGTGTCTTGACCCACCTCGAGCGAAACCCCCGCGGCCTCGAGCTGCCGGATCACCGCCTCCTGGTGGTCCGAGCGGCACGACGCCACCTCGACCCGGTCGCCGAGGAGGGCGCCGGCGAGGATGTAGGTCCCCGCCTCGATCCGGTCCGGGATCACCCGGTGGCGGACGCCGTGGAGGGACGGCTTCCCCTCCACCACGATCTCGTCCGTCCCGGCTCCGTGGATCGAGGCGCCCATCCTGATGAGGAGCTCGGCCAGGTCCGCGACCTCGGGCTCCTGCGCCGCGTTGGAGAGGACCGTGGTCCCCTCCGCGAGCGTCGCGGCCATCATGAGGTTCTCCGTCCCGGTCACCGTCTTGTCCGGGAACGCGATGGACGCCCCGCGGAGGCGGCGTGCCTTCGCCTCGACGTAGCCGTGCTCCACCGCGATCTCGGCCCCCATCCTCAGGAGTCCGTCGATGTGCAGGTTGATCGGCCGCTCGCCGATCGCGCAGCCTCCGGGGAGCGAGACCCGCGCGCGGCCGTGCCTCGCGAGAAGCGGCCCGAGAACGAGGACCGACGCCCGCATCGTCTTGACCAGATCGTATGGCGCCTCGAAGGACGCGAACCGCTCGACGCGGACCGCGGCCCGGGCGCCCGCCGCGTCCACCGTCGCGCCGAGCTGCTCCAGCACGCGCAGCATCGTCCTCACGTCCCGCACGCGGGGAAGGTTCTCGACCTCGACCCGGTCGCCGGTCAGGAGGCACGCGGCGAGCGCCGGAAGCGCGGCGTTCTTCGCCCCGCCGATCTCCACCCGGCCGCTCAGCCTGAGGCCTCCCGCGATGCGCAGCTTGTCCATGCGAAGGTTCCCCCGAGGCGCGATCCCACGCGTCGGACGCGCCGGGGATCATAGCACCCTGCCGCGTTCCGCCGCGCCGTTCTACAATGCGCGTTCCGGCGCCGCGACGGCGTCGGAATCGAGGTGGCGCATGCTCGATCTCCGCTTCGTCAGAGAGCACACCGAGCGGGTGGCCGAGGCCCTCAGGAAGCGGGGCTCGACGCTCTCGCTTACGCCGTTCCGCGAGATGGACGACAGGCGGCGGAGGGCCCTGGTCGATGTCGAGGGGCTCAAGAAGCTCCGGAACGAGAGCTCGAAGCGAATCGGGCAGATCGTCAAGTCGGGCCAGGACGCCGGGCCGCTCAGGGAGGAGATGAGGCAGGTCGGCGAACGGATCGCGGCTCTCGAGAAGGAGGTCGAATCCGCCGGGGCGGCTCTCGAGGCGTTCCTCGCGGAGATCCCCAACGTCCCGCACGCGGCCGTCCCCGACGGGAAGTCGCCCGAGGACAACCCGGTGCTAAGGACGTGGGGCGAGCGGCCGCAGTTCGGCTTCGAGCCGAAGGCACACTGGGACCTCGGCGTCTCGCTGGGGATCCTCGACTTCGAGCGCGCCGCGAAGATCGCCGGGAGCCGCTTCGCCGTCTACTTCGGCGACGGCGCGAGGCTCGAGCGCGCGCTGATCCAGTTCATGCTCGACCTCCACACGAAGGAGCACGGCTACCTCGAGGTGCTCCCGCCGTTCATGGTCAACGCGGGCGCCCTGTTCGGCACCGGCCAGCTGCCGAAATTCGAGGCCGACCTGTTCAAGGTCGAGCCCGGCGGGTACTACCTGGTCCCGACCGCGGAGGTCCCGGTGACGAACCTCCACGCCGGGGAGATCCTCGAGAGCCACCGCCTCCCGATCGCGTACTGCGCCTACACGCCGTGCTTCAGGAGCGAGGCGGGCTCATACGGGAAGGACGTCCGCGGCCTGATCCGGCAGCACCAGTTCAACAAGGTCGAGCTGGTGCGCTTCTCGCGGCCCGTGGACTCCTACCGCCAGCTCGACCTCCTGACGGCCCACGCGGAGGAGGTCCTGAAGCGGCTCGAGCTGCCGTACCGCGTGGTGGAGCTTTGCGCCGCCGATCTCGGGTTCTCGTCGGCGCGGACTTACGACCTCGAGGTCTGGCTCCCCGGACAGCAGCTCTACCGCGAGATCTCTTCCTGCTCCAACTTCGAGGACTTCCAGGCCCGGCGCGCGGGGATCAGGTTCCGCCCCGAGCCGGGGGCCAAGACTGAGCTGGTCCACACGCTCAACGGCTCCGGGCTCGCGGTGGGACGCACGCTGGTCGCGATCCTCGAGAACTATCAGCGGGCCGATGGCACCGTGATCGTCCCGCCCGCGCTGCGGCCGTACATGGACGGGCGAGAGAGGATCGAGCCGAGAGGATGATCCCGCCGGAGGGGTGGCCGAGCGGTCGAAGGCGCCGGTCTTGAAAACCGGAAGGCGAAAGCCTCGCGGGTTCGAATCCCGCCCCCTCCGCCAGATCGTCGCGTGCGTGCCGTTGACGGGAACCCGGCGTGCGTTACAATCCCCGGTTCCGGCCGAGCGCCGGCGCGGGTCCACGCATTCACGGAGAGGTGCCGGAGTGGCTGAACGGGACGGTTTGCTAAACCGTTGAAGGGGCTAACACCCCTTCCGAGGGTTCGAATCCCTCCCTCTCCGCCAGGATCGCAGAGCCCGACAGCGAGGCGGGATCGATGACGATGCCGAACGGATCTTCCGGCAGTCCCGCGGCGGGCGACCCTTCCGCGGCCAGACCGGCCCCCGCGCAGGACTTCATCCGCTCGATCATCGACGAGGACAACCGGACCTGGAAGCACGCGGGCCGCGTCTCGACCCGCTTCCCGCCGGAGCCGAACGGGTACCTGCACATCGGCCACGCCAAGTCGATCTGCCTCAACTTCGGGATCGCGGAGCAGTACGGCGGGACGTGCAACCTGCGGTTCGACGACACGAACCCGACCAAGGAAGACGTCGAGTACGTGGAGTCCATCCAGGAGGACATCCGCTGGCTCGGCTTCGACTGGGAAAACCGGCTCTACTACGCGTCGGACTATTTCGAGCGGCTGTACCTGTTCGCCGAGCAGCTCGTCCGCGAGGAGAAGGCCTACGTCTGCGACCTGACCGCCGACGAGGTCCGGGAGCACCGCGGCACCCTGACCCGCCCCGGGAGGCCGAGCCCGTACCGCGATCGTCCTGCGGAGGAGAGCCTCGACCTCTTCCGGCGGATGCGCGCCGGGGAGTTCGCCGACGGCTCGCGCACCCTCCGGGCGAGGATCGACATGGACTCCCCGAACCTGAACCTGCGGGACCCGGTCCTCTACCGGATCCTCCACGCCGATCACCACCGGACCGGCGGCGCCTGGTGCATCTACCCGATGTACGACTACGCGCACCCACTCTCGGACATGATCGAGGGGATCACCCA
Organism: Acidobacteriota bacterium; assembly: GCA_041494445.1. Lineage (GTDB taxonomy): Bacteria > Acidobacteriota > Polarisedimenticolia > Polarisedimenticolales > JAIQFR01 > JAIQFR01. Next base: position 589 of record JBGQAU010000054.1, on the reverse strand, counting down.
CTCCATCTGCACGCTCGAGTTCGAGGATCACCGTCCGTTCTACGACTGGGTTCTCGACGAGATCAGGACGCCCTGCCATCCCCAGCAGATCGAGTTCGCGCGACTGGCCCTCAACCACACGGTGATGAGCAAGCGCAAGCTGCTGGAGCTGGTGGCGACCGGGATCGTGGCCGGGTGGGACGACCCCCGGATGCCCACGATCAGCGGCTTGAGGCGCCGCGGCTACACCCCCGAGGCGATTCGCGACTTCTGCGACCGGATCGGGGTCGCAAAACGTGACAGCATCGTGGACATCGCCCTCCTCGAGCACTGCGTGAGGGAGGACCTGAACCGCCGGGCGCAGCGGGCGATGGCCGTGCTCCGCCCGCTCCGGGTGGTTCTCGAGAATTACCCCGAGGGGCAGGTCGAGGAGATGGAGGTCCCGAACAACCCCGAGGACGCCGCCGCGGGCTCGCGGAAGGTGCCGTTCTCGCGGGTCCTCTGGATCGAGCGGGACGATTTCCGGGAGACGCCGCCGGCCAAGTACTGGCGCCTTTTCCCGGGAAACGAGGTGCGGCTGCGCTCCGCTTACCTCGCGAGGTGCACGGGG
>JBGQAU010000029.1:0-36016 GCA_041494445.1 Acidobacteriota bacterium | reverse complement strand
GCTTCTCCGCGATCCTGCGCTGCTCGTCGCCGGCGTAGAACACCGCCGAGCGGTACTGCCGGCCGACGTCCGGCCCCTGCCGGTCGACCTCGGTCGGGTCGTGGATCTCGAAGAACAGGCGCACGAGCGCCTCGTAGCTCGTTCTCGCCGGATCGAAGACCACCCGGACGGTCTCCGCGTGGCCGGTCCGGCCGGTCGAGACCTGCTCGTAGGTGGGTGACTCGATGCGGCCGCCCATGTAGCCCGATTCCACGAGGATCACCCCCGGGGCCTTCGCCAGCCAGTACTCGACTCCCCAGAAGCATCCTCCCGCGAAGTACGCCTCCTGGGTCGCCGGGGTCGCCGCCGCCGGATTCTTGCCGCTCATCTCGCTCCCTTCCGTCTTCCGCACCGCGGCGGGCGCCGGCAGCCACCCCAGGACCAGGATCACCGGAGCCATGAGAAGCCGTGCTCTCGCTCGCCGGAACATGAACGTCCCCCGCCCTCCCACCGGTCTCATCGGGCCTGCATCGAAGCACGAGGCTCGTTTCCCGCCCGCCACTTGATGTTGCATCCGATGCTCGGCTTCTGGTCGGCCGGGACGGGACGGCCCGAGAGCACCGCGTCGAGCGCCGCCCGGAGGTCCTTGCCGGTCACGGGAACGCCGTTGCCGGGCCGGCTGTCGTCCATCTGGCCCCTGTAGACGAGCTTGCGGCTGGCGTCGAAGACGAAGAAGTCCGGAGTGCAGGCCGCCTGGTAGGCCTTGGCCACGTCCTGGCTCTCGTCGAAGAGGTAGGGGAACGTGTAGCCGGCGCGCTCTTTCTCGAGCTTCATCTTGTCGGGCGCATCGTCCGGGTGGCTGGTCACGTCGTTGCTGCTGATGCCGACGACGGCGGCTCCGCGCTTCCCGTACTCCTTGCAGAGCGCGGCCAGCTCCTGCTGCACGTGCTTGACGAACGGGCAGTGGTTGCAGATGAACATCACGAGCAGCGCCTTGGCGTCCTTGAAATCGGAAAGCGACACGGTCTTCCCGTCGGTATCGGGCAGGTCGAAATAGGCCGCCCTGCTGCCCAGCTCGAGCATCGTGGAAGGAGTCGCTGCCATCCGTCACCTCCGCTCTCGGGTGCGGCATCAGGATCGGCGCCGCACCAGTAAGGGGAGTATATTACTCCTTTTTAGGTGCGCAACGCCGCCGCCCGTCATCTCCACCAGGCGATCATCTTGGCCAGGTACGGATCGGCGACCAGCTGCAGCATCACCAGCAGAGCGAACGCGTTGACGCCGTGGAAGGCGGCTCTGAAGGAGCGCGGGTCGCCGCCGCCGCGAGCGACGCGGACGCCGTGCCATCCCAGAAAGAGCGCGGCGGCGACGAGGCCGAGGGCGACGAGCGGCGACGAGGTGAGGCCGTACAAGGGCAGCAGGAGGGAGGACGCGGCCGTCGTCATCATCCAAATGAAGGTCAGCCGGGCGAGCCCCCGCGGGCTCAGGAGCGAAGTGAGCGTCGGGAAGCCGGCGCGCTCGTAGTCCCGGCCGTGCAGCAGGAGGAGGAGCCAGAAGTGCGGGACCTGCCACACGAAGAAGAAGAACGCGAGGCAGAGGACCCGCGGGTCGGCCAGTCTTCCTCCCGCGGCCGTCCAGCCGATCGCCGGCGGGATCGCTCCGATCAGCGCTCCCGGGATCACGGCGAGCGCGGTCACGCGCTTGAGCGGCGTGTAGACGCCGTTGTACCAGGCGAACGCGAGGAGACCCAGCAGGGAGGTCGTAAGACCGCTCGCGGAGAGAAGGACCGCGAAGCCCGAGCAGGCCAGGAGCGCCGCGAGTACGAGCGCCGCGGCCGGCCGCATGGCTCCCGCAGGAAGGGGCCGCCCGCGTGTCCTCTCCATGCGGGAGTCCGCCTCCCTCTCCTGCCATTCGTTCAGGACCGAGGCGCCCGCGGAGAGGAGAAGCGTGCCCCCGCAGGCGGGCAGGACGCCCCAGCCGAGCCCCCGCGCGAAGACCGCGTAGCCGGTCGCGGTGGACAGCGTGGAGAGGCCCGCGATCCGGACCTTGGTCAACACCGCGACCGAGCGGCCGACGGACACGGGGTCACTTCAGGTTTCGGAGGTACGCGATGACGTCCTCGACTTCCCGGTCCGTGAGAGGCACGGCCTCCATCGCGGGCGGGTAGCCCTTCACGATCTCGGCGGAGGGATCCAGGATCGAGCGACGAAGGTACGCGCCGTCGGCCACGGCCTCCTTGTCCCGGCCGCCCGCGACGACGAGCCTCTTCGCTCCGAAAAGTCCCTTGAATGTCGGCCCCACCATGGGCTTGCCGTCCACGGAGTGGCAGGAGAGGCAATGCTTCGATTCCAGGACGGCGAGTCCAGGCGAAACACCCGCCGCGGCCTCCGGCTTCCCCGCCGGCGCCGGACTTCTCCCGGCCGCGGGCGCGTTCTCGTCGGCGAAGTACCACTTCTTGAATTCGGGCACGCTCAGGACGTGGACCTTCGAGAGCATGTACGAATGGTCCACTCCGCAGATCACCGTGCACTGGATGTCGAACGTGCCGAGCGCCTCCGGCCGGAACCAGAGGTAGTTGTTCTTTCCCGGCACCACGTCCGCCTTCACCCGGAACGCGGGGATGTAGAACCCGTGGATCACGTCGAGCGAGCGCACCTCGATCCTCACCGGCTCGCCCAGCGCGACGAAAAGCTCGTCCGTGATCCGGCCGCTCGGGTACTTGAAGCTCCAGGCCCACTGCCGGCCCGTCGCCTCGATCACCATCGCGTCGCGCGGAGGGTTGCGCATGTACTCGAAGTTCGTCCAACCGAAGTAGAACATCCCCATGAAAAGGACGAGCGGGATCACGGTCCACGTCACCTCGAGCCACGCGTTCCCCTCGATGTCCTCCCCTTGCGGGTTCCGCTTCCGGCTGTAACGGATCACGAAGTAGATCATCAGGCCCGTGATGCCGAGCAGGAAGGCCACGGAGACGGCGAGCATGAACAGGAAGACGCTGTCCACCCTCTCGGTGATGCCGGCGGTCTGGGAAAGGAACGGCACCGTGGTCCTCAGCCGAAACGCACGAGCACGTCGGAGAACAGGAGGCCCAGAAAGATCACGAGCGTGGCCAGCGCCACGAACAACATCGTCTTGAGGAGCACCCCCTCGTACTTGAGGTGCATGAAGAAGTAGAAGACGAGCCCCGCCTTGAGAGGGGTGATGGCCAGCATCGCCGGGACGGACAGCGTCTCGTGGAACACCCGGCTGACGAAGACCAGAACCGCCGTCAGGGCGAGCAGGACCGCCCACACCTTGACCAGCGTGGAGTACGGGATCACGTGGCCGGCCTCGTGCTCCATCGCGCGCTCCCTCACGCCGCCAGGTAGAACAGGGGGAGGAGGAAGATCCAGATGACGTCCACCAGGTGCCAGTAGAGGCCGGCATTCTCCAGCTTCACGTAGTCGTCGCTTCGGATCCTGTCTTTAGTCAGGAGAGCCAGCATGACGGCAAGGACGCCGATCCCGGCGAGGACGTGGAGCCCGTGCAGGCCGGTCATGGTGTAGTAGAGGCCGAAGAAGATGATGGCCCCCTGCGGGCGTTTCAGCAGCTCCGGACCGTTCGGATAGATGCCCCGGCCGATCTCGGCGCTCCACTCGACGACCTTGTCCACGAGAAAGACGGCGGCGAGCAGAAGCGTGATCGCGAGGAGGATCCGGGCCCGCCGCTTCTCCCCCTTCTGGATCGCCGTGATCGACATCGCGACGGTCAGGCTGCTCGTCAGGAGGACGATCGTGTTGGCCACGCCGATGACGACGTTCAGCTCCTGGCCGCCCTCGTGGAACTCGTGCGGGTACTTCGTGCGGTAGGCCGAGTACAGGAGGAACAGCCCGCCGAACAGGATCAGCTCCGTGAAGACGAAGAGCCACATCCCGATCTTCGCGCCCTGGTAGTCCCGGTGCGGTGCGGCGGCGGCGGGTCCCGGCCCGCTCATCGCGTCCTCCCCGGATTGAACGCGTACGGGCGGCCGGTGACCGTCGGGATCTCGTGGAAGTTCTCCACCGGCGGGGGAGACGGGATCGTCCACTCGAGGGTCACCCCTCCCCACGGGTTGGCCGGCGCCTTCTCCCCGCGGAACAGCGCGACGACGAGGTTGCCGAACAGGATCAGGAGCCCGGCCACCAGGAACCACGAGCCGACCGTCGCGACCACGTGGCCCGTGTGGAACTGCGGCAGGTGCTGGAAGTAGCGGCGCGGCATCCCCATCCAGCCGAGGACCAGCATGGTGAAGTACAGCATGTTGAAGCCGACGAAGATCGGGAACCACGCGAGCGTGGCCACCTTCCGGTTGTACATCTTCCCGAACATCTTCGGGAACCAGTGGAGCAGCGCCGCGAAGAACGCCATCCCCGTCCCGCCGAACATCACGTAGTGGAAGTGGCCCACGATCCAGTAGGTGTCGTGGAGATGGACGTTCAGCGCGAGCGCCCCCTGCATGACCCCGGTCAGCCCGCCGATCGTGAAGAGGAAGACGAACGTCAGTGCGAAGAGCATCGGGGGCGACAGATCGATCGAGCCCTTGTAAAGGGTCGCGGTCCAGTTGAACACCTTGATCGCGCTCGGGATCGCCACGAGGAACGTCAGCAGCGAGAAGACCATGTTGGCCGTCTCGCTCATCCCGCTGGTGAACATGTGGTGCGCCCAGACCAGCGACCCGACGCCGGCGATGGAGAGAGAGGAGTACGCGATCGCCTTGTAGCCGAAAGCGGTCCGGCGGGCGTGGGTCGGGATGATCTCGGAGATCGCCCCCATGGCCGGCAGGATCATGATGTACACCGCGGGATGCGAGTAGATCCAGAACAGGTGCTGGTAGAGGAGCGGGTCCCCGCCCTTGGCCGGGTCGAAGACCCCGATGCCGAAGACCCGCTCGAGAATCACCAGGAGCAGCGTGATCCCGAGGATCGGCGTCGCGAGGACCTGGACCCAGGCGGTGGCGTACACCGACCAGACGAACAGGGGCATCCGGTGCCAGGTCATGCCCGGCGCCCGCATGCGGTGGACCGTGGTGATGAAGTTGATCCCGGTGAAGATCGAGGAGAACCCGATAACGAAGGCCGCGAACACCGCCAGCGTCACGTTGGTGCCGGTCCTCAGGCTGTACGGGGCGTAGAAGCTCCACCCGGTGTCGGGCGGGCCGTTGCCGGTGAAGAGCGACAGGATCGCTAGCGCGGCCCCGGCGATGAAGAAGTACCAGGAAGCGAGGTTCAGGCGGGGGAAGGCCACGTCCCTCGCCCCGATCAGGATCGGGAGGAAAAAGTTCCCGAAGACCGCCGACAGCCCCGGGATCACGAACAGGAAGATCATGATCACGCCGTGGACCGTGAACAGGGCGTTGTAGGTCTGGGGTCCGACGATCGTCGGATTCATGCTGAGCGCCACGAGCCGCATCGTCACGCCGATCCCGGCCCCGACGAAGAAGAACGAGACCATCGCGGCGAGGTAGAGGATCCCGACCCTCTTGTGGTCGGTGGAGAGGATCCAGCCGAGGATCCCCCGCCGGCGCCCCGCGTCGAGGAAGCTGGCCCCGTCGAGCCCGGCCGTCGCCGTCGTGCCCATCCTAGGAGCCTCTCATCGAGTGACGCCGGTGCCGGCGCTCCGTTCGGTCGTGCCGCGCTTCCTGGATCGCCCTTTCAAGATCAGGGTCAAAAGGAGCGCCCCCGCCGCCAGGAGGGTGATCGTGCCGACGACCCGGGTCACGCTGAAGACGTACTTCCGTCCCTCGGTATCGTAGCTGAAGCAGAAGCGGAGCCACTTGTTCACGGTCGGAAGAGTGATCCCCTGCGCCGCGAGCCCGATCGAGGTCGTGAGCTCCGCCGGAAGGTAATCCACGCCATATAGGTACCGGGTCACCCGCCCGGTGGGCGAGAGGACGATGATCGCCGCGGGGTGGACGAAGCCGCCGTCCTGCTTCTGGAACTTGAAGCCCACCGAGTCGGCGAGAGCTTTCGTCGAGGCGGCGTCGCCCGTGATGAAGCGCCAGCCCTCGGGAGGGAAGGGGCGCTTCATCAGCTTGAGGTAGTTCGCGCGCTTCTGCGCCGCGATCTCGGGGGTGTCCCTGTCGTCGAAGCTCACCGTCAGGACCTTGAAGTCCTTGCCCGGCGTGAGATCGAGCCGATTGAGAGTGTCGGCGAGGTTGTTGAGCTGCGGAGTGCAGATCATCGCGCAGCGGAAGTAGTTGAGCGTGAGGAGCGTCGGCCGGTCGATGATCTCGCGGACCGCCACCTCGCGCCCCTGCTCGTCGACGAGCTTCAGGTCGAGGGGGACCTGTCCCCCCAGCTTCTCGAAGATCCCGACCTCTCCCGGCGGCGGCGGGGCGCCGGCCTCCTTGGCGCGCGCGGCCGGCGCGAGACCTACCGCGACCGCGAGGACGAGCAGCACGGCGGATCCCTTCATTCCTCCCCCCATTCCGGCTCGACAGCCGAGGACGAAACCGTGGGTTGGATTCTGTGCCGCGGCCGTACGCTCCGCAACCACCGGCCCGGTCACCGCGGAGCCACTCGGAGAAGCTCCCGATGGAGCGCCTCCCAGTCGTCGGCGCCGAGCGTCGCCACGGAGACCGCGAAGCCGTCCCCGGGCGCCCCGGGGACGATCGCCGCGGCGAGCTCGGCGGGCCCCGTTCGCCATCCCGGCGTCCGGGCGAGCGTCTCGGCCGCCCGCCGCCCGTCCACGATCGCCTCTCGGAGGAGCGCGGCTCCCCGGTCCAGGGCCGTCCCCTCCGGCACCGCCAGAGGCGGAACGGGGAACTCTTCGGCCTCGAGCTTGGCCATCGCCATGCTCACCGGGATCCGGTTCGGCACCTTCTCGGCCGAGGACGCGAACTGCTTCGCGAAGGCCGCGAGCGCCGCCGGGTCCTCGGGCCCATGCGGGAAGCCGCCGAGGGATTGGACGTGGTGGACGAGCGCCATCCGGTCGGCGGCCGCCAGGTAGTCCCAGGAGGCCATCGCGGAACCCGCGATCCCCTCCTTCAGCGTCTTGAAGATCCCCTCGACCCGGAAGCCGTTGACCCACCCGTCGGGCCTCGTGAGATCGCGCGGCGCGGGAACCAGTGCCCGCGAGGCCGGCCCGTCGCCGCGCCCGCCGCCGCCGTGGCAGGAAACGCAGTTCTGGGCGAAGAGCGCCTTGCCTCGCTCCAGGAGCGCCGGGGTCGCGGTCAGGACCGTCGCGGGATCGACCGGCGGGATCACGTACCCTCGCTGCGGGGGGTATTCCGTAGGGTCGAGCCAGCCGGTCTCTCCCTGCGGCGGCGCCACGGGCGGGCCGGCGAGCGGCGCGCTCGCGTTCCTGAGCCCCGGGACCACGATGAACGCGAAGAGGATCGCGATCGTGATCGCCAGGACGACGACCATCAGCGTCGAGAGCAGGCGCCGGAGCTCCCCTCGGTCGACGTACTCCTCGATCACAGGCGGTACTCCAGGCTCTCCGCCAGGAACGGGTCGCCCACGGGCATGTCCTCGCCGATCGTCATCGCCCTCCTGAGCCAGAGGAGCGCGATCCCGCCGAAGAAGAGCGCGAAGCTCGCCTCCGGCCAGGACGGCAGAGGCCCCGTCCCCGCCGCCGGGAGGATCAACCAGTAGAGGTCCAGGAAGTGGGCCACGAGGAAGAGGACCGCCGCGCGCCCGAGGCTCCCGGGCTTGCCCTTCGCGTCGCGCGGGATCATCACGAGGAACGGGATCAGGAAGTGGAGCACGCCGATGACGAGAGCGAGGCCGAGCCAGTCTCCCTCGATCCTCTCCTTGTACCAGAAGACCTCCTCGGGGAGGTTCCCGTACCATTGCAGGAGGTACTGGGCGAACGCGATGTAGGCCCAGAACACGGCGAACGCGAACAGCCACCCGCCGAGGCCGTAGAGGTTGTCGAACCGGACCCGGGACAGCCGCCCCCGGTCCCTGAGGTACAGCACGGCGAGCGAGACCGCCGCGAGGCCGGCGAGGAACGAGCCCGCGAAAACGTACACCCCGAAGATGTCGCTGTACCACTCGGGCTCCATGCTCGACATCCAGTCGAACGCCGCGAGGGTGAGGGTCAGGGCGAAGATCGCCATGAAGGCCGGGGCGAACCGGCGCGCGCGGATGTTGAAGCGCGGATCTCTCGTCCGATCCTGTCTGAGCGAGCCCCCCACGAGAATCCGGTAGGAGAGGAGCCAGAGGGCGAGGCAGACGAGGACGCGGATCGTGAAGAACGGGACGTTCAGCCACGCGGCCTTGCCGGCGACGGCGGGCCGCGCCGCCGCCTCGGGCCACGTCCACGGGAAGAGCACGGGAAGCGCGAGGAGAGCGATCAGCGCCACGGGCGCGGTGAGGACGACGAGCCCGGACACCCTCTCCGCGGTCCTCCGGATCGGCACGCTCCAGCGGACGTCCGCGAGGTGCTCGAGGGCCACGAGGAAGAGCGCGCCCAAGCCGATGGTCAGCAGGAAGAGGAACCAGAGGAGCCAGTTGGCCCAGAACCGCGCCGCCCCCGCGGCGAACCAGGTCGCCCCGAGCCCCACGGCACCCGCCGCCGTCATGAGGGCGGGCACCCGGGCGGACGCGCCGGTGGCGCTCATCTCAGGTCCTCGTCCTTCGCGTTCTGCGCCCGCTCCAGGACCCGGACGTAGTGGACGATCGCCCATCGCTCCTCTTCGGTCAGATCGGCGGCGTAGGAGGGCATCGCGTTCTTCCCCCTCACGATCACGTGGTAGATCTGCCCGTCGGCGACCTCCCGGATCGCCCGCGACTGCAGGTTGGCCGGCTTCGCGCCATAGGCCGGCGTGAGGGTCGGCACGCCGTTCACGAGCGCGCCGTGGCAGACGGCGCAGTGATTCTCGTACGCCTTCCGTCCGAGGCGAAGCACCTCGGCGGTGCGAGGGAGCGGGTTCACGAGGGCCGCCGCCTCCTCCTGCGTGCGGAACGGGTAGGGCACGTGCTCCCTGTCGACGGTCCCCGGAACGGGCGGGCGCATGCCGTGGCCGTCGGGGAAGAAGGCGTTCGCCTCCTGGGCGTCGAGCCTCGGCTGCTCCAGCATGTGGACCATCGGCGGCAGCACGGGAATCAGCTTCACCCCCCAGTAGGTCGCGTACCCCGCCGCGACGCAGGCGGCGGCGATGCCGAGCGCCGATCGCGAGAGGAAACGGAGCGGAAACGGCCCGCGCTCCGCCGGAACGGTCAGGACCTCGATCTCCCGCGCTCCCGCGCCGGCGAGCGCGGCTTTCGCCGCTTCGACGTCGAGCCCGCCGGCCTCGGCCTCGACGGCGAGAGCGAAGCGGTCGCGCGTGATCGAGGCCATCGCCTTGGAGGAGAGGATCGGGTGGCCGAAGAACGGGAGCCTGGCCAGCAGGTGCAGCATCCCCAGTCCCGCGGTGAAGGTCGCGAAGAGGACGGTCACCTCGAACATGATCGGGACGAAGGCCTGCCACGAGAAGGGCGCCTTGCCGCCGGTGACGACCGGGTAGTCCACCGCACTCGTCCACCACTCGAACACCATCGCGGTGACCGCGCCGAGCGCCCCCGCGACCAGCGTCATGCCTGCGAGCGGCGATCTCCTCGCCCCGAGCACGTCGTCGATGCCGTGAACGGGGTAGGGGGTGTACGCCTCCAGGCGGCCGAGCCGCCGGGGCGCAAGACGCACCGCCGCGTCCACGAGCGCCTGCGCGCTGTCGAAGAGCCCCAGCACCGCGAAGGCGCGCTCACTCATGGCCGCCTCCGCGGTGGGACGGCTGGGCGCCGGGGAGGGTCGCCTTGACCTCGCTGGTCGCGATCACCGGGAGGACGCGCGCGAACAGGAGCACGAGCGTGAAGAAGAGCCCGAACGAGCCGACCAGGATGCCGAGATCCACCGGGGTGGGCTTGTAGAGGTGCCACGACGACGGGAGGTAGTCGTGATGCAGGGAGACGACGATGATGACGAACCGCTCGAACCACATCCCGACGGTGACACCGAGGGCCACGAGCAACATCGCCGGGTACGAGCGGCGGAAGCGCGGGACCCATAGAAGCTGCGGGATCGCCACGTTGCACGCGATCGTGAGCCAGCCCGCCCATCCGTAGGAACCCCAGACGTACTGGACGAAGATGTGGTGGAGGTAAGCGTTCTGGCTGTACCAGGCCGTGAACCCTTCCATGATGTAGGCGTAGCCCATCAGGCAGGACATCCCGAGGATGACCTTGTTCATCGCGTCCAGGTGGTAGTCGGTGATCAGGTTCTCGAGGCGCATCGTCTCGCGCACGACCACCAGCACGATGACGACCATCGCGAAGCCGGCGAAGATCGCGCCGGCGACGAAATAGGGGGGAAAGATCGTCATGTGCCAGCCGGGGACGATCGAGACGGCGAAATCGAACGACACGACGCTGTGCACGGAGAGGACCAGTCCGGTCGCGAGGCCGGCGAGCAGCAGGTACGCCTTCTCGTAGTGCCGCCAGTGGGAGGAAGCCCCGCGCCATCCGACGCTGAAGACCGTGTACAGGGCTTTCCGGACCTTCCCCGTCGCGCGCTCGCGCAACGAGGCGATGTCGGGCATGAGGCCGAGGTACCAGAACAGCAGCGAGACGCTGAAGTAGGTGCTGACCGCGAAGACGTCCCAGAGCAGCGGCGAGCGGAAGTTCGGCCAGATCGCCCGCTGGTTCGGATACGGGAACAGCCAGAAGGCGACCCAGGGCCGCCCGACGTGGATCAGAGGGAAGATCCCCGCGCACATGACGGCGAAGATCGTCATGGCCTCGGCGAACCGCGCGATCGCGTTGCGCCAGGGCGCGCGCAACAGGAGGAGGATCGCGGAGATCAGCGTCCCGGCGTGCCCGATCCCGACCCAGAACACGAAATTGATGATGTCGAACGCCCAGAAGACCGGCCGGTTGTTCCCCCAGACGCCGATCCCCGTGTAGAACGTGTAGAGGATCAGCGAGGCGCCCACCGCGAAGGCCGAGAGGGAGATCGCGAGGCCGGCGTACCAGAGGGGCGAGGGCGTCCCCGCCGTGTGCCCCAGGACCTGATCGTCGAGGGAGCCGGGCGTCATCACCCCCTGGAAAACGGCCCGGGGTCGGAGACGCTCGGGCAGCGCTGCCGCGTCAGCCTTCATGCCCGTCTCCGCCCTTCGCGGGGTTGGTCAGCCTCGCCAGGTAGGTCACGGACGGCTTGACACCCAGCTCCTCGAGCACGCGGTAGCCCCGGTCGCTCGCCGCGAGGCGCGAGACCTCGCTCGTGGGGTCCTTGAGGTCGCCGAAGACGATCGCGGTCGCGGGGCAGGCGGCGGCGCAGGCGGGGACGATCTCGCCGTCGCGGACGGCTCTCCCCTCCCCTTTCGCGCGCTGGCGGACGTCGTCGATCCTCTGGACGCAGAACGTGCACTTCTCCATGACCCCGCGCGGGCGGACGGTGACCTCGGGGTTGAATACGAGGCTCTCGGGCTCCGTCTTCGCCGCGGTGTACTCGAGGAAGTTGAACCGGCGGACCTTGTAGGGGCAATTGTTGGCGCAGTACCGGGTGCCGACGCAGCGGTTGTAGGCCATCTGGTTGAGGCCGTCCGGGCTGTGGGTCGTCGCGTTCACCGGGCAGACGGTCTCGCAGGGAGCGCTGTCGCACTGCTGGCAGAGCATCGGCTGGTGGACGACGCGGGGGTTGTCGGGCGACCCGTCGAAGTAGCGGTCGATCCTCATCCAGTGCATCGCCCGCCCGCGTCGCACCTGCTCGGGGCCCACCACCGCCACGTTGTTCTCCGACTGGCAGGCGACGACGCAACCGCCGCACCCCACGCAGGCCGTGAGGTCGATGGCCATGCCCCACTTGTGCTCGGGGAACTCCTGCGCGGGGAACAGGGTGGCCGGCTCGCGCTTCTCCTGCTCGAAGCCCGCCTTCGCGTAGCGGGCCAGCGTCAGGCTCCGGACGATGTCCCGTCCCTCCATCGATCGGTGCATCTGTGCCGTCGCCGTCTCGGCGCGCGTCCCGGCGCTCGTGAGCCTCGCTGCCGCGAGGAAGGGCGACCCGGCGGCGTCGCTCCCCGTTCCCATCAGCGGCCAGGCGTCGACGCCGACCCCCGTCGCGACGCTCCCTGTGCTTCGCCCGTAGCCGAGCGCCAGCGAGACGGTCCCTTCGGCCTGTCCGGGCTGGACGAGCAGCGGGACCTCGAGCGACCGCCCTCGCGCCTCGAGCCGCACCACGTCCCCGTCTTCGAGGCCGAGGCGCCGGGCATCCGCGGGCGAGAGACGCGCCGGGTTCCCCCAGGTCACCGTCGTCACCGGATCGGGAAGCTCCTGGAGCCACCCGTTGTTCGCGTAGCGGCCGTCGTACACCGTGACGGCCGGATGGAGAAGCAGCGTAAGACCCATTCCCGGGGCGGCGTGCTCCACGGCCGCGGCGGAAGCCGCCGTCTCGACCGCCGCGATCCGAATCGCCCGGGGCGATGCGGGTGCCGCGGGCCGCCTGAGGACGCCGTCGTGGAGCGCTGCGCTCCAGAACGACTCGAAGGGAACGGGGCTCGCCGCGGAGTAAACCTCCCTCCGCCAGCGGGCCTTGAGATACTCGCGATAGCCGGCAGGTACGACGGCGCCGAGCGCCTTCGCCCAGCCCAGGAGGATCTCCTCTCCCTGCCTCGTGTCGTAAAGGGGACCGATCGCCGGCTGCTCCAGGCTCAGCAGGTCCTCCGACGTCTCGTAGTCGCCCCAGGATTCGAGCCAGTGGTGCTCCGGAAGAACGATCGGGCAGTCCTCCGCGGTCTCGTCCCGGTCAAGGCCGATGAAGATCCTCGCCGGGGCGCGCGCGATCGCGCTCTTGAAGAGGGCCGCGTCGGGAAGCCAGTAGGCCGGGTTCACCCCCCAGAAGATCGCCGCGGCAACGCCGCCGGCCTTCGCCTCTCGCAGCGCGGCCGCGAGATCCTCGGCCGTGGCGGGGCCGGCCGCGGGCCGGCAGGCCGCGGCCGCGTCCACGGTATGCCCCTCGGCTCCGAGCATCACGTTGAGGAGCGAAGACGCCACGTGCGCCTCGGCCGGAAGGGACGGCCCCGCGACCACGAGAGCCGCGCGGCCGGCCTTCGCGAGGTCGGCGGCGAGCGCGTCGAGCAAGGCCCGGGGCGCGTTCACCCGGCCCGCGATCGCGTCGAGACCGAACGCCGACAGGACTTCCTTGGACAGGCCGGCCGGAAGGGCGATCCCGTGCTCCTCGTGGAGCGCCCGCGCGAGGGCGAAGGCGACGGCGGCGGAGGCCGACGGCCTGACCGGCAGCCGGTGGTCCGCGTTGGTCCCGGTGACGCTCATCCCCGCTTCGAGGACCCAGAGCCGGCTCATCGAATCGCCTCGTCCCTCGACGCGGCGGCGGGACACGAACTCGCGGATCGCGATCGGAGCCTGGCCGTCGCTTCCGAGAAAGTCGCTCTCGAGCGCGAGGATGACGTCCGCCCGGTCGAAGCGGAGCCTCGGCGTGAGCGCTTCTCCGAAGCACGCGACCGCGGCGTCCCGCGAGCCCGGGCCGGCGAGCGGCTCGACCGCGACGTGCCTGAGACCCGGAAGGACGCGACGCAGATCCTCGAGAACCGCCATCCGCGTCGGCGACACGACGGCCCCGGTCACGAGGAGGACCGGGCCGCGCGACGCCGCAGCGGCCCTGAGCAGGGGGACGATCCGGCCGTCGGCCTCCGCCCAGGTCGCGGGCTTCCCGTAGAGGAGCGGCCGCCTCAGGCGATCGGGATCGTAGAGGCGGAGAAGATCGGCGATCGCGCGCAAATGGGTCTTGCCGGCGAACTCCGGGTGCTCGTCGTTCCCCTCGATGTGGATCGGCCTGCCCTCGCGCACCTTGACCAGCACGCCGAAGGCCGACGTCCCCTCCTGGAAGGTGCTGGCGTAGTGGTTCGCGACGCCGGGGACGACTTCGGGCGGCCTCTTGGTATACGGAACGATCGTCCCGCGCTCCGCGCGCGAGCAGGACGCGCCCGCCGCGAGCGCCGCCGAGGCGCCGAGGAGGCCGAGGAATCGCCGGCGGGAAACTCCGTCCCCGGGAAACTCCGGCGGCCCCGCCGCGCCGTGAGCGGCCTCGGCCACCCGCTCCTCCTCGGTCGGCGGGAGGCCGTGGTACTCGGCCAGCGAACGCCAGTAACGTAAGCGTCTGCGGCCGTCGGATCGCATCATCCCGGTCCCCCGCCTCATCGGTGGCACGCGTTGCAGTGCTCGGGCCCCCGCAGGATCTTGGAGCCCGACGGAAGGGCGGCTCGCGGGTCGCGGTGGCACCCGAGACAGTTCCCCATGCGCATGGACATCCGCCGGGACACCACCGTCATGGTCTGGACCTCGCCGTGGCAGGTCTGGCAAGCGATCCCCGCGTTCACGTGCGGCCGGTGGTCGAAATAGACGTAGTCCGGAAGCGTGTGCACCCGTGCCCACTCGAGCGGACGGCCGGAGTCGTAGACGTCCGTCAGTTTCCGGATCGCGGGGCTGTCGGTCTTCGTGACCCGATGGCAGTTCATGCAGGTCTCGACCGCGGGAATCCCCGCGTGCCGCGACCGGTCCGCTCCTGCGTGGCAGTACAGGCACGGGATCTTCAGGGTCCCCGCGTGCAGCGCGTGCGAGTAAGGGATCGGCTGCTCCGGAGCGTACCCGCGGGCCAGTCGGTCCGGCTGCGCGATCCAGCCCACCGCCGTCACGGTCAGGAGCAGGCACGTGGCCCCGACGGGCAACACGATTCGCACGAAGCGATCGTACGGATGCAACTCGTCCTCCGGCGCGCTCCGACGGGATGCGGATCTTAACCCGGTTCCCGGAAAGCGGGAACGTCCCGCCGGGCGCCGCGCGCCAGAGACCGTCCCTCGTCACCGGGCCGGGGCGCGACGCCTCGCGATTTCCCGGAGTCCGGCGAGCGCGTACGGATCGCCCGGGGAGACGAGGAGCGTCTCCCGGAACAGGCGCTCCGCGCCGTCGAGGTCGCCCCGCTCCGCGAGCACGGCGGCGAGCCCGTTTCGCGACGCGGAATGGTCGGGGCGGGACTCGAGCGCCGCTCGAAAGGCGGCCTCGGCGTCGACGAGCCGGCCCTGCGACAGGAGCGCGAAGCCGAGGTTCGCCCGCGCGTCGAGCCTTTCGGGCGCAAGATCGATCGCCTTCCGGAGCGCCGCCTCCGCCTCGGGGTATCGGCCCGAGGCCGCGAGTGCGGCCCCGAGGCCGTTCCAGGCGTAAGCGGAGCCGGCGTCGACCCGCGTCGCGCGCTCCAGGACCCGGCACGCTTCGTCGTTGCGCCCCTCGGCACGGAGCGCCTCTCCGAGACCGACGTAGGACATCACGTAGGCGGGATCGAGATCGACGGCCAGCCGGTGCTCCGCCTCGGCCTCGGCGAAGCGCCCCCGGCGGTGAAGCAGCCGGCCCAGGTTGTAGTGCGCCCTCGGGTGGCGCGGGTCGAGGGCGATGCAGGCGCGGTAGCTCTCGATCGCCGCGTCGGCGAGCCCCTTGTTCTCCATCACGACGCCCAGGTTGAAGAGCAGCGCCGGGCTCTTCGCCTCGGCGGAAGCCGGCGGGCCCGCCGCCCGCTCGAAGGCCGAAGGATCCGCCGCGCGTTTTTCCCCCAGGAGGCCTCGCTCGAGAATCGCCTTGTAGAGCTCGAACGCGATCCGCCGATGCCCCTCGGGTGTCGGGTGGACGTAGTCCTCGATGAGATTGAACCCGACGAGACCGTGCGGAGAGGCCTCCTCGAAGCTCCGCTCGATGTCGACGAGGATCACTCCCCGCTCGCGCCCGACCTCGCGGATCGCGTCGTTGAACGCGCTCAGGACCCGCGAGGGCATCGCGTCCCTGTCCCGGGCGAGCGCGTAGGACGCGCGGGCCTCGTCCCACCGTCCCAGGGCCTCGTACGACTTTCCCAGGAGAAAGTGGACCTCGGCGTAGCCGGGAGCGACGGAGCGCGCTCGCTCGAGGGCCGCCGCGGCGGCCGTCGCATCGCCCGCCTGCAGGAGCCGGCGGGCCTCCGCCAGCCGCTTCAGGACGTCCCGGCGGGCGCCCTGCCCCATCCCGTCGGGAAACACCGACTGGTCCGGCGACCAACCGCTCAGGTTGCAGGGAACCGTGCAGAGGAGGAGGAGCACGCCCTTGCCGCGCGCCGTCTCCGCGATCGCGCGGAGGTTTTCCTCGAACGCCCGACGAGCCTCCCCGCGATCCCGTTCGGTGACCGCGATGCCGGTATCGCGGATCACGTCCAGGCCGAGCAGCTCCCCGGTGCTCCTCGAACCGGCATCCTTGTCCTCCGGCCGCGCGCCCGGCCGGGCTTTTTCGTAGAGGCGCGACATCGCGGAGTAGAGGCGCGACCGGAAGAGCACGGCCTGGACCGGGCGGAGCTGCGGCACCCGCTCCAGCTCCTGCCGCATCCGCCGCTCGATGAACTCGTTGTGCCCCTCGAAGACGATCAGGGCGTCGGGCTCGTAGTCGAGGATCTCCCCCGCGAGAATCCGCAGGCGGGCGGAGCCGTAGGACATGGCCGCGGCGTTGACCGCCTCGATCTTCCGGTCGCCGAACGCCGCCTCGAGCGCCGTCCCGAGCACGCGCGTGAACGCGACGTTCGCGCCCCAAGGGAAGCCGTAGGCGCTCGACCCCCCGATCGTGAAGAAGCGGAATCCGTTCGCCGGCTTCTTCGCGAGAAACTCCTGGTAGTTGAACGAATGGCGAACCGCCCGCGGGAGGGTCCGGTACAGCCCGCGCTCGTCGTCCCTCTCGAACGCGCGCATCCGGGACGAGAACCCCTCGTAAGGATCGCGCTCCGAGAGGAGGGTGCGGACGCCGAAGGCCCAGAGGGCCGCCTCGACGAGCCCGACGATCGCCGCGGCGACGAGCAGCCCTATCGCGGCGTCCTTGACCCTGGACCGCGGGGCCGCGGAAGGAACGGAGGCGGGACGCGCCGCGCTCATGGGTGCGGAATCCCCCGGAGTGAATCCTGCGCGCTCCGGAGGTGAGCGCGGACTTCTTCGAGGTCCGGCCGGATCCTGAGCGCCTCGTTGTACTGCTCGATGGCCTCCGAGATTCGGCCCTCCTGGGCCAGGGCGATGCCGAGACCGTCATGGGCCTCGGCGAGATCCGGCTTGAGCTTGAGCGCCGTGCCGTAGTGCTCGATGGCCTCCCGGATCCGGCCCTGTCGGACCAGAGCGACGCCCAGATTGTTGTGGGCCTCGGCGTATTCCGGCCGGGCGCGGATGGCCTGGTCGTAATGCCCGATGGCCTCGTCGATCCGGTCCATTCCGGCCAAAACGTTGCCGAGATTGAAGTGGGCCTCGGGATAGTCGGGCCTGGCTCGCAACGCCCGTTCGAGATGCTCCACGCCTTCGCGGACCCGGCCCTGCCGGACGAGAACCAGCGCCAGATTGCCGAGGGCCTCGGCGTTCTCCGGCGCGCGCTCCAGCACCCGATCGAAGCTCTCGATGGCCTCGGCGTCCCGGCCCTGCTGGAACAGGGCGACTCCCAGGTTGACCCGGGCCTGGGGATAGTCCTGCCTGAGCTGCAAGGCCCGATCGAAATGCCCGATGGCCTCGGGGAATCGGCGCTCCTCGAGCAGGGCACGTCCCAGGTTGTTGTGCACCTCGGCGAAGTCCGGTTGGAGCCGCATCGCCTCGCTCAGGAGCTCGATGGCCTCCCGATCCCGGCCCTCGTCGGTCAGGAGGTTGCCCAGGTTGTTGTACGCCATCCAGCAGCCCGGGTTCCGCTCGATCGTCGTCCTATACAGCGTCTCCGCATCGCTGTACATTCCGCTCTGCCGCCAGGTCAGGACCGCCAGCACGCACGGAAGCGCCGCGACCAGCGCGTGCCTCCCCCACCCCGCCCGGCCCGTCAGGCGCTCCGCGCCCCGAGCGATTCCCGCCGAGACCAGCGTGATCACCCCCAGGCTCGGCAGGTACTGGAAGTGGTCGGCCACGAACGAGAAGCGGAACGGATAGACGTTGAAGAAGCCCAGCACGGGAAAGAGCGTGCCCACGAAGAACAGCATCGCCGCCAGCGGCCCGCGTCGCCGCCGGCGCAGCAGCCACAGAGCCGCCAGCAGCGCCGCCGCGCCCAGCGGGAAGAGGTATTGCCACCAAGCTCCGGCGCTCACGTCCCAGCGCGGGTAGATGAAGATCAGGTGCGCCGGCCAGAGCAGCTTGCCCAGGTAGAACCAGATCACGCGACCGGCGAGGAGGCACCGCTCCACCGCCGTCAGCGCGAACGCCTCGCCCTCGGCCCCGACGATCATTCGCTCCACCCACGCGGTGGCGAGCCCCGCCGCGGCGCCCAGGCCGAGCCACGGCAGGAGCGGCAGCGCGTCCCGCTTCCACGACAGCCGGCCCCGCCGCCACCAGAAGAGCACGAGGAGCGCCGCCGGGAGCGTGGCGGTGACGGTCTTGCTCGACAATCCCAGGACGAAGAGTCCCGTCGCCAGCAGGTACCAGCGCGTCCGCCGTTCCTCGTCGAAGCGCAGGTAAGCCCAGGCGGACGCCAGGTAGAACACCGCCGACAGCGTGTTCTTGAGCTCGGTGATCCACGCCACCGACTCGACGTGCACCGGGTGCAGCGCGAACACCGCCGCCGCCAGGTAAGCCCCCGGGATCGCGAGCCGGCGCAGGATCCGCCACGCGAGGCCCGCGGCGGAGGCGTGGAGCAGGATGTTCACCAGGTGGTAGCCGACGGGGTTGTCGCCGAAGAGCCGGTGCCCGACCCAGAACGCGCTGTGCACCAGCGGGTAGTACTGCTGCGTGGCGCCCAGCTCGAACCAGATGCGCCACAGCCCGTGCACCGGCCGGAGATCCGGCCGGGTGACGTGCGCGTCGTCGTCCCAGATGAACCCCCCGTGCACCGCGGGAAGATAGGCGAGCAACGTGGCGCCGAAGAGCAGCGCCACCGCCAGCGGGACGCGGAGGCGGGACGCCGATGGGACCGAGGCGAGAGGCCGAGTCATCGCGCGGTGATTCTGACGAATCTCGAGTCCGGCCACAAG
This sequence comes from Acidobacteriota bacterium, assembly GCA_041494445.1. Taxonomy (GTDB): domain Bacteria; phylum Acidobacteriota; class Polarisedimenticolia; order Polarisedimenticolales; family JAIQFR01; genus JAIQFR01. The sequence continues at coordinate 17,098 of JBGQAU010000029.1, read as the reverse complement.
TGATCGCGGCCGGGCGGGCCTCCGCGGAGAAACGAGGCTCTCAATTCCGCTTCAGAACGACGAGAAACCGGTTGGACGTGGGTCCGCGCCAGGCGGCATCCGCACCCCAGGAATACTCCGTGAGATCCGCGGAGACGATGTCCACGAAGCCGACCTGCGTGTAGCTCCCCTTCAGGAAACCGCCCAGCCATTCCTCGACGGCACCCGGGACGGACATGCGCGTCACGTCCGATCCCCAGAGCGGGGAGAACACCAGGACGTCGGGGCGCGACGCCTCGATCTCTCGGATCAGGTCCTTCTGCATCGTCAGGGCGTAGGGCTGGCTCTCGGTCATCGGGAAGGTGTAGATGTAGCCCGTGGCAGAGCGCCGGCGGGCGTGGAAGTAGATCTCGGGCTCGGACCCGAGCACCGCGATGCGAGCATCCGGCGCGGTGTGCTCGTTGATGTACTTCCCGACGACGACCGCCTCGGGAAAGGGATTCAGGTCGTAGACCGCGCGGCAGGCCTGGAGCGGCGTCATCTCGAAGTAGAACGCTCTCTGCTGGAACACCGAGACGAGAGCCGCCGCGGCGAACACGGCGTACGGCAGCCACGCTCTCCCCTTGCGATCGAGCGCACCAAGGGCGACGGCAACCAACAGAGCGACCGCGGGAAGCAGGAGAATGAAATAGTGTTCGCGGAAGTAGAAGCCCGGGGAGATGGCCAGGAAAGAGAACACGAGAAAGACCGCCATGAAGACCGGCCGGTGGCCGCACGGGTTCTTCCTCCAGAACGCCAGCGGCAGCCCGATTCCGGCCAGAATCCAGATCGGGGTGTTCGCGCTAAGCTGTCTCTGGAGCCGCGTCAGGAGCACTCCCGTCGCGCTCTCCAGCGGAATGATCGAGACGTACGCGTGCGCGTACGAGAACGTCCAGAACCAGAACCTGTCGAACACTCCGGCCCACCAGAGCACGAGGCAGGTCAGGCCGAACGGGAGAGCCGCGCTCGCGGCGAACGCGGCAACACGGGTCATCGCCTTCCGCCGGTCGAGGGGACGCTCGAGGAGAAGCCGCCAGACCAGATAGACCGCGCCGAACACCGGGAAGAAGATCCCGTGCTGCTTCATGACGAAGGCCAGCCCGAAAAGAAACCCGCTCCCCAGAAGGGTCCCGATCCGGCCGTTATCGATGGCCTTCAGCAGCAGGACGGTGCCGCCGAGCGCGGCCAGGACGACGAAGTGCGTCGCGTGCGCGGCCGTTCCCATCACGGCGGGGCTCACCGACACCACCGCGTAGCTTCCCGCGGCCACGACTCCGGCCACGGGATCGAAAAGCCGCCTTCCCAGGAGGAACATCAGGACGATGGCCGCGGCGTTGATCACGAGCAGACCCGCGTGGATGCCCTCGGTCGTCTGTCCGAACACGGCCATGAGCAGCGCATAGGCGACGTAGGTCCCCGGCAGCTTCATGTTGTAGGCGAGATCGTAGGGGGGAATCCCCTGCAGGATCAGCTGGCCGGCGTACGCGTACTCCCCCTCGTCGCGCTCGAGGGGAAAGCTCAGCAGCCGCACGCGAATCGCCGCGGTGAGCACGATGATCAGCAGGACCGGCAGCCAGGGAGAGCGGAGCCACGAGGTCCACTCGACCGGATGGAGGCGACCGAAGCGGTGTTTCCCGGCCGTGACCGTCATGGCGTGCGGATTCTACGCGGTCGCCGGGGTCCGCGTCACGAACGACGACGGACGGGGCGCGCTTCCCAAGCGGCGGGTTCCGTGGGAGAATCGCCGCTCAAGGCACGCCGTGCGAATCGCCCTGGACTGCACACCCTCCGCCGCGCCTCTCGGACACGGGATCGGAGTCTACGCCCGCCACCTCGCGTCCTCCCTGGCTCGAATCGCCGGCGACGACGATCGGTTCGACCTCTGCTACGAAGCGCAGAAATGGCACGCGAGGGACGACGGCATCCCCGAGATCGACCCCCGATTCGCTCACCGGCGTCTCTGGCCCCTCCCTCTTCGATTCGGATGGGCCTCGAAGGTCGACGTCTTCCACGCGCTGGAAGCGCGGCTGCCCAGAGCGAAGTTCCCGAGGGAGATCGTCACCTTCCACGACATGTATCCGTTCCACAGGTACCTCTGGGAAGACGGTGGTCCCCACGTCGTGCGCTACCACGCCAAGCGCCTCCTGCGCTATCCCCGAATCGCGGAGCGCGCCGCCGCGATCATCTGCGTCTCGCGAAACACGAGAGACGATCTGCTGAGGATCGCCCCTTTTGCCGAGCCCAAGGTCCGGGTCGTGTACCACGGTACCGACGCCGGGACGCCCGGCAAGGTCCCGGACGGCGGCGACGTCCCGGCCAGGATCCGGGAGGCCTCGGAGGGGCGGTTCTTCGTCCATGTCGGAACCATGTGGCGCATCCGCAACCTGCCCGCCACCGTGCGCGCGTTCGCCCGCGTCGCGCGCGCCCATCCGGACGTCAGGCTGGTGCTGGTCGGAGATCACGGCGAGGACACCGACCCCGTCCGGAGACTCGTGAGCGAGCACAAGATCGAGAACGCGGTCCTCCTCCTCGGGATGCTCCCCGAGCGCGAGAAGCTCTACCTGATGTCGAAGGCTGTCGCTCTCCTGATGTTCCACCTGTACGCCGGCTTCGGTCTGCCGGTCCTGGAAGCCATGGCCCTGGGCGTCCCCGTGCTCGCATCCGACAGGGGCGCGCTCCCCGAGATCGGTGGCGACGCGGCGGTCTACGTCAAAGTCGACGACGAGGAGGGAATGGCCGACGCGATGACGAGCGTGCTCTGCGACCGGGAGCTCGGCCACAGGCTCTCGGAGAACGGCCGGAGAAGGTCGCTGGAATTCACCTGGGAAGCGACGGCGCGGGCCACCTACGGGATCTACGGGAAACTGGCGGAGACCATCTGAGATGCCGGAACGGATCATCGAGCTCGGCTGCGGGCCGGCGAAGACGCCGGGGGCGTTCGGAGTGGACATCCACCCCTACGACGGGGTCGACAAGGTGCTGAACCTCGACGAGTTCCCCTGGTCGCTCCCGGAAAGCGGCTTCGACAGGGTGATATGCAGGCACATCATCGAGCACGTCGAGCGCGCGGACCTGTTCATGAAGGAGATCCACAGGATCGCGACGCACGGCGCGCTCCTGGAGGTCGTCACGCCTCATTACTCGTTCGTCCATTCGTGGAGCGATCCCACTCACAAGCGCCATCTCTCCACGCAGTGGTACCTCCCCTTCCTCCAGGGCGGCTACCTCGCGGAGCAGGTCGGCTGCTTCGAGCTGGTTTCCTCGACCGTGACGTTCGGCGGCTCCGTCCGTTGCTGGATCCCGAAGCTGATGGTGAGGATGCTGGGCCTGGATCGCTGGGAGAAGCACTACGCCTTCGTGTACCCGGCCCGGGACATCATGACGACGCTGCGCATCGTCAAGCGGTCGTGAGGCTCGCAAGGGTTCCTGAGTTACGATCGGCCGCCCCGGGCGTCTACCGCCGTCGACGGCGTCCGTCCCGGGAACGGGAGGCTTGTCCATGAACCTCGAGAAGCTGGACCGCCGCGACTGGCGGCTCGTCGTCTCCTGCGTCGTGATCGGCGCCGTCTGTCTCTTCTTCGGGGTCAAGTATTACTTCCTCGCCTTCCCCGAGGCCTCGATCGAGTTCCGCGTGACGAAGGAGAGCTCGACCCCGGTCGCGGAGTCGTTCCTGAAACGGATGGGCCTCGAACCGTCCGGGTACCGTCACGCCGCCGTCTTCGGGTTCGACGATCGGCAAAAGACCTTCCTCGAGCGCGAGCTCGGGGTCGAGGAATCGAACCGGCTCCTCGAGACGACCGTGCGTCTCTGGCGCTGGCAGCATCGCTGGTTCCGGCCGCTCCAGAAGGAGGAGACGGCGGTCGAGGTCACGACGAAGGGCGAGGTCGTGGGCTTCCGCCACCTTCTTCCCGAGGACGCCGCGGGAGGCGACCTCCCGGTCGAGGAGGCGCGCAAGCTCGCGGAGGCGTTCCTCGGCGAGACCATGGGCCGGCGGCTCGCGGACCTGTCGTTCGTCGAGGCCTCGACGCAGAAGCGTCCCCACCGGGCCGACCACTCGTTCACGTGGAAGGTGACGGGAAGCGAGATCCACGGCGCGGACTACCGCGTGGAGGTCGGCGTCGCGGGCTCCGGCATCGCGAGCTACTCGGAGGTCCTGAAGGTCCCGGACACCTGGATCCGGGACTACGCCAAGCTCCGCTCGAAGAACGAGATCGCGGGGCAGATCGACTCGGTCCTGCTCCTGCTGACCGTCCTCGCCATGGTGGTGTTCCTGGTGCTTAGGATCCGCCGGGGCGACGTGAGGTGGAAAGCGGCGGGATGGCTGGGGGGGCTGATCTTCCTCCTCCTGAGCATCTCGCAGCTCAACCAGCTTCCGTCGGCGTTCTACGGCTACGACACGACGACGTCGTACGGCGGGTTCGTGCTCACGAGCGTCCTTCGCGCGCTCGCGGCGGGTCTCGGCGCCGGCGCCGTGATCTTCGCCCTCACCGCGTCCGCGGAGCCTCTCTACCGGGAGCGGTTCCCGAAGTTCCTCTCCCTGACCTCGCTCCTGCGCCCGCGGGCGGTGCGCACGCGGGAGTTCTTCCTGGCCTCGCTCGTCGGCGTCGCGCTCACCTGCTTCTTCTTCGCGTACGAGAACGCCTTCTACCTCATCGCGAACCATTTCGGAGCGTGGGCGCCGCGGGACGTGGCCTACTCGGACCTCCTGTCCACCTCCTTCCCGTGGGTCTACGTCCTGTTCTTCGGGTTCCTGCCGGCGATCTCCGAGGAGTTCATCTCGAGGATGTTCTCGATCCCGTTCTTCGAGAAGATCTTCAGGAGCACCGCCGGGGCGATCGTGGTGGCCGCGTTCATCTGGGGATTCGGCCACGCGGGTTATCCGAACCAGCCGTTCTGGATCCGCGGGCTCGAGGTCGGGATCGCCGGGATCGTGTTCGGTCTCGTGATGCTCCGATGGGGCATCGCCTCGGTCGTGATCTGCCACTTCTCGGTGGACGCGCTGTACACGGCCTTCGTGTTGATGCGCTCGCCCGATCTCTACTACCGGATCTCGGGAAGCCTCTCGGCGGGCATCTTCGTCCTCCTGCTCCTGGCCGCCGCCGCGGCCTACCTGTGGAAGGGAGGGTTCCGCCCCGCGGAGGTCACGAACGAGGCCGAGGGGGTCCCGCCACCCCTCCCGCCGGGCGCTCCCGCCGCGGCCGCGCCGTTTCCCGCGGCGGAGTACCGTCCGCTCCCCGCGAGGCGGATCCTCTGGGGGCTCGCGCTCGCGGGGGCGCTCGCGGCTCTCCCGCTCGTCCCGGTCGCGTACTTCGGCGACTGGGTGGGGATTCGCTCGACGCGCGAGCAGGCTCGCGTGGCGGCTTCCGGCTTCCTCAAGAGCGGTGGGTTCGACGTGTCCTCCTACCGGAGCGCGGTCTCGATCATGGACCGGACCGACCCGACCGCGGCGGCGTACGTGCTAAGGACCGGCGGGCTCGGCGCGGCGAAGAGGTTCTACGAGTCGCTCGTGCCGACGCCCCTATGGCGGGTGCGCTACTTCGTTCCCGGGCAGAAGGAGGAGTACCGGGTCTCGGTGGACGCTTCGACCGGTGCTGCCGTCGGCTTCGACCGGGAGCTTCTCGAGAGCGCCCCCGGGGCGACGATTCCCAAGGAACGGGCGCTCGATCTCGCCCGCGCGTTCCTCGCCTCCCACGGCGTCGATCCCTCCCGGGGAGAGATCAAGGAGCAGTCCGAGAAGGACGAGAAGGCGCGCCGCGACCACACGCTCGTGTGGGAATTCTCCGAAGCCGGCGCCGGCGAGGCGAAGGTCAGGCACGAGGTGGTCGTGCAGGGCGATGTCCTCGGCTCCTGGGGACGGGTGGTGAAGATCCCGGAGGAGTGGCGCCGCGAGCGCGAGAGGCAGACCGCGCTGACGGTGATCCTCCGCTGGCTCGCCCTCCCGTTCGTCGGCCTCCTGGCCCTGTTCGCGCTTCTCCTCCTGATCGCGAGGATCCGCGCGGGGGCGATCCCGTGGAGGTTCGCCTTCGGCGCCGGAGCGATCGTCGCCGCGGTGACGCTCGCCCGGATGAGCCTCTCTCTCGATGCCTTCTGGACCCGCTACCAGACCTCGATCCCGGCAGGCGGGTACCTCATCGTGATCCTCACCACCTTGTTCCTGGGGACGGTGATGTTCTTCTTCACCGGGGCGATCGCCGCGGGGTTCGCGGGCTCCCTCTACCCCGAAGCGCTGTCGATGCTCCGGCGGGCGTCACGACGGCGATACGCGCGCGACGCGATGGTCGCCGGCTTCGTGGCCCTCGGCCTGGCGATCGGGATCCCCTGGCTCTGGCGTCTTCTTCAGTCCGCGGTCCCGGCCGGGCGGCTGATCGGCGGCGTCTCCTGGCCGACGGGGATCGATTCCAGCGCCCCGGCGCTGTTCTCCCTGCTCAACGTCGTGTCGCTCGCGATCTTCCTTCCGGCGGTCGCCGCGATCGCCGCGGGCGTCCTCGCGCGGTACTTCCGGGGAGCCGGCGCGCGGACCCTCCTCGTGATCTTCTTCGTTCTCTCGTTCCTTCCGGGGGCGGCGCGGACCTTTCCGGAGTACGCCCTGGGGGCGCTCTCGCTCGTGGTCCTCTCCGCGGGCGTGCTCGTGCTGGTCCTGTGCTTCCTCAGGGACAACCCGCTCGCGTGGGTGTGGAGCGTCTGGTTCGGGCGGGGCGGCGCCGCGGCGGTGGGGCTTCTGTCGGAGCCGTCGGGAACCTACCGGCTCCACGGCGCGATCCTGCTCCTGGTGGTCCTCGTTTCGGCCGTCTGGCTCGCCCTCGAGTCCGCCCGCGGGGGTCGCCCGGTCGCGCAGCCCTGACGGCGTCCGGCGCGGGGGAGTCCATCGTGCCGTGATCTTCGCGGCGGCGCCCGTTCGCCAGCCGGCGCGCGGAACGCCGCCGCAACCCGCTTGCCCCGCAATCCGCTTCCCCAGCGCGGGGCAGGTTGCCTTTGTATCCACATCGTAGCATAATGTAGTCACCGAGGAGATGCCGATCATGACCAGCGTCGGGGTCCGGGAGCTCAAGGGACAGTTGAGCCGCTATCTCAAACGGGTCAAGCGCGGGGAGCGCCTTGCCATCACCGAGCGAGGGAAGCTGATCGCGGTCCTCTCGGCGCCCCCCGCGAGCGTCGCCGAGCAGCAGGTGGAGTCCATGCTTCGCGAGAGGATCGCTTCCTGGGACGGTGGAAAGCCTGCCGGGGCGCTGCGGCCCCGGAAGATCACGGGGCGCTCGTTGGCCGACACGGTGATCGAGGACCGGCGATGAATCTCTACCTGGACACGAGTGCCCTCGTGAAGCTGTACGTCGCCGAAGAGGGTTCACCGCTCTGTCGCCGGGCCGTGGCGGACGCACGGCTCGTTTCCACCTCTGCCGTGGCCTACGTCGAGGCGCGCGCCGCGTTCGCTCGAAAGCGGCGCGAGCGAGCCCTGTCACCCGCCGCGCATCGGGGCCTCGTCCGGACTCTGGATGGGGACTGGGGGCGCTACCTGCGAATCGAGGCCAGCGAAGCCCTGATTCACGAAGCGGCGTCCATGGCGGAACGCCATCACCTGCGCGGGTACGATGCGATTCATCTCGCGTCGGCGGTCCTCCTGAAGAACCGCCTTGCCGAGCAGGTCGTCTTTTCCTCCTGGGACCGCACCCTCCAGACCGCGGCGCGCCGCGAGGGACTCCGACGCCTCCCGGACAGCTCCCGCAAGCGTTAATTACAAGCGTTCCTTCCGATCCCATTCGGTGGGAAGCCGATCGCTTTCCCGCGAGGGGTCATCGTCGCTGTCCTCACGCGGACGATCCGACTCCGGGCCGGAGACGGTCATAGACCCTCCCCCCGGCCGTCCGCGTGTCCCACGGCATCGCCCATGGCCTCTATTGCGCCGCGCAGCGCACGATCCGGCTTTCTTGTTGGCCGGTGATCAGGCCGGCGCCCTTCCAGGTGTCCGCGAGGTGAGCAACGCAGCTGACGAACTGGCCGTGGTTCCTGGCACCCGCACGGCACGTGGCGATCCAGATCGATAGGCAAAAAGTCAGATCGACCTGGCGTGGCGACCGTGCGCTAGGGGCGACCGGCGAAAGTCCGTCGGTACGCGCTCGGGCTCACCCCGACGTGCCTATGGAAGGCTCGCACGAGATGCCCCGCGTCCCCGAAGCCCGAATTCACGGCTATCTGCTTGATCGGCAGATCAGTGTCCAGAAGCTCTCGGCTCGCCCGGTCCACTCGAAGCCCGACGATGTAGCCGTGCATGTGCTGGCCCACGACCTTGGTGAAGAGCTGCGTCAGGTACTTCCCGTTGCATCCCAGGGCCGCGGCGACCGCGCGCAAGGACAGGTCGCGTTCCTGATGGTGCAGGTGGAGATAGTCGAGAGCCCGGTCCACGATCGCAGCGCTTTGGAACGTGGCCCCGTCGTCGCCGGCTGTCGCTGCCACTGCGTCGGCGTCGCCGGCGGGCGCGACGCCTCCCGGCTCCACGGCGCCAGACCGGCGCTCGCGCTGTCGAAGAGCCTGCACCTCGTCCCGCAGGATCGACACGTAGGATTCGTGGCAGCTCAAGGAAACGGTCAGCGCCAGCGTCACCGTCGCTGCCGAGAAATCGGAGGCGGGGGTGCCGGCATCCGCGACCAGCTTCGCCACCCCCACAAAGCTCCTGCCTAGGTAGATTGGAACGCACGAGCAGCGGAGCCCCAGGGGGCAGACATGGCTGTGGCTGCGTCGAGAGCTCCGACTGGCCCGAATGTGCTCGTGCCATTGCTCGTCGCACGGGGCGTCGCCGACCGTCCGGAGCCTCTCGGCGCACCGCGGGTGGACCGGGGGTGACAGCGGTTCCGGGTTGCCGAGATCTTGAACGGTGCTGCTGAGACTGGTCACCGCGGTGAGACCCGTCAGATCGCGAAACAGTCTTCGCGCCTTACGCAGACGGGCCGACATCTGCGCGAGGGCCAGCTTGAGCCGGGCGGGCTCCATGTCCGGCAACCCGGCCACACGAGGAGCAGGGATAACCGCTTTTTCCGACCGCCCGCCGCCCGAGCGAGCCAAGAACGGCCTCCTCCTCATCGAGTCGCTGCCCTCACGCCTCGCGACCTCCCCCCCGACGACGGTCTTGCCGCGGGAGATTCGGAGACGATCAGGACGTAGGGAGAATATACACGCGGTCTCAGCCGATTCCGTCGCCTTTTTGCGGTTTTGGGAGAATGGGAATGCCTGCCGCCACCCACGCGCGGGGTCGCCACGCCAGGTCGATCTGACTTTTTGCCTATCGATTCTCCTAGTTGGCCTCACGCGCGCACCGTACCCTCCTCGTCGGACAATCAGGACCGCCTTACGACACAAGACGCTGCCCGGCACAGCGCCGCGGCAGGAGGGGCGCCGGATCGTCATCGGCATCGCAGAAGGAGCCGGCTCGTTCGGTCGCGGCACCGCCGGAGTTACAGGGTAAGACGGTTGCGGTTCTGAAGGCAGGTCGTGTGACACACAGGTGAACTCGAGCAAGAGAATGCCGATGGGTCTCGCGTCGACCTCTCGGTCCCCGCGGGCCATCGATGGAGGTTTCGGTGCGCAAGCAAATGCCCGGTCTCGTCGCCCTCGTTCTCATCCTCTTCCTCGGACTTCCGTTCGTCGTCTCCGAGGTGTTCGCGGATTGCCCGGGGACCTATCTGTACTCCTATGGAGCCTCGGACATCAATGCGCCCGCCCCGATCGCCAGATACAGGTACGAGCGCGCCGTGTACCTGATCACGGAGGCGGAAATGTGGGGCGGCCCGGGTCCGACGTTGACGTTTACCGGAATCGGGTGGAGGTACGCTACCGGCCCCGGGGGGGCCGGCGGCACCGCCCCCTTGAAGGTCTATCTCCAGAACACCAGCGACACGACGAACGCCAAGAGCGCAACATGGGCGACCGCGATCAGCGGCATGACGCTGGTGCACGACGCCAGCACCACGCTGCCAACCCTCTCGGGCTCGTTCGACATCGCGTTCTCGGGAGGCGCCTTCACGTACACGGGCGGGGGTGTTTACGTGGCCTTCGACTGGGGTCCGTACACCGGAACGCTATCGTCGGGGTCGGTCTCGACCAACACGGACCTGACGGGCGGGATCCTGAGCGCGCTGAGCAACACGACCGCGCCCACAGCCCTTTCAGCAGGCGACAATCGGCCGGAGACCCGTTTCTCGACTCCCGTTCCGGGCACCGATGTCTACGTCGTCAACGTCGCTTCCATGGGCGCGGTTCCCCTCGGTCTGGTCGGCGCCCAGAACATTCGGGCCATCGTCTACCAGGGGGGCGACCTCGACCTGACCGACGTCCCCGTGACACTGAACATCACGGGCGTCGATACCTCCACGGAAACCAAGACAGTGCCTTCGCTGGCTCGCTGCGGCGGCGTGGCTTCGGTGGCTTTCGCGCCGTTCACGCCGACTCTGACCGGCACGGACACCCTCACGGCCTCGGTGCCCCCCAATCCCGTTCCGAACGGAGGGGAGACCCTGAGCACCCCGCTGGACGTCACCTTGAACCGGTACTCGTACGAGCATGCGGGAGAACCGGCGTATTCGGAAGTCGGTGGTTATACCCCCTTGGAGGTTGTCGCCAGGTTCAACACCACCTCCGCCACGCAGGTTGACGCCGTGACCGTCAATTTCGCCGAGGCGACGGGCAACCATTACAGGCTCGCGATCCGCGGGGACGACGGGACCGGGAAGCCGGGAGCGCTGCTCTATCTGGACGCCGCGGACAGAGTGGACGCGGCGGGAGACACGACGATCCGGCTACCGTCCCCCGTCGCGGTCGGCGCAGGCAATTTTTTCGCGGGGATCCGAGCGATGGACGACACCGTTTGGCTTGGCACGAACTACGAATACATCGGACGCTCGGGGACGTTCTTCTTCACCTTCACGCCGAACACGGGCGGATGGTACGATTTCGCGAACTCCAACGTTGCACAGAACAAGTTGAACATCGGCGTGACGTTGGGCAACTGCCTGGCGCCGCTCGCCGTGGCCGTGACCCCCGGCGGAACGACGAACGCAGCCTGCAACGCCCCGATCGTCTTCACCGCCACCCCCACCGCCGGCACGGGACCATTTACCTACCAGTGGACGGAAAACGGGAGCGACATCCCGGGCGCCACGGCGAGCACCTATTCCGCGATCCACGCGGGGGGCAGCTTCGCCTACAACTGCAAGGTGACCGACAGCGGCGGCTGTTCGAACGTGCAGGCCGCCGCGGCCTCGACGGGTGCGTGGGGACCGACCGCGACGGTCGGCGGCGGCGCGAGCATCTGCGCGGGCGGATCGACCAACATCCAGGCCGCCCTCACCGGGACCGGCCCGTGGAGTTTGACCTGGTCCGACGGGTTCGTCCAGAACGGTGTGATCGCGAGTCCCGCGACCCGCACCGTGAGCCCGGCGATCACCACGACCTACACGGTCACGGCGATCTCCGACGCGAGCTGCGCCGGCACCTCCGGCGGCAGCGCGCTCGTCACCGTGAACCCGGTCCCGCAGGAAACGGCCGCGGGGTCCGGCTCCGGGAACATTCTCGAGTGGTCCGGAAAAGAAGGGCTCCTCTGGCCAACGAACCCTGATGCTTCGTCCTACACGCTCTACAGGGGGCAGAGGGCCGACCTCCCGCAGCTTCTCACCTCCGCCGTGGATTCCTGCACGCGATACCAGGGGGCGGCGACGAGCCTGAGTGACCTCAGCGAGGTGCCACCCATCGGAGGCTTCTTCTGGTATCTGGTGACAGGTAGCTCAGCCAGCGGTTGTGAAGGTTCGGCAGGCGACGGGAGGGTGGTGAACAGTTCCGGCCCCTGCTCCTGATCGGGCACGGCCGGAGGCCGTTTGGAGCGGCGGTGGATGGATCCGCGATCGGCGCCGCGCGAAAGCGCCGAGCCGCCGTCCGAACGCTCGTTCACTCGGTCCCGCGAGCACTCCGATGGCGGCCTGCTCCGGAGATGCAACGGAAGCCAACTCCGCTAGTGGTTGTGGGTCAACGACCGTCGTTCCTGCGCGGCGGGAACTCCAGGATGAACCTCGATCCCCGTCCGGGCTCCGACTCGACGCGCACCGAGCCGCCGTGAAGCCGCATCAGGTGCTTCACGATGGCGAGGCCGAGGCCGGTCCCTCCCATGTCCCGGGATCGGGCCTTGTCCACGCGGTAGAAGCGGTTGAACACCTTCTGCAGGCTGTCCGCGGGAATGCCGATCCCGGTGTCCTCGACCACGAGGACCGGGCGCCGCTCCTCGACGTGGCCCGTGACCCCTACGCTCCCGCCGGGGTGGTTGAACTTGATGCCGTTGTCGATCAGGTTCAGGAGGACTTGCTCCAGACGGCGGCGATCCGCGTGCACGAGGAAAGGCGACGGCACGTCCGTCCTGACCGCCACTTCCCGTGACGCGTGCTTCTGTCCGAGCAGGTTGGCAGCTTCCCGCGCCACCTCGGCCGCGTCGACGTCCTCCATCGTGAGCTCGACGGCTCCGGTCTCGATGAGAGAGAGGTCGGTGAGATCGTCGATCAGGGCGCCCATCCTGTCGGCGTGCTTCCGCACGATCTCCAGGAAGCGGACGGAGTTCTCGGCGTCGCCTAGCCCGCCGTCGAGAAGGGTCTCAACGAACGCCGTGATCGACGTCAGCGGGGTCCGCAGCTCGTGGGACACGTCCGCGACGAATTCCCGTCGCACGGACTCCAGGGCCTGCAATCGCGTCACGTCGAAGAACAGCACGAGGACCCCGCCCGGCCGGCCGGCGATCCGGGACGGGAGCGGCGTGACGTGGACCTCGAACGATCGCCCGGAATCGGCCGCCTCCAGGACCAGGTCGTGGACCTCGCCGCCCTCGGCGAGCGCCCGATCGAGATCCCGGCTCACGGCGGGGTTGCGAATCACCTCCGCCAGCCGTCGTCCGGTCGGCTCGATCGGGACGTCGAAGATCCGCCGGAAGGCCTCGTTGGCCAGCTCGATGCGCCGGTCTGGACCGATGAGGAGCAGCCCTTCCTTCATGCCGGCTAGGACCGAGGCCATCAGGCTCCGGTCGGCGTCGAGCTCGGCGATCTTCTCGAGGAGCCTGGCCCGCATTCGGTCGACCGAGGCGCCCAGGTTCGCCACCTCGTCGGTGCCGTCGTAGGGAACCTCCGCCGTGAGGTCGCCCGCGGTGGTCCGGTCCGCGGCGAGGCTCATCCGCTCGATCGGGCGGGACACGCGCCGGACGACGGCGTAGGCGATCCCCGTCAGCGCCAGGAGCGCAACGAGCGTCATGGCGATGGACAGCAGCACGTAATGCGACTCGACCTGCTGGACCTCCGCCGTCGGCAGCGCGATCCTGGCGAATCGCACGGGGCCCGCTCCGTCGATCCTACGCGCGGTGTAGAAGTACTCGATCCCGGTGCTCGCCGAGACGCGCGAAGCGTGGCCGATCCCGTCGCGGGCGGCCCGCATCACCTCAGCGCGGCTCAGGTGATTCTCCATCGCCGACAGATCCTCGAGGTGCCGGGCGGAGTCGCCGAGGACCCTCCCGTCCGCCCCGATCAACGTGACCCGGGCGCCGAGGGCCTTCGCGGCGGCGATCGCGACGGACTCGGCGTCTTGCGCCGGCCCCGCGGCCGCGACCCAGGCCGACAGGAGGCCGCTCTCGACGCGAAGCCGCTCCGCGAATCGCTCCCGGACCGCGCTGCGCAGGATGTACGCGGATCCGATCCCGATCAGCAGGGAGGTGAGGGTCGCCGTCGCGAGGAGGATCAGCAGCAGCTTGTGGCGGATCTTCAATCGGCCTCCCGATAGCGGTACCCGACGCCCACCACGGTCTCGATACGAGGCTCCACCGCCTCGCCGAGCTTCTCGCGCAGCCGGCGGACGTGGACGTCCACCGTGCGCGTCTCGCCGGGGTTGACGTATCCCCACACCCGCTCGAGCAGGCGATCCCGGGTCAGCACCCGGCCCCGGTTGCGAACGAGGTCGGAGAGAAGGTCGAACTCCTTCCGTGTCAGGGCCACCTCGGCCCCGGCGACCCGCACGCGCCGCGCGGCGAAGTCGACGGCCAGCGGCCCGTCGGAGAACGTCTCATCCTCGAAGCCGGAGCGGTCGTAGCGCCTCAGCACCGCCCGCACCCGGGCCAGGACCTCCTTCACCGAGAACGGCTTCGTGACGTAGTCGTCGCCGCCCAGGTCGAGGCCGGCAACCCGCTGGCCCTCGTCCGCGCGGGCCGTGAGCATGATGATCGGAACGGAGGCGGTCGCCTTCGCCCTGCGGATCCGCCGGCACACCTCGAGACCGTCCATCCCCGGAAGGTTCAGGTCGAGGAGGACCAGGTCCGGCGGGCTCTCGAGCGCGCTTCGCAGGCCGGTCTCCCCGTCCCGCACGTCGACGACCTCGAAAGCCCCCTCTTTCTCGAGGTTGTACTTGAGGGAGAGCGCGATGTCCGCGTCGTCTTCGATGAGGAGGATTCGTTTCATCGGCTGCGGTCGTCCCCGTTCCCCTCGGAGATGAAAGGGTGCTTGATGACCTGTCCCTCGGCCATGTAGACCACTTGCTCGCACACGTTGGTGGCCTGGTCGCCGATCCTCTCGAAGTACTTCGCGACGAACGTCAGCCGCAGCGCGCGGGTAATGGTGTGAGGGTCCTCCACCATGAAGGAGACCAGCTCCCGGAAGATCTGCTCCATCCTGCGGTCCAGGTCGTCGTCGGCGGCGATCACGGCCCGTGCCGCGGCCGCGTCCCGCCGCACGAAAGCGTCGAGCGCCTCGTGGACCATCCGCTGCGCGCGCCGGGCCATGGCCGGGAGGTCGATGAACGGCTTGAGCTGCGGCTCCTGATTGAGCTCGATCGCCCTCTCGCTCACGTTCACCGCCAGGTCGGCGATACGCTCCAGGTCCGTGGTGATCTTCATGGCGGTGGTGACGAAACGGAGATCGCGGGCCATGGGCTGGTGCAGCGCCAGCATCTCCATGCAGAGCCGGTCGATCGTGAGCTCGAGGCGGTCCACGTCGGCGTCGTGCTCGACCACCCGGCGGGCCAGCTCCGAGTCCCGGCCGACGAGAGCGGCCACCGATCGTCCGATCGCCTCCTCGACGAGACCCCCGAGCCGCAGGATCTTCTCCGACAGCAGGTCGAGCTGCTCTTCCCACGCTCGACGCGACTTCTCCATATGTCCCTCAGGATACTCCACGGGTCCGTCCCGGAACCATCGGTCGGTCCGAGCCGGGACCGACTACCCGAACCGGCCGGTGATGTAGTCCTCGGTCTGCTTCCGCTTCGGGTTGATGAACACCTGCTGGGTCTCGCCGTATTCGATCAGCCGGCCGAGGTAGAGAAAGGCCGTGTAATCCGAGACCCTGGACGCCTGTTGCATGTTGTGGGTCACGATGACGAGCGTGTAGCGGTCTTTCAGCTCGTGCATCAGCTCTTCGACCTTCCCCGTGGCGATCGGATCGAGGGCCGAGCACGGCTCGTCCAGGAGAACGATCTCCGGCTCGACGGCGATGGCCCGGGCGATGCAGAGCCGCTGCTGCTGGCCGCCGGAGAGTCCCATGGCGGTGTCGTGCAGCCGGTCCTTGACCTCGTCCCACAGCGCGGCCGCGCGAAGGCTGCGCTCGACGATCTCGTCCAGGTTGCGCCGCCCCCGTGTCCCGTGGATCCGGCTGCCGTAGGCGACGTTCTCGTAGATGGACTTCGGGAACGGGTTGGACTTCTGGAACACCATGCCGATCCGCTTGCGCAGCGCGCTCACGTGCAGCCCGGCCTCGAAGATGCTCCGGCCCTCGAACAGGACGTCCCCCTCCACCCGCGCTTCCGGGATCAGGTCGTTCAGGCGGTTGAGGCAGCGCAGCAGGGTGGATTTGCCGCAGCCGGAAGGGCCGATGAAGGCGGTGATCCTGTTCTTCGGGATCTCGAGCGATATCCCGTCCAGAGCGCGGGAGTTTCCGTACCAGAGCGAGAGGCCCTCGACCTTCAGGATCGGCTGCTCGAAACGGGGGTCGGTCATGCCGGCGTCCTCTGGCGAATTCGCGGCGCCGTCTTCCGCGCGACCGGAGGGAGGCGACGCCGCCACGGAACGTCTCACGTTCGGGATGGCCATGGACACGAGATCCTCAGGGCCGATGCATCTTCTCGAGCCGCCTCAGGGCCGAGCGCGAGAGAAGCGACAGGGTCAGCACCAGGCCGACGAGCACCAGGGCTCCGGCCCACGCCTGCCGGTGCCAGTCCTCGTACGGAGAGATGGCGTAGGTGTAGATCTGGACCGGCAGCGAGCCCATGGGCTCGAGCGGGTTCGTGGACCAGAAGCGGTTGCCGAACGAGGTGAACAGCAGCGGAGCGGTCTCCCCCGCGATCCGCGCGAGCGCCACGAGAATGCCGGTCACGACGCCGGGCAGGGCTGCGGGCAGGACGACCGTGAAGAGGGCGCGGGCCCGCGACGCCCCCAGCGCCAAAGCACCGTCCCGGTAACCTTGCGGGACCATCTTCAGCAGCTCCTCGGTCGTCCGGGTCACGAGGGGAATCATCATGATGCCCAGGGCCACGCCGCCGGCCAGGGCGGAGAAGCGATGGAACGGCAGGACCACCAAGCCGTACGCGAAGATCCCGATGACGATCGAGGGAACGCCGTTCAGGACGTCGGCCGCGAACCGCACCGCGAGGGAGAATCGGGATCCGCCGTACTCCGCCAGATGGATGCCGCTCATCACGCCCACCGGCACCGCCAGCACCGCCGCCAGGCCGACCAGGATCAATGTTCCCACGATGGCGTTCGCCATCCCGCCGCCGGCCTCCCCGACCGGCTTCGGCATACGGATGAAGAAATCTCCGTTGAGCGCCGCCAGGCCGTGCTGGGCCACGTAGAAGAGGATGAGCGCCAGGGGAACGAGCGCGACGAGCACGGAGGCGCCGCAGAGCCCGACGAAGATCCGCGAGATCAGGCGACGGCGCGCGTCCCGGCTCATGCCGCCGCTCCGACGCTCGAGCGCGCCGTCCGCGTCATCCTCCAGATCAGCAGCCTGGAAAGGGCGTTGATCGCCAGCGTGATGACGAACAGGACGAGGCCGATCTCGACGAGGGCGCCGAGGTACAGGCTGTC
>JBGQAU010000113.1:0-7315 GCA_041494445.1 Acidobacteriota bacterium | reverse complement strand
TCGCGGAAGTCCTCGCCCGCCCCCAGCGCGTGGAGACGGAGCATGGCGCGAGCGAGCAGGACGTTCTCGCGGAGCGGGCGTCGCGCGTTGCCCAGGATCCCGAGCGGACGGGATTCCGGAACCGAGTCCCTGAGCGCCGTCTCGCCCGGAAACAGGAGGTTCCGAGAGCAGAACTGGACGATGTCCCTCGCCGCCTCCCGGTACCGGCGCTCCCCCGTGACCTCGTAGGCGTCGACCAGTCCGAACGCGGCTTCCGCCTGGTCCGAGAGGTCACGGCGGCCGTCGGGCCCTGGATCCACCACGTGGCTCACCCCGCGTCCCGCCTCGTACCCCCGGGACAGCACCAGGTCCAGCGCATCCCGTCCCGCTCTCTCCAGGACTTCGTCTCCGAGGAGCGCCCCGGTCCGGAGCAGGGCCGCCCCCGCCAGGACGTTGGTCCCCGAGATCACGAGGCGGTCGAGCGGCGGGGGCTTCGACCCCGGTTTCGCGGCGTCCCAGTACGCGCCGCCGTCCTTCGTGCGAGGGTCGGCCATCTGCGCGAGGTAGAAGCCGCCCCCCGGGCGGGCGAGGACCGTCGTGAGAAAGCGTGCCGTCGCGCGGAGCGCGGCCCGCAGGTCCTGCGAGTCGTTCCGCCGCGCCAGGAAGACCAGCTCCCGGAGGAGCTGAGCATTCGTTTCGAGCATCTTCTCGAACTGGACGCTTTCCCAGGTCGAGGACATCGCGAGGCGATGGACACCGCCGTCGCGACGGTCGTAGAGCGGGCTCGCCAGGAGCTTCGTCAACATGAAGCGGGCCGGCTCCTCGAGGCCGGCGTCGCCGCGGGCCGCGAGGATTTCCGCGTATTCGACCAGCCCCGGGACGAGAAACTTCGCCCCTCCCCCGAACCCGCCGTCGGTCCGATCCGCGCTTGCGATCAGCCACCGCGCGAGAGCGTCCGAGGCCCGGAGCCCGACGGTCCCCGCCTTCGGCTTGTCCTGTCCCTCGCTCTCCACCCACTTCGCCCCCGACTCCCTGAGCGACTGCGCGTTGCGGGCGTAGTAGAGTCGCGCTTCTCGGAGAATGAACTTCAAACCCGGCGGCTCCACGAACCCGGCGGTGATCGGGGCCCGGACCCCGTGAGGGTTCGCCGCGCTGATCATCGGCGTCCCGTCGGGGAGCAGGAACGCCAGGACCGGCCACGTGCCGGTCTGGTAGCGGTCGCGGATGTCCGGCCGCCGATCGGCGTCGACGACGATCAGAACGAACCCCTCGTTGATCGCCCGGACCACCTCGGCGTCCTTGAGCGTCTCCGTGAAGAGTCGCTGCGACAAGCGACTCCACGGCGCGTGGAGCACCAGGAGCACGGGGCGATCGAACATGCCCGCCTTCTGGAACGTCTTGACCCCCCACGGGAACCAGTAGAGGTGCCCGGTGACCGCATCCGCCGACGGCCAATCGCGGAACGCTTCCTGGGCGGGGAGTGAAAGGTCCACGCCCCTCAGGAAGAACGGGACCGACACCGCCGCGCTCGGGGTCTCCTCCGCCGCGGGGGGGGGCGCTTCCTGCGCTGAGAGGGCCGCGAAGGCCGCGAACGCGGCCGCCACAACGACGAGCTTCGGGAGGCGCCGCGCTCCAGGGGAGTCGGAGCGACGATCGGGTCGGCGAGGCTCGATACTCACTCCATCCTCCGAGAATTCAACGAATTCGAAGACAGAGGATTATCCGGGGAGCGCCCGGGCGTGTCAAGGAACGCGGGCGATGGAGCCGTCGCGACTTGCAGAAGCCACGCTTGCTTCTACACGGAACCGGCGTAACTTTACGTACGAGGTCTCGAGACACACTCGTACGTCGAGTCGTTGCAAATATGTACTCTTGAATACCAGCCTATACATCGATGCGTGTCTATGGCTGCTCGTGGCGGTCTCGACCGCGTCCGTGGCTCTCCTTCGCCCGTCGGTCCTCGGGACGCTCGCCGACGCGCTTCCCGTCGCCCTCGTCTTCGCGGCCCTCGCGGCGGCGAGTTCGCGGATCGCGTCGCTCGACGAGAAGGGCCGGCCGGTTCGCCTCGCGCTCTCGTTCATCCTGTCGGCCTTCGAGGCGCTTCCCGCGTTGCCCGCCCTGCTCGTGCTGGCGGCCGCGCTGGCGGGCGGGGCCGGCGGAGGCGTCGCCGGCCCGTCGCGCCGAGGAGGGCGCTCCGCGGCGGCGCTCTCGGTGGGTGCGGCGATCGCCGCGCTCGCGATCCCCCGCGGCTCGCGGTACCTCGGACCGGGCTCCCTCGGCACGCTCGGGTACCTCGCCGCGTTTTTCGCCGTCGTCCAGGGAGCGGCCTTCCTGGCCGCCGCACTCCCTCGCGGGCGGCTCCCGGAACGCCGGACCGACCGCGTCGAGCGCTCTTCCCGGCGGCTCCTCCTCGAGGCCATCAACGTGCCGCTGGCCTGGTGTCTCGCGGCTTTCTTGCGCGAGCAGGCCTTCGCTCTCGCTCTCTCGCTCGCCTTCGCCATCCTCTTCGGCGGGATCGCCATGAAGGCGCTGGACCGGGCGCTCGCCGATCTCAAGGTCACCAACGACGTTCTCGCCGCGCGGCTGACCGAGCTCGCGACCCTCCACGCCATTGGGCGCGAGATGCTGTCGTCGCTGGACCCCGCGCGGGTGTTCTCGGTCGTGGAGCGCGAGTGCCCCAAGGTCCTCGACCTGGACGGTCTCGCGGTCACCCTCGTCGACCCCGACACCGCCGAGCTCCGCGTCGCCCACCGCTGGGCCCGGCTCGAGCCATCGACCGTTGCCTCGACCGTTCCCTCGACCACAGCTCCGGACGGACTCGCGCGTTGGGTCGCCCTCGAGAAGCGGCCGCTCATGGTGGACGACCTCCACGAGAAGACGGAGGCGCTCCCGTTCCGCACCGACGGGATCCCCCCCGATGCCCGCTCGGTCCTGGCGGTGCCGCTCGTGGTCGAGGGGCGCGTGATCGGGGTGCTGTCCGTACGGAGCTCCCGCCCGCACGCCTACGACGAGCACCAGATCTCCGTCCTCACGACCATCGCCCAGCAGGCCGCCGTCGCCATCGAGAACGCGCGCCACTACGAGATGGCGACGGTGGACTCCCTGACGCGACTCTTCCTTCGGGATTACTTCCACCGGCGACTCGAGGAGGAGCACAACCGCGCGAGGCGGTACGGCGGATCCTTCGCGGTGCTGATGCTGGATCTCGACGACTTCAAGGAGATCAACGACAGGCACGGACACCTTCACGGAGACCGCTACCTGCGGGCCCTCGGTCTCGCCATCCGCTCCCGCCTCCGCGCCGCGGACCTCGCATGCCGGTACGGCGGGGACGAGTTCTGCCTCCTGCTGCCCGAGACGGATCTCGAGGGAGCCCGGATCATCGCGGAGCGGCTCCGCAAGACGGTCTCCCGTCTCCTCGTCGAGGCGGAGGACGCGACGCTCCGGACCACCGCGAGCATCGGCGTGGCCGTGTTTCCCCAGCACGACTCCGGAGATCTTCACGGCCTGCTCTTGAGGGCCGACCAGGCGCTGTACCAGGCCAAGCGCGCCGGCCGCGATCGCGTGGTGCCGTTCGCCGCCTGACGCTCAGCCCAGCACGTCGCGCACGGACCTCCCCGTCCGCGCCAGGAACCGGTCGGCCAGCGACGGGAGGTCCCCGCTCGGACGGTCCAGGAGAAGGCGCTCCACTCGATGCATCGGGAAGAAGAGCACCGACGGCCCCACCGCGGAGGCGTCGCGGCGCTCGACCTGCGCCGCCCAGTCCTCGAACGACGCCAGGTCGATGCCCTCGACCGTGACGCCGGTCGTGTCCAGAGCGCGGAGAACCCCCCAGAGCTTCTCGTGCGGATCCCGCAGGTAGAGAAGCACCGGCTGGCCCGGTCCGAGGCTCGAAGGGCCCGCCGCCGGCGAACGTCCCGCCACTTCGACGAGGACGCCGCCGCACGACCTCGGATGCAGGAACGCCACCTCCCTGCCGCCGGCGCCGGGCCGCGCGCCACCGCCGAGCACTTCGGCACCGGCGTTCACCGCGCGCGCGACGGCGGCGCCGAGATCGTCCGCCTCGAAGGTCAGGTGGTGGATCCCCTCGCCCCTTCGCTCGAGGTGACGGGCGATCGGCGAGTCCTCGCGCACGGGCTCGAGCAGCTCCACCCGGGCGCCGCCGGCCCTCAGGATCGCCACCCTGACCCCCTCGCCGTCCACCGTCTCGATCCTCTCCACCTCGAGCCCGAGAGCCTCGCTCCAGAACCGCAGGCGATCGTCGAGGCTTCGGACGGCGATTCCGACGTGATCCAGCCTGAGGCTCATCGCACCTCCACCCGCGAGAGGATCCGCTCCACCGCGGTGTACGGGTCGGTCTGGCGCTCCGCGATCTCGTCGACGGCGGCGCTGAGCGCCTCGCCCGGAAGAACCCTGGCGAGCACCCCGCCCACCAGCCGCTCGTAGAGGATCGCCCGGAACCGCGCCTCCGCGCGCTCGCGCCTCCGCGCGCTCCGCCGCGACGCGCCCTGACCCTCGACGAAGCCGCGGATGCCCTCCTCGAGGTCGGCGATCCCCTCGTCCCGGACGGCGATCGTCCGGTAGATCGCGGGCTTCGGCCGGCCGTCCTCCGGCGCGAGGGCCATCATCGTCCGGAGGTCGGAGGCGAGGCGGTCGACGTCGGGCCGGTCGGCCTTGTTGATCACGAACACGTCCGCGATCTCCAGGATGCCCGCCTTGATCGCCTGGATGTCGTCCCCCATTCCGGGGACGAGAACCACCGCGACCACATCGGCCGCGCGCGCGATCTCGACCTCGTCCTGTCCGACGCCCACCGTCTCCACCAGAATCGGATCGAAGCCGGCGGCGTCCATGAGGTCGACGGCGTCCCCCGCGGCCCGCGAGAGGCCGCCGAGGTGACCGCGAGTCGCCATGGAGCGGATGAACACGCCGGGATCGTTCGCGTGGTCCTGCATGCGCACCCGGTCGCCGAGGATCGCGCCCCCCGAGTACGCGCTGCTGGGATCCACCGCGAGGACGCCCACCCGCCGCCCCGCGGCCCGCAGTCGGGTCACGAGCCGGTCCACCAGGGTGGACTTTCCCGCGCCGGGAGCCCCGGTGACGCCGAGGATCGTCGCCCCGCCCGCGAGCGGGTACGCCTCCCGCAGCAGGACGGGCGCGACCGCCGCGGACTCCTCCGCGACGCTGATCGCTCGCGCCAGCGCGCGGACGTCGCCGCTCGTCAAGCGCCGGACCAGGTCGGATCGCGCCGCGCTGTCTCCCATCGGTCGCCGCGGCGCTCCGGTCAGAGCCGCCCGAGAATCTCTCGGGCGATGACGAGCCGCTGGATCTCGCTCGTCCCTTCCCCGATGGTGCACAGCCTCGCGTCCCGGTAGAACTTCTCGGCGGGGAAGTCCTTCACGTAGCCGTAGCCGCCGAAGATCTGGAGGGCCCTGTCGGCGACGTAGACTCCGGTCTCCGATGCGTAGAGCTTGGCCATGGAGGATTCCTTCGTCGTCTTCATCCCGCGGTCCTTCATCCAGGCCGCCTTGTGGACCAGGAGCTCGGCGGCGTCGATCCGCGTTGCCATCTCGGCGAGCATGATCTGGATCGCCTGGAACTCCGCGATCGCGCGCCCGAACTGCCGGCGCTCCCGCGCGTACCGGACGGCCGCCTCGTACGCGCCCCGCGCCATGCCGAGCGCCAGCGCGGCGATGGAGATCCGCCCGCCGTCCAGCACCTTCATCGCGTCCACGAATCCGTGCCCGCGCTCGCCGAGGAGAGCATCGGCGCCGACGCGGCACTCCTCCATGATCACCTCGGAGGTGTCCGAGGCGCGGAGGCCCAACTTGTCCTCCTTCTTGCCGGGCCGGAAGCCCGGCGTCCCCTTCCCGATGACGAACGCCGAGATCCCCTGCTTCCCGCGGTCCGGATCGGTCACCGCGAACACCACCGTGACGTCCCCGACCGAGCCGTGCGTGGTGAAGGTCTTGGAGCCGTTCAGCAGCCATCCGTCGGGCAGCGGCTTCGCGACGGAGCGGGTCCCCGCGGCGTCCGAGCCGGCGGTGGGCTCGGTCAGGCTCCAGGCGCCGATCCACTCCCCCGACACCAGCGGGACGAGGAACTTCCGCTTCTGCGCCTCCGAGCCGTACTGGAAGACGTGGTTCGCGCAGAGCGAGTTGTGCGCCGCGACCGAGATCCCGATGGAGCCGTCCACCCGCGAGAGCTCCTCGACGGCGATCACGTACTCGGTGTACCCCAGCCCCGCGCCGCCGTACTCTTCCGGGAAGATGATCCCCATCAGGCCGAGCTTCGCGACCTTGGCGAGGATCTCGCGGGGAAACTCCTGGGTCTCGTCGTAGCGACGGACGTGAGGCGCGATTTCGGACTCCGCGAAGTCGCGCACGGTACGACGCAGCAATTCCTGCTCGTCGGTGAATCCGAAGTCCACGCTCTCCCCCTTTCGAAAAAGCCGGCCGAGTGCGGTGATTATACGGCCTCTCGCGGCGCGGCGGCTCCCTTTCTCCCCCACCTCCCGAAGCTCACGCCCTGCCCGCCCCGACCTCCCTCAGCGCCGCGACGGCCCGATCGAGCCCCCGATCGTCCACGTCGAGATGCGTGACGAAGCGCAAGCGGCCCGGGCCCATGCCGCCCGCCAGGACCCCGCGCTCCCTCAACGCGGCGAGCACTCCTTCCGCGGTGGCGGGAGGCGCCACCTCGGCGATGACGATGTTCGTGCGGACGCCAGCGGCGTCGATCCGGAAGGCGGGAAGGTCCGCCAGGACCGAGGCCACGACGGCCGCCCGCCGGTGGTCCTCGGCGAGCCGCTCGACGTGCCGCGTGAGCGCGACGAGCCCCGCTGCGGCGAGGATCCCCACCTGCCGCATCGCGCCTCCCATCCGCTTCCGGACCACACGGGCCTCGGCCATCAGCTCGCGGCTTCCGCACAGCACCGACCCGACCGGGGCCCCGAGTCCCTTCGAGAGACAGAACATCACCGAGTCGAACCCGCGGGCCACGTCCGCGGCGGAGACCTCAAGCGCCGCGGCGGCGTTGAAGAGCCGCGCTCCGTCCAGATGCGCGGCCAGGCCGTGACGTCGGGCCACGGCAAGGAGCGCGTCCTTCCGGTCCGCGGGGAGGACGACACCGCCGGCGTGGTTGTGCGTGTTCTCGAGGACCAGGAGCGTCGCGCGCCGCAGCAGGCGGATGGCGTTGTAGGCCGCGACCCGTCGCCGGCCCAGGAGGGCGTAGAGACCGAGGGCGAAGCCGAGCTCGCCGGGGATCGCGAGGGCGGCGAACAGGAACTGGGCGGCCGAGAGGTTGGGGATCAGCCCGACCAGCGGCCCCGCCGGCCGGA
>JBGQAU010000143.1:0-3824 GCA_041494445.1 Acidobacteriota bacterium | reverse complement strand
GATCCCGATGATGGCCAGGATGCACCAGGCCGAGGGCTCGCGGCTCGACACCGGCGATGTCACTTGTTCGCGGCCTTCGCCGGCTTCTTTGTACCACTTTGTGTTACATCCGACTTCGCCGCCTGCGGCGCGACCGCGTCGAGGATCTTCTCGACGTCCACGCCGAAGGCCTTCGCCCGCTTGGGGAACTCCCGCGGGGCGCGCCAGGAGTCGCGCAGCTCCTGGACCAGGACCAGATAGGCGAGGTGCCGAACCAAGTCCTCGGCGGTCTCTGGGAAGAGCATCGGGTCGGCGGCCTCGCGGGTGAAGCGGACGTTGTCGGCGATCCACTTGTCGAACTCGCGGACGCTGACGGGCTTCTGCTGGTCGTCCTCCTCGAGCCCCAGTCCCTCGTCGCCGAAGTCCGGGACGAAGAGGCCCCCGATGTGGCCGTTTCCCGAGCGATCACTGTCGATCGCGCGCGCCTGGTCCTTCGCCGGGAGCCGGGCAAGGAGAATGGCGTGGCCGGCCGTCATCTTCCCCTCGAAGAAGAGCGCCTTAGCCGGCTTCGTCAGCTGCAGCAGCTTCATCCGGTCGTAGACGTACTTCACCGACCGGCCCACGCGCCCGGCGATGCGCGCGACGTCGTAACCCTTGAGGGTGAGGAGGTCCTTGTAGCCCTCCGCCTCCTCCAGGGGATGGATGTCCGCGCGCTGGAGGTTCGAGACCGTGAGCAGCTCGAGGAACGTCCCGTCGTCCATTGCGCGGATCCGGCAGGGCACCGTCGCCAGCCCCGCCGCCTTCGCGGCCCGGTAGCGACGGGAACCCGCCCCGATCTCGTAGCGTCCCTTCGCCGCCGGCCGCACCACCAGGGGCTCGAGCACCCCGCTCTGCCGGACGCTCTCCGTCAGTTCCGCCAGTGCCGCCGGGTCGAAGTGCTTGCGTGGATTCCGCGAACTCTCGAAGAGCTGCACCAGGGGCAGGTAGCCGAACTCGAAAAGCGCATCCTTGGCCGCTGCCGGCTTCGGGCCCTCGACGGCGACTGGGACCGAGGAGACAGCTGCGCCGGGAAGACTCGCCGCGAGTTCCACGCCCTTCTCGAAGCCCTTATTCCAATCCGCCGTGCCTGCGGTCATGGAGTCTCCTCGGTGAATTCGTTGAACCGCTGGGCCGGCCTCTCCACCGCGGGCACGCGCGCGAACGCGGTCCGCTCAGCCGGCCCCGTGCGTTAGGGCGTGCTGGCCTCGGATGACGGTTCGAGGAGGGTGCGCAGGGCCGCGGCCGCGTGCTCCGGCCAGGTGGCCCCGAGGAGGTTCACGATGTCGCGATCGTAGGAGGTTCGCGCGGCCAGGGTCCCGTCCGGCCGGCGAATCTCGACCTCGGCCGTGCCGGAGTGCAGCCCTTCGTTCACGACGAGTTCCCCGAAGCGCCGGAGATCCCCCACGAGAAGGCCGAGCCGCATGGCCGCGCCCTCGGGGAGGACGTTCGGCGGGATCGTGCCCCAGGTGCGGGTCACAGGAGCCGTCCCCGTGCCAGGAGGCGCTCGGCCACATCGGCGGGATCCGTGCCGGGGATGAAGGCGCCCGTCGGTGAGTGCGCCCGGTGTTCGACATGCGCGTAGACCTGCCGGACGGGATGGAAGACCGGCTGCCGCCACCGATCACGGAGCCGACGGTAGAGCGCCAGCCCCTGGTAGAGCCAGTACAGCACCCCGAAGGCGAACAGCAGGGCGCCGTTCACCAGGGCCCAGTCGAGGAGGACCCGCACGAGGGGCCACATCAGGCCGGCACCTTCGCAGCGAGGGCACGGAGGGTGAGGACGTGCGACCAGAGCGCCTGCTCCGAATCCCGCCAGGAGAGCGGCAGACCGGCGCGCGCACGGGAGGCCCGGACGTGCCGCAGGTAATCGCGGGCCCGCGTGAAGCTGTCCGCTTCCCGGGAGATGTCCCGCGCCGCGCCTACGGCCGCAGCGCGATCCGCCTCCAGCTGCGGGAGCACTCCATTGCCCGTCAGAGACATCCGCGCCCCCGCAGGCGGTCCACCTCGTCCCGCGGCTGCTGGGACCGGCGGTCGCGAGCGCCGAGGAGGGCCATGATCAGCACGACCAGGCCGGCGAACACCCAGAACCCGGTGCCCATCCTCATCCCCCCTCCGTCTGGCGCGCCGCGCCGCGGCCGGCGACTGGCTTCGGCTCCACCGGCTTGCCGTTGGACTTCCCCTCGGCGGCGGCGTACTCCTGGCCGAGGATCTCATGGCATTCCCCGGCGGCGATCTCCCGACTGATCTCCGCCGCCTTGCGGAGCAGGTCCAACCGCTCAGCGCGCAGGTCGGCCAGTTCCTTCTCGGAATGGTCGCGCACGGTGTTCGAGACGAGGCCCATCAGTTCTCCCCTCGCGCCCGGCTGGCGATCGCGCCGAGGGCACGCAGTTCGTGGGGCGCGAGGATGGCGAGATCGAGACGCTTGGTGTGTTGGTAGCAGTCCGCGCCGGCCTCGCGGCGCATTGCGCTCTCGAGGAGCGCGAGAATCCAGCGCCAGGCCGGCGAGGCCGGCGTGATGACGGGAACGATCACGCGGCCGCCGAGGGCCGGCGGGCCCGGTCGAGTTCGCGCTGCACTCTCGCCACGTGCGCGCACATCTCGACGCGGCAGGCGCAGAGCAGCTTCCCCGGGACGCCCCAGGCGTTCGGGGTGGCCCTGGTGAGGATGACGAGATGCCCTTCGCCGCCGTGCGCGGGCCGCACCATCCACCGGCGTGCCACGCCGTTGTCGCTGTCGAGGATGGGGACGACCCGCTCCTCCGCGTCGTAGAACTCGGCGGGGGCGGCGGTCACGGGAGCCAGCGCATATTCTGAGGGAAAGCCGCGAAGAGGTCAGCGCAGCGATCGAGGGTGTAGTAGGCCGAGAGAAGGACCGTCGGGACGGTCGGATCCGGGCCGACGATGGTATCGGTGTAGGCACAGCCCGTGTGGACCGTGCGCGGCGCCGTGGGGCTCGAGCAGCCCAGGAGGAGCGTGAGGGCGAGTGCACGGAGCAGGGCGAGGCTCACGCGAGCCCCTCCGCCTCGTACCGCGCGATCAACGTCCGCGCGATCGCGACGTACCGGACCAACTGGTCGGCGTGGGCCCGCCGCGTTGCGGGCGTGCAGTGCCGGACGACCGGCAGCTGGAGGACGTCCTCATCACCATCGACGACCTGCTCCGCAATCTCGAGCTCCGGGAGCGGGCGGGGATCGGCGAGGACACTGGCGCTGAGGACGTCCTCGACTTCGGCGGCGTAGGCGTGCAGGGCTTCGGACGGGAGCCCGCGGGCGCTCATCGCCCGCAGGGTGGCCGCCACCTTCGCGACCGGGTCCCGCTCGAGCTTGTCGAGTTCGGATTCGAGGGTGTGCCAGGAGCAGCGCCGGGCCTGGGCCACGGCGGCGCCGCGGCCCTGCATCGCCCGCTGGCGCTGGAACTGGTAGGAGCCGGCGGCCCGAGGATGGAGGGCCTTCGGCTGGCGGACGGGCGTGAAACCGCCCTGCATGGAATCCAGGGAGAGCATGGTCAGGCGGCCCGGAGAACCTGGATGGCCTTCTCGGTGGCCGCCTCGACAACGAAGTGCGCGCGCGGCTTCCCGAGCTTCGCGGCCGCGAGGTCGATCAGGGTCCGGCGCCGCTCGTCTACCCGGCCAGCGATCTGCGTCCAGTCCTCGCCCGGCTCACCGAGCGGGGGGAGGTCCTCGACATCCAGGGAGAGGCGGAGTACGTTCGGGTCCTGTAAAGTCATTGGAGCGCCTCGGGTTACGTTCAACCGAACTAGCGCGAGCGCCATTACACAGACACACGGTAATAGCGTTGGCGCCATCTGT
>JBGQAU010000089.1:0-11847 GCA_041494445.1 Acidobacteriota bacterium | reverse complement strand
GCGACCTGATCCTCAAGATCAATCGCTACCTCCAGCTCTATAATGACAACCCGCGACCCTTCACCTGGACGAAATCAGCCAACGAAATCTTCGAGACCATGTACGCCATGTGCAAAGCTACTTCCGAGTCGGCACACTAGGTGATCGACCACTTCACGGTGCGGAAGGAGGGCGGCGCGGACGAGACGGGGCAGAGCGGGAAGGGGTCGAAGGCGGTGCATGACTTGGGGGCAGCCCGCGATACAGCGCCGCCTTCCAACTCGTATGTCGTCGGGCTGTCCCCCGCGCCGTCCGCCTCGACCTTCTCGAACGCCCAAGACACGTCGGCACCCGTGTCGGGCAAGGTCGGTCGGTCTGCTTCGGATTCGCCCGACTCGCCATCCTCGGACTGACTCTCGTCAGGGCGGACCATGCGCTCGGCCTCCTCCCGACTGCGCCCTTCGCGGATCAAGTTTCTCTTGACTAGCTCCACCAGGTAACGACTCACCGCCTGAAGATATTCATCGTATTTCGCGCGCGAGACGAGCAGTGGCTCACCGACTGTCAGGCCAAGCCACGGGCATCCTTCCGCTAGTCGCCGGTCAACCAGTCCTGCGCGATGCACAAGGACGTTGCGAACCTGAGACATTTCGAACAACGTCTTTCGAACGTCTTCATCGATCGCGCCGGACAGGCCGATCGGGCCCAAGAGTACCTCAAAGCGCGATGCGCCGGACTTGAGGTCGGCCTTAGTTTGCCGGGCGTATTCTCGTACCAAAGCTCGGACGCGCTCTTCGGGTTCAAGTGACTGAAACTCAGCGAACGGGATCTTGACACTTGCCCACGCATCACTCTGGAGCGCGGAGGCGTCGTTTGAGAGCCACACGGTGACCAAGTCCTCGACGAAAGCCTCCAAGCCACCCCAAATGGCGACCAGAGCGTGGGCGTGGAGAATCGGAAAGCCTCTGTCAATCTCATGCTGAGCAAACTCCGCCCTTCTCCTAGCGGAATCTACGTGTCGTGCGGACGCATCGCTGTCGAAATCGTCTTTTTCGAACTTATCGAGGTTCGCCAAAGCTTCAACAAGGGGTACAGACGATGCCACGCTCATCAGGCCATCGATACAGAGGCGCAAAACACGATCGATCTCATGGACGTGATCGTGAAACCTGTGGAAAGTCGCCGACACGAGACTCTTCAATGCGTTACCTCCGGCAGAGTCCACGCCCCTCATACCGTCAGGCACCGACAATGAGCAAGAGTTGTGTTTGCAGGTTCTGGATGGTCCTCGAGGGGATAAGAGGACGTCCGAGCTGCGGATCCGAGGTCCACGTCCGTGAAGGAATGCGCTGTCATCTCGCCTCCCACCGCCGCCCGCGATCTCCCAGGCTCATTCTTGCCCCAGTGCACGGGGGATTACAGGCCGCTAGGCACCTCGTCATCCGCCGGGCACCAAGCCCCGGTTTGCTGCGCGCGATTGCCAGGGGGTCAGACCAGCGAGGCGTTACGTCTTCGCCATCCTCTTCGCCATCGCGATCGCCGCGCGGAATCCCTTCCGCGCCCGCAGCGCCTTGACCTGCGCCTTCTGCCTCGGCTTCAGGCCGCGCAGGTAGCCCATGTAGCTGCCCTGGAGCTTGAGGGCGGCCCGGCGCTTCGGGGAAAGCTCGAGCCTCCGTCTGCCCCGGTTCACAGCGGGTCGCTTCCTTCCCTCCGCCGCCTTGGCGACCGCGACAATCCTCGCGAGCGCCTCAGCAATCGCACCCAGCGACTTCAGAATGACACGGGCCTGCTTCTCGATGGGACCTCGCGAGCGTTTCGGCACGGTCGATCCCTCCTTTGAAATGGGGCTGATCGTAACACGAAGCGATGCTGGTAGTTGCGGCGAACCTGCGTCGCCGCGGTGGCACCGCCCGGTCGGGAGGCGAGCTGACCCACGGCACGCGCCGAGCCAATGATGTACCTTGCGTCGGGCGATTGCGCGCACACTCAGCGCGACGAGTCGACCTACCGGAGGTACTGACGATGAAGTGGGATAACAACAACCGCACGAAGGGACCCGCCGCACCGGAGAAGAGGAACGCCTCCTGGACGACGAGAGACAGCGGATCGAGCAGGGCGTCCGCCCTCGATGGCATCGCGTCGCGCAAGAGCGTTCCGCAGGACCAGCGCCGCAAGCTGATCGCGGAGGCGGCCTATCTCAAGGCGGAGTGTCGCGGGTTTCGGGGCGGAAGCCCGGAGCAGGACTGGTTCGACGCCGAGGCCGAGGTTGACGCGAACCTCATGAGACTACGCTGACGCGGCGAGTACATCTTCTCAACGCGTAGGTCATTGTGAAGCTCTCACGTCGTCACAGTCGATCGCACCCATTGTGAATGCATCGTTACATCCGGTGCGGACACAATGGAAATTGGCTCTGGTAAAGCGTCCTACAATGATAGGTATTCACAAAGAGATCACTGACCGCATGTCCCCTCACGGTGAACCCACGACATGCGGCGTACCATCGGCTCCGGCAAGCGGCATTCTAGGGCCATCCGGGGGGTTCTCGGGCGCCGACCGGCATACGGGGGCGGCCTGTGGCCCAAATCGACGTGGCCGGGAAGGCGGCGAGAAGGGGCAGACAGATCCCAACGCCTTGCCTCTTAAGGTAGTTACATTCCCGACGGTCAACCGGCGTGGTCGAAGCCTGACGTCCCTCGAGCCTCCAGAACCGCCTCGGATTCCGCCCGGCAGGCGGGCGAGTTCAATCCCCCAGAGACCAGATCAAAGGGCCGTGCTCGCCGTATCCCGGCTGCACGATCGCGCGCCCGAGCGCCATGATCAGGGCCACGATTCCGTCGATCCGGCCCGTGCTCTTCGCCTTGTCGGGCTTCAGGTTCCCGGCGGGATCCTGCCTCACGGAGACGTTGTCGGCCATCCACCGAAGCACCGGGTTCCCACCGTGCCGCGGCCGCTTCGACAGCAGCAGCGCCTCCAGCTCCTTGGTCGGTGCCGACATGTCCCTGTACCCCTGGCCGAACGGGACCATCGTGACCCCGTCGCTCACGAGCTGGGACGTGATCTGGCTCGCGTTCCAACGATCGACCGCGACCTCCCGGAGCTCGTAGTGTTCCAGCAGCTCGTTGATCCGCCGGCGGATCACGTCGTAGTCGGCGACGTTGCCTTCCGTGGCCTCGATGAACCCGTCCCGGACCCAGGGCGTCGTACGGCACCTGGTCCCGTCTCGACCGCTTCGCGACCGTCTCCTCCGGCACCCAGAAGAACGGCAGCGCGTGGAACTGGTTGTCGCCCTCGATAGGCGGGAACAGAAGCACCAGCGCTGCGATGTCGGTCGTGGTCGACAGATCGAGCCCGGCATAGCACCCGCGACTGCGAAGCGCCTCTGGGTCCACCGCGCCGCCGCACGTGTCCCAGACCGTCAGGTCGATCCAGCGCGTGTTCTGCTGGGTCCGCTGGTTCAGATGCAACCGCCGGAACGTGTTCCGGTACGAGGGCGTTTCGGCGGCCTTGCGGGCCTCCTGCTCGAGATAGTCGAGCTTGACCGAAACGCCGAGGCCCGGGTTGACCCGCCGCCACACTTCGCGGTCCCGCCAGTCTTCTTCGATGGCCGCGCCGTAGATCACGGGTAGGCCGGTACAACATCACGGACGAGGAAGACAAGCGCGAGGCGCTGAGGAAGCTGGCAACCTACCGGGCGTCCAAGCTGGCGACCTCGAACGTCGTCGAGATGCCGAAGCACGAGGTCTCACGCTGAGAACCGACACAAAACCGACACAATCCGCCGAAAACACCGAGAGCGGCCTCGTGGCCGCTCTCGCTATCTTCAACGCCTTGCTTGACTTGCTTGGTAGCGGGGGCAGGATTTGAACCTGCGACCTTTGGGTTATGAGCCCAACGAGCTACCGGACTGCTCCACCCCGCGTCAAATGTGCTCGGACAACCGGAGAGTATAGCAAAGGAGGGCTCGAGATCAAGCCCCCGTGGGACCGCGAGCGTCGCCCCTAGTCTCTCGGCACTTCCGCGGGGCGGGCGGGCGGCGCCTTCCGAACCGCGGGAGGCGGAAGGGAGAGGCCGACTCCCGGGGTCCTGCCCTCTTCCGACGGCAGGAGGAACGTGATCTCCCCCGGCTTCACGAACCCCAATTCCTCGCGCGCGATCCGCTCGACGGCGCGGGGGTCGCTTTTCAGGCTGTCCACGGCCTTCCTGAGTTCCGTCACCTGCGCCTGTTTCTTCTCGACTGCCGCCTTCAGGATCGCCAGCTCCTCGCGGCTGCGGCGCACGGCGAAGTAGCCGTGGTTGCCGACGAGCGCCCCCACGGAGCTGGCGACGAAGATCGTTCCCAGGAAGAGGCCGACCACCCCGTGGACGAACCGCCGCCGGCGCTCCCGGTCGGGGTCGGGCGCTTTCCCGGGCGGCGGCTCCTCCGCGGGCCGCGCGTCCGACGGGAAGAGCGTATCGGCGCGCGCGTCGCTCGGGGCAAGACGCCGCCACCGCTCGCGGTCGCGCCTACGGAATCGCAGGAGCCTTCCCATCGAGGCGCCCGCCCTCCCCCTCCGAACCCTATTTCCGCCCGAGCCGCGGGAACGCGGAGCGTCCCACGTAGCGCGCGTCGTCGCCCAACTCCTCCTCGATCCTCAGGAGCTGGTTGTACTTCGCCGTCCGCTCCGACCGGCAGGGCGCGCCGGTCTTGATCTGCCCCAGGTTCAGCGCCACCACCAGGTCGGCGATGAAGCTGTCCTCGGTCTCGCCCGACCGGTGCGAGACCACGCACGAATAGCCGGCGCGCAGCGCCATCTGCACGCAGTCCAGCGTCTCGGTGACGGTGCCGATCTGGTTCAGCTTGATCAGGACGCTGTTCGCGATCCCCTGCTCGATCCCCTTCGCGACGATCGCGGGGTTCGTCACGAACACGTCGTCGCCGACGATCTGGATCTTGGCGCCGAGAGACCGGGTCATGAGCTTCCACCCGTCCCAGTCCCCCTCGGCCATCCCGTCCTCGATCGAGACGATCGGATACTTCTTCACCCAGGACTCGTAGAGGGAGCAGAGCTCCGCGCTGCTCTTCTTCGGCTTCTTCTCCGCGGCGAGGACGTACTTCCCACGTTCGTAGAGCTCCGACGCGGCGACGTCGAGGGCGAGCACGACGTCGCGGCCGGGCTTGTAGCCCGCCGCCCCGATCCCCTCCACGAGGGCCTCGAGCGCCTCCTCGTTGCTCTTGAGGTTCGGGGCGAAGCCCCCCTCGTCCCCAACCGCCGTAGAGAGGCCGCGCTTCTTCAGGACTCCCTTGAGCGCGTGGTAGCACTCCGAGCCCATTCGGTAGCCTTCCGCGAACGTGGAGGCGCCGATCGGGACGATCATGAACTCCTGCACGTCCACGTTGTTGTCGGCGTGCGCGCCGCCGTTCAGCACGTTCATGAACGGCACCGGGAGGTCCTTCGTGTTGGAGCCGCCGAGATAGCGGTAGAGGGGCACGCCGAGGCTCTCGGCCGCGGCGCGCGCCACGGCCATCGAGACGCCGAGCATCGCGTTCGCGCCGAGCTTCGACTTCGTGGGAGTGCCGTCCATCTCGATCAGCGCGTTGTCGATGAACACCTGGTTGAGCGCGTCGAGGCCGCTGAGCGCGGGCCCGATCACCTTCTCGACGTTCTCGACCGCCTTCAGGACGCCCTTGCCGCCGAACCTCTTCGCGTCCTTGTCCCTCAGCTCCAGCGCCTCTCGCGAGCCGGTCGAGGCCCCGGAGGGGACCGCCGCGCGGCCGATCGTGCCGCACTCCAGAACGACGTCCACCTCGACCGTGGGATTGCCCCGGGAGTCGAGGATCTCGCGCGCGGAGATCTCGTCGATGGTTCCGGCGCGGTGACCGCATCCGCATGTCACGGTGGTCGATCTCCTTTCGCTTCGCGCCGGGGTCTCGCCGGCGCACGTCCCGCGGGGCCCGGGCGGCACACACCACCCCGAGCCCCGTGCGACTATAACGCAGTCCCCATCGAAAGCTCAAGGATGGCGCAAACGCGCCCGCCGGGAATCGCCGATCGTAAGACGCGTGGTAGCATCCCGAGACGGAGGTTCGGGGAATGCTGGAAAGCGGGTCCGGGTTCGCGGTCGTGCTCACCACGGCCGGTTCGGACGAGGAGGCGTCGCGGATCGCGGAGGCCCTCGTTACGCGCCGCCTCGCAGCGTGCGTCAACGTCGTGCCGGGTGTCGTCTCCCGCTATCGCTGGAAGGGAAAGATCTGCCGGGACGAGGAGCGTCTCCTCCTGATCAAGACCGCGGAGCGCCTGTTCCCGGAGGTGAGGAGAGCGATCCGGGAGCTTCACTCGTACGAGTTGCCCGAGACCCTGATGCTCCGGATCGGCGACGGGGACGAGGAATACCTGGCGTGGCTCGCGGAAGGTCTCGTCCCGGTGGGTGGGGGCGGCCCGCCCGCGGGGGGCTAGCCTCCGCGGACGGGCCCGAGGAACGACGGGGACGAAGCTATTTGCCGTGGCCCTTGTCGTTCCCCTTGTCGTTCCCCTTGCCGTGACCCTTGTCCTGGCCGTGCCCCTTGTCCTTGTCCTTGCCACGGCCCTTGTCCTGGCCGCGGTCGTTTCCGCGGTCGCCCTGACCACCCTTCTTGCCGTGCCGGACCTGGTACTCGTTCACCATCACGTCGCGGACGTTCCGGCCCGACGCGCGCCAGCGCATCGCCTCGTTCACCGGGACGCCGTAGTACTCGTGGGCCATGCGGACCGCGACGAGGTTCCTCACATCGGCGTCGCGGAGCACCACCATGTACTTCGGGTTCTCGCGGTGCTTCTTCCAGTACCCGTACGCCCTGCCGTACGGCGGGCCCGGGTCGCGCTCGACCGGTACGAACCACGCGTCCACCGGCACCCCGACGCGGAGCCCCACGTCCCACCAGGAGAGCCCTTGCCGCCGGAGCGCGAAGATCACGTCCGGGGACCTGTTCGCCTGCTTCGAGATGAAGAGCGAAACCGCGAGGTCGTCGGGGTTCGTGTAGCGAGCGCCCCACTGTTCGACGACCGGCGGCGCGTAGTCGAAGTAACGCGAGCTGATGTTGAAGAAGACGCGGCCGGAGTCCCCGAGGGGGACGGTCGCGCCCAGATCCACGTCGACGCCGGCGCGAGCCGCCGGCGCCAGCGCCGTCCCGAGGAGACACAACGCCGCCGCCAGGAGTGCCGTGGAAACCGATCGTGCTCTCATGGTCTCAGCCTCCAACCCTCGCCTCGCGAGGATCTTGCCCGTACCCGGCTCAATCATAGGCCCGTGGGGTTCGAGGGCAAGGACAAGATCGGAGAGCAGACCGCGTGCCACGGGGGCGGACGCCGCAACTTCTTTGTTTCGGGGCCGATCCGCAGGCCTTTTCGAATACGGGATCGTGATCCGCGCGGCAACGCGTCGCGTGGCGTCCTCCACGGAGGTCAGGGCTTGGTCTCGACGCCGATCTTGAACTGCGTCGCCTTGTACGCCTCGCCGTTCACCCCGTCGAATACCAGGCGGAACGTCCCCTGCCGGTTCGCCCGCAGCGGA
Source organism: Acidobacteriota bacterium (assembly GCA_041494445.1). Lineage (GTDB taxonomy): Bacteria > Acidobacteriota > Polarisedimenticolia > Polarisedimenticolales > JAIQFR01 > JAIQFR01. The sequence continues at coordinate 4,338 of JBGQAU010000089.1, read as the reverse complement.
AAGACCCTCGGCCCGCCGTTGGCCGCGCCGAGGATGCGGCCCTGGTCGTCGAGGAGCACGATCGCGACTCCGAACATCTGCCGGGCGGTGCCGAGGTTCGATATCGAGACCTCCGCGCGGGGCACGCCGCCGGTCCGAAGACCGGGCACGCCCGTACTGGACGGGAGAAAGAACTGGATGGTGTCGAGGCGAAGACCGCCCTCGATGCTTTCCCCGACCTGGAGCACGATGTCCGGCTTGAACTGGAACGTCTTCGTCAGGAGCGCCGCCCCGGCCCCCGTGAATGAGCCAGCCAGGAGCGTTGCCGCCACGATCGCCACCGCGATGCCACGTTTCATGCGAACCTCCATCTTCCGGCCGGAGCCGGGATCGGGGACCGCCGGTCCCATGCTTCCATTATGTCAGCCTCCCGGGGACCGCGCCGCGCTTCCACCGTCCCGAGCGTCCCCCGCTCTTCTCGAGAAGCACGATCTCGCGGATGGCCGCCGCCCGGTCGACACCCTTCGTCATGTCGTAGAGGGCGAGGCAGGCCGCGGAGACCGCGACCAGCGCTTCCATCTCGACCCCCGTCACCCCTCGGGCCTCGGCCGTGACCGTGACGACCGCCTCGCGGGCCGCGGTATCGAGATCGATCGCGACGTCGAGATGGTCGAGCGGCACCGTGTGGCACAGAGGGATCCATTCGCCGGCGCGCTTGCCGGCCTGGATCGCGGAGATCCTCGCCACGGCCAGCGCGTCCCCCTTCGCGAGCCGGTTCGCCGCCAGGAGCCGGAACGCCCGCGCGCCGAGCAGGAGCCGCCCTCGCGCCACGGCGCGCCGGCGCGTCGCCCGCTTGCCGCCGACGTTCACCATTCTCGCCTCTCCCCTGGCGTCGAGGTGGCCGAGCCTCCCCATGCGCCTCTCCTTGTCTCCCGGCTTCTCTCTCCGTGCCGGGCATGAGCCGACGGTTGCACCCCCGGGGCCGGGTGGGGTACCGTGAGGGTTCGCCCAAACGCAGCCCGTCGTCCGGACGCGACCCACGCGTCCGGCGGACACCACGCGGAGGATACTCGCATGAGCGACCCCCTGGCACACCTAACGCCCCGTTCCGTCTGGGAGCAATTCTCGGAGCTTCTTCGCATCCCGCGCCCCTCGGGGCACGAGGCGGAGGTGGCCAAGCACCTGACCGCGGTGGCGGCTCGCCACGGCTTCAAGGCCTCGCAGGACGCCGTCGGCAACCTGGTGATCGACATCCCCGCGACCCCGGGCCGCGAGAAGGCACCGGTCGTGATTCTCCAGGGACACCTGGACATGGTCGCGGAGAAGAACAAGGACGTTTCCCACGATTTCCTGAAGGACCCGATCCGGCCGAGGATCGACGGAGAGTGGGTGTACGCGACGGGCACCACCCTCGGCGCGGACAACGGCATCGGGGTCGCCTCGGCGGTGGCCGCGGCCGTCGATCCGAAGGTGAAGCACGGCCCGCTCCAGCTTCTCTTCACCGTGGACGAGGAGACCGGGCTCACCGGAGCGATGAAGCTCGACGCCTCGCTGCTGCGCGGCAAGACCCTGCTGAACCTCGACTCCGAGGAGGACGGGGTGCTGTTCGTCGGCTGCGCCGGCGGCGCCGACACCCACCTCTTCTTCGCCCCGGCCTGGGACTCCCCCGCCCGCGGCACCGCGCCGTTCCTGCTCGAGGTCAAGGGGCTCCGCGGCGGGCACTCCGGCCTCAACATCATCGAGAACCGCGGCAACGCGGTGAAGATCCTGGCGAGGCTCCTGGCCGGCGCGGTGATCGAGGGCATCTCCCTGCAGATCGCCGCTCTCGAGGGCGGATCGAAGCACAATGCGATCCCTCGCGAGGCCGAGGCGACGGTCTTCCTGCCCCCGGCGGACGAGCCGCGCCTACGCAAGGTCTGCGACCGGCTGAGCGCGGACCTCAAGGTCGAGCTCCATGGGATCGACGACGGGCTCGCGATCTCGGTCCGCCCGGGCGCCTCCTCGGGCCGGGCGATGACCCCGGACGACGGCAAGCGGTTCCTGCATCTCCTCCTGGGTCTCCCCCACGGAACGCTCGGCATGAGCCAGGCGATCCCGGGGCTCGTCGAGACCTCGAGCAATCTCGCGGTCGTGTCGGCCGAGGGAGACCGGCTCAAGGTCGTGTGCAGCAGCCGGAGCAGCGTCGCGCCGGCGCTCGATGCCGTGCTCCTCTCGATCCGGGCGATAGGTGCCCTCGCGGAGGTCGAGGTGGTGAGCCGCGACGGCTACCCGGGGTGGAAGCCGAACATGGCCTCGCCGGTGCTGAAGGTGGTCCGCGAGGTCTTCGGGAAGCTCTGGGGCAAGGAGCCGCAGGTGACGGCGATCCACGCCGGCCTCGAGTGCGGGCTCCTCGGCGACAAGGTGCCCGGAATCGACATGATCTCCTTCGGGCCGCACATGGAGGGAGTGCACTCCCCCGACGAGCGCCTGAATGTCCCGTCGGTGGGTCGCTTCTTCAACGCGCTGGCCGAGATCCTCGATCGACTTTCCAGGTAACGCGAGCCGGGCGCCGGGGCCGAAGGGTCTCGGCGCCCGTGCCCCCTTCCGTCGCCGGCTATCCGTCCGCCGCCCCGAGGTCCTTCGGCTCCCCGACGCTGGCGAGCGCGGCGCCGAGGTCCACGTCGGGGAGTTCCAGGGGGCCGAGCCGCCTCGTCACGAGCTCCGCCAGGAGACCTCGGACCTTGTGCATCCGGTACTCGACCGCCTCCCGGACACGGTCCCGGGTGGTGCGCCTCCAGAGCCCCGCGAGCGGATGGTCGCGCCCCTTGGGGTCCACGAAGAACACCAGATCGTCCTCCGGACTCGCCGCGACGAGAAGTCTCCGAAGGAGCGCCGTCGCCACTCCCGGGTAGTCGCAGGCCAGCACGAGGAGGTCGGAATCGCCGGTCGCCGACATGGCCGCGTGGATTCCCGCCAGCGGGCCTCGGAACGCCGGCGGAGCGTCTTCCACGATCGCGTACTTGGGGGCGGGGTTCGCCATTCCTGGCGCCACGCTCACCAGCACGGTCCCGGTGAGCGGGCGGAGCGCCCTCGCCGCGCGCTCCGCGAGCGGCAGGCCGTCGAGCACGAAGCTCCCCTTCGGACGGCCCAGAAGCCTCTCCGGTCCGCCCGCCAGCACGACCCCGATGAGCTGTCCCATTCCCCCCCTCCCACGAGATCTTACAATGGACGACCCCTTCTGGACGCCGCTTTGCCGCGCGTGCTATAGTCGCCGCCCCTGGATCCATCACCCCATCGCAGCGCGAATCGGCGACGGAACTTGCCTGGAGATGGACTCGTCACCTGAAAAGAGCGTGGCCCCGTGCTCGCCGCAGCGGTCCAAAGGAACGGGCGGGCGGGCGGGGGTTTCGCCGCACGGGAGGCCTTATGCCTGAGGGTCGGCCGCGAGGACGTCGAGGTCACGGCGGCGCTGGCCGCGAGACGCGCGACGAGGGGCGCCGCATCCCCGCCGGCGACGGTGGCGAGGAGACCGGAGCGCCGCCCGCCGACGGCGGAGAGATCCCCGAGGAGATCGCCCCCGCCCCGGAGGAGGTCGTCGAGGATCGCGCCCTCGACCTGAACTCCCTGTACCGGATGACGAACCAGGCCCTGACCGCGGCGGCGCGGCGCCTCGACATCTCGGGCGCCGCCGGGATGCGCAAGCAGGATCTCATCTTCGAGATCATGAAGGCGCAGTCGGAGAAGAGCGGCCTCGTGTTCGCGGAGGGGGTGCTCCAGATCCTGCAGGACGGGTACGGCTTCCTGCGCCACCCGGACTACAACTACCTGCCGGGTCCCGACGACATCTACGTCTCGCCCTCGCAGATCAAGAGGTTCGGCCTCGTCACGGGCGACACGGTCTCGGGCCAGGTCCGCCCGCCGAAGGAGGACGAGAACTACTTCGCGCTGATCAAGGTCCTCGCGGTCAACTTCGACGATCCGGAGAAGATCCGCGACCGGATCTTCTTCGACAACCTGACCCCGCTCTACCCCCTGGATCGCCTCCGGCTCGAAACGGGGCCGGAGAACATGTCGGGCCGGATCATGGATCTCTTGACGCCGATCGGGAAGGGGCAGCGCGGCCTGATCGTGTCGCCGCCCCGCACCGGCAAAACGATGCTGCTCCAGTCCATGGCGAACTCGATCACGAAGAACCACCCCGAGGTCTTCCTGATCGTCCTCCTGATCGACGAGCGCCCCGAGGAGGTCACCGACATGCAGCGGTCGGTGGCCGGGGAGGTGGTGGCGTCCACGTTCGACGAGCCGGCGCAGCAGCACGTCCACGTGGCCGAGATGGTCATGGAAAAGGCGAAGCGGCTCGTCGAGCACAAGAAGGACGTG
>JBGQAU010000122.1:0-5951 GCA_041494445.1 Acidobacteriota bacterium | reverse complement strand
TTTCTGGCGGGCGGAGGAGTACCACCAGCGGTACTACGAGCACAAGGGGACGACGCCTTACTGCCATGCGCGCGTCGAGCGCTTCGGCGACTGACGCGCCCGCCGGGCGGACGCGATCCCGTCAGTCCCGCCGCCTCAGCACCACAACGTCGTCGCGACCGCCGGGCGCCGCCGCGGCGGCCTCCTGCCCCCAGATGTACTGCGTCGGACCGCCGCCCACCATCCGGGCCAGGCCGGTAACGTCGTAGTGGAGAGGGAGGTAGGAGTCCATCCAGGTCATGATGCGCTTGTCCGACTCGGGCCGGGCCAGCCAGGACACGGCGACGCGCACCAGCACGATGAAGCGCGGGCGGGCCGCCTCGATCTCGCGGATCACCTGGTCCTGCAGCCGCCCCGAGTAGGGATGCGACTCCATCAATGCGTAGGCGTACAGGTAGCGCGCCGCAGAGCGCCGGTGCGCGTAAAAGTAGATCTGCGGCTCGGACCCCAGCACGGCGATCCTGTCCGACGGCGACGAGTTCGCCTCGATGTAGCGGGCGACCTCGATCGATTCCGGGAACAGGTTGGTCCCGTAACACGCGCGGGAGACGCGCGTCGTGTCCCACGCGAAGAGCGGCGCTCCCCACGCGACGATGCCGATCGCCAGGGCCGCCACGGAGACGGCGGCCCATGCGCCCCGCGCTCTGCCCAATCGCCCGCCGGCTGCCTCCGGGGCGGGTAGCGCGGCCGCCCCGGCCCCGGCGAGCAGTCCGACCGCCGGAAGCATCACGATGAAGTAGTGCGAGCGGAAGAAGAAGCCGGGACAGACCGCGAGAAACGAGAAGACCGCGAGCCCCGCCAGGAACACCTTCGCCTCCCGGTCTCGCCCCCGAACGAAGAAGATCACCGCGCCGGCGGCGGCCATCGCCCAGGCGCCAGCGTTCCAGCTCGTCACTTCGGCGAAATTCTCCACGAAGATGCGACCGGCGTAGGAGAGCGGTACCACGGCCACGTAGTCGCGGGCGTAGGTGACCGTCCAGAACCAGAAGTTCGGGAACACCCCCTTGGCCGCGAGGTAGGCGCAGAGAAGGACGTAGGGGGCCGCCACGCCCAGCGAGAACACGGACCCTTTCGTCGCCGCGCTCCGCCAGCCGTCCCCGCGGGATTTCCAGAGCACGAAAAGCAGCCCGAAAAGCGCGAAGGCCGCGGCCTGCTGCTTCATCAGGAACGCCAGGCCGAACGCGAGCCCCGCCGCCGCCAGACCGAGACGCTCCCTCCGTCCGGGCCAGAGGATGCCCCAGCACCCCGCCATCGCGGGGAGGACGACGAAATGGGTCGCGTGCCCCGCGAGCCCGAGGACCGAGAAGCTCGCGGAGAGGATCGCGAAGAAAGCCGCCGCGAAGGCGCCGGCCAAGGGGTCGAGCAGCCGCCGGCCGAGGGCGAACAGGAGGAGCGCGGAAGCGGTGGTCCAGAGCGCCAGACCGAGGTGGATGCCGCGCGGTGTCTGGCCGAAGAGCGCCATGATGAGGGCGTAGGCGTAGTACGTCCCCGGCAGCTTCATGTTGTCCACGTCGCCGTAAGGCACGTGTCCCTCGAGGATCAGCTGCCCGGCGTAGGCGTACTCTCCCTCGTCGCGCTCGAGCGGCAGGTCGAGGAGGCGGATCCGGATCGCGAAGGCCAGGATCAGCGCCGCGGCGAGGAGGACCCACGGGAGGGCCGCGGCGAGACCCCGGCCGCCGGCCGCGGCCGAAGCTCTCGCGGTTCCCCGCCCGGATCGCGCCGTCATGCTGGGGTCAGAGGCGGCCGGTGGCGGGATTCCATCGTGCTCGCGGCCGGGCGCCCACTCAGGCGGGGGGCGCCCCGCGGTTGAGCCGCGTCAGCTCGGCGTCGATGACCTTCTTGAACTCCTCGTAAGGTTTCGCGCCGGAGAGGAACCTCCCGTTGATGAAGAACGCCGGGGTGCCGGTCACGCCCAGCGCCTTCGCCTCGGACGAGTCGGCGTCGATTCGGGCCTTGAATCGAGCGGTGTCCATCGCAGCCTGGAACCGCGGGACGTCCAGCCCGATCTCGCTAGCGTACTTCAGCAGTTGATCGCGCTTGAGCTGGCCGGGGTTGCCGAACAGCTTGTCGTGGTACTCCCAGAACTTCCCCTGGTCCGCGGCCGCCGCCGCGGCGAGATGGGCGAGGGGCGAGTCCTTGTGCATGTCGAGAGGGTAGTTCTTCCAGACGACCCGGACCTTGTCGCCGTAAGCCTTCCGGACCTGGTCGAGGGTCGCACCGACCCTCGCGCAGAAAGGTCACTGGAAGTCGGAGAATTCGGCGATCACGATCGGGGCGGTCGCAGGCCCCTCGGCGGGCGAGCCCTCGGTCCTGACCGTGTAGACCTTGTCGGGATCGGGTCCGCTCCGGGGAGCCGCGGTCCGGCCGACGGCGTCGACCTTGGTCCCCAGCTGGCCCACGCGGGCCTCGACCTGACCCAGCCGGTCGCCGAGGTCCTTGCGACTCTCCCGCGCCTCGCGCAGCCCGGCGCCGTTCATGTAGATCAGCACGCCGATGCCGGCGAGGATCGCGAGCCTCGCGATCCAGGGCGAGGTGTCCGACGTTCTGCCGCGGCCTGGCCGCGCGCTCGCCACCGACTCTTTCACGCGTTCACGTTTGGACATGTGCCGGTTCCCTCCAAATCGCTCCATATTACATTATCGCGGCCCGCGCGTCCGACAAGTGCTTGTCCTTGTTGAGGATGTCCGGCTGTGCCACAATCTGCGGGCCCATCGTGGGTAGGAGCGCGCGCGATGAAGTGCATTCGGGGCCGGTGCCGGGCGGCGGTTCTTGCCGTTCTCCTCGCGGCGGGAGCCGCGGCGGGACTCGCTGTCGCGGCGGAAAACCCTACAGCCAAGATCACGGCCGACACCTCCGGCTCCGCGACACGGGTGATCGTCACGCTGAGCCGGCCGGTCGCCTCATCCATCACGACTTCGGCCGCGAAGGTCGAGATCGTGTTCGCGTCGCCCGTGGACCTGACGCCCTCCGAGTCCAGGCTCGACGACGCGATCCTCAAGGGGTGGCAGGCGCGCGGCGACCGGACGCTCTCGCTCTCGACGGGTGCCACCTACAAGGGGTACGAGAGCTTCGAGCTCCGGAACCCGGCGCGCCTCGTCCTCGATCTGCGCGGCGAGCGCCCCTCGCGGCCGGAGCCCGCCTTTGCCGTCCCCAAGGGCGGGCGGGCGCGTCCGGTGATCGTCGTGGATCCCGGCCACGGCGGAGTGGAGACCGGCGCCACGGGCCCGTCGGGGACGCAGGAAAAGGACGTCGCGCTCGACCTGGCGCGGCGGCTCAAGACCGCCCTCGAGCGCGACGCGGGCGCCACCGCCGTCCTGACCCGGGACGAGGACCGGCTGGTGCCGCTCGACGATCGCGCCGCGATCGCGAACCACAACCGCGCCCACCTGTTCCTGTCGATCCACCTGAACGCGGCGAAGCGGCGGGGCGCGATCGGCGCCGAGACGTACTTCCTCTCGCCCGATTCCACCGACGACGAGGCCCGCACCCTCGCCGCCCTCGAGAACCGCGCGTCGGGCGTCGCCGAGGCGCCGCAGGCGCAGAACGCGGAGGGGGATCGGAGCCTCGACCTGATCCTCTGGGATCTGGCGCAGAACCAGTACCTCGCGGAGAGCGCCCGCCTCGCGGAGTCGGTGCAGAAGGAGCTGAACGCCCTCGCGGGAACCAAGGACCGCGGGGTGCGCCAGGCGCCGTTCCGCGTGCTGATGGGCGCGACCATGCCGGCGATCCTCGTCGAGGCCGGCTTCATCACCAACCCGGACGAGGAGGCCCGCTTCAGGGACCCGGCGTACCTCGACAAGGTCGTGGACGCGATCGTGCGGGCGGTCCGCGGCTACCTCGACGGGCGCGCCCGGCTCGACGAGCCCGGGGCGGGGCGGTGACGGCTCCGAGGGGGCTCGCAGCGCTGTCCCTCGCCGCGGCGCTGCTGTGCTCCCCCGCGTGCCGCGGCGGCAAGGCCGGAGCGCCCGAGGCCCCGGCGGCGCCGGAGTCGTCCTCCGAGCCGCGGCCCGCGACGGGGGAACCGGAGCAGGAGCCCCTCGGCCGCGCCACGGTCACGGTCTACTTCCCGTCGGCGACGAGCGACGGGCTCGCCGGCGAGGCGAGGGAGATCTTCGCCACCCCGCTGCCGGGGGACCGCGCGAAGCAGATCCTGTCGGACCTGATCTCGGGGCCGACGACCGAAGCGGCGCTCCCGGCGCTTCCCGCGGGGACGCGCCTCCGGCAGGTCTACGTGCTCCAGGACGGGACCGCGTACGCGGACTTCTCGTCGGAGCTGATCGCGGGGATCGGGGGAGGGAGCGCCGACGAGATCCAATCCGTCTACGCGATCGTGAACTCGATCGCGCTGAACGTCCCGGAGATCGTCCGCGTCGGGATCCTGGTCGAGGGGCGACCGTGCGAGACGCTCGCCGGGCACCTCGACCTGAGGCGGCCGCTCCGCGCCGACCGGACGCTGCTCGAGACGCCTCCGGCCGAGGCGGCCCCTCCGGAGACGGAGCCCTCGAAGGAAGTGGAGCCGCAGGCCGCCCCCGGCGGGCAGCCCATCGAGGCGTGAGGAGCGCATGGACCGTCGTCCGATCGGCGTATTCGATTCCGGAGTGGGCGGGCTGACCGTCTTCAAGGCGCTCGAGGCCGCGCTCGCGGACGAATGCTTCGTCTACCTCGGCGATACCGCCCGGGTCCCCTACGGGACCAAGTCGCCGGAGACCGTGATTCGCTACGGGATCGAGGCGGCGCGTTTCCTGAAGAAGCACGACGTCAAGCTGCTGGTGGTGGCCTGCAACACGGTCTCGTCCGTGGCGATGGACGAGGTGGCCGAGGAGGCGCACGTGCCGGCGATCGGCGTCATCCTCCCGGGCGCCCGCCGCGCGGTGAAGCTCTCGAAGCGGGGCCGTATCGGCGTGATCGGGACCCGCGCCACGGTCGCCAGCGAGGCGTACCCCCGGGCGATCCTCGCCTTGAGGGAAGAGGCCGAGGTGTTCAGCCGGCCGTGCCCGCTGTTCGTCCCGCTCGCCGAGGAAGGGTGGACCGACAACGACGTGGCGCGCCGCGTGGCGGAGACCTACCTGGCGTCGCTGAAGGAGGCGGGGGTGGACACGGTGGTCCTGGGGTGCACGCACTACCCCCTCCTGGCGGGGACCATCGGCGAAGTCATGGGCCCGGAGGTCGCCCTCGTGGACTCGGCCGACGCGGTGGCAGCCGAGGTGCGCGAGTGGCTCGCGCGCGAGAAGGACCTCGCGGCGCCCGGCGGCGGAACGCGACCCGCCGACCGGTTCTACGTCACCGACTCGCCGGCGCCGTTCGCATCCGTCGCGGAGCGTTTCCTCGGACGGCCGGTGAGCCTGATCGGCCGCGCCCGGGTCGCGGGGGAGTGAGATGGCGAGGCACGACGGGCGGGGTCCGGACGAGCTGAGACCGGTCACGATGGAGCCGGGTTACCTGCGGTTCCCCGACGGGTCGGTCCTGATCACGGTCGGCGATACGCGCGTGGTGTGCGCGGCGACCCGCGAGGAGAAGATCCCTCCGTTCCTCAAGGACACGGGGCAGGGGTGGATCACCGGGGAATACGCGATGATCCCTCGGCGACGCATACGAGGTCGCCTCGCGAGATCAACCGCGGACGGCAGACGGGGCGGACGATGGAGATCCAGCGGCTCATCGGCCGCGCGCTCCGCAGCGTCGTGGACCGCACGGCGCTGGGCGAGAGGACGCTCTGGATCGACTGCGACGTGATCCAGGCGGACGGCGGGACGAGGACCGCGGGGATCACCGGCGGGTTCGTCGCGATGTGCCTCGCGCTCGGCCGGCTGCGGGAGAAGAAGGTGTTGACGCGGCCGGTGCTGACCGGCGCCGTGGCAGCGATCTCGGTGGGGATCGTCGAGGGGGAGCCCGTGCTCGACCTCGACTACGTC
>JBGQAU010000067.1:0-18580 GCA_041494445.1 Acidobacteriota bacterium | reverse complement strand
GACAGCGCAACCAGCGGCGGCAGAAAACCGAGCACGACCGCGGCGACCGCGCCCGTGGTTCGGTCGACGGCACGACTCAGCCATTTGTAGACCAGCCAGATCGTGGCAGTGCCGGTCAGGACGGAAATCAGGCGCAGCGTCATCTCGGACGTTCCGAAGAACCGCCAGAAGTACAGGAGGATGAAGAAGAGCGGCGGGTGAGCGTTGGTCAGGCTGGCCCGGTAGGCAAGCGTGACGCTCGGCTGGTTCACCAGCAGGTAGTGCAGCGCTTCGTCGGGGTTCAGCCAGGTTCCGGACGCAGCGAGCGCCCGCACTACAAGCCCTCCGGCCAGCGCGACAAGAACCACGAGGTCGAGCCGCGGCTCGCGCCGGTCTGCCCTCGGGCGTGCCGACGGAACCACCGCCGGCTGAACCGGTTCTCTTGCCGGAGGGGTGACGACAGGTCCTTCACTCACGACGAACTCCCGTCACCCGATCACCGTCCGAGCGCGCCACCCGGCGCCGCCTTCCTCGCATAGGCCCGGATGAAGAATGGCGCGTCGCCGATCTCAAGGTCAGTGTCGTGGTCCGGCCCGAGCACCGCCGTGAGCTCGAAGTTCTCCTCGATCCAGCGCATCAGCCCCTGGCAGTAGTCGCGCCCGAACGCGCGGGGACCGAACTCGGGCGTCGCTCGGTTCGTGACCAGCACCAGCTTCGTCTTGGACAGGGAGAGCTGGCGGATCGCCCGCTCTTCTCCCTCCGCGTCGAGGAATCCCGGCGTCACGATCTCCTCGCGAAGGGGGTTGGGGCGGTTCGTGAAGAAGTTCAGCGAGGTCCCCTCCGGCAGCACCGCGACGGCGTCGTCGGGTCCGGTCGTGCGTTCGATGAAGCGGATGGCTTCGCCGAAGGCCTCCCCGATCCAGGGCTCCACGATCATCGTCCCTCTGGGCGTCGAGAGCCTGTAGGTCTTGAACGTGCGGGATAGGGAGGCGAGTTCTCCCGCCAGGGACGCCGCCCACGCGAACAGCACTCCGAGAACCACCAGGTGGGCCAGGTGGCGCCTCCGGGTGTCCCGGAAGGAGTTGACGAACGAGTGAGTCCATGCGTAGGTGAACAGGACCACCGCGAGCGGAAGCGTGAACGACGGGTACACGCCGCCGGTACGCACGTTGAGCACGACACGCGCCAGGCTCGCGAGGCCGTAGAGAGCCGTGACGAAAACCACCACGGTGCCGGCGTCCGCCTCGCCGCGATCCCTCAGCTGACGCCGGTACCGGAACGCGGCGGCGACGAGCAGCGCGGCGAGCACGATGGGCACGGCGCGATACGGACCCTTGTCGAGGTGTCCCTCTTTCACCGTGGTGGCGATGACCGCCGCCAGCAGCAACACCGCCAGCTCCTGGTAGGGTCGGGCGGAGCGCGGAGCGCCCGCGCGAGCGCTGCTCGCCGTTCGCCTCGTCAACAAAACGACCGCGAGAGCGATGACCCCGGCGAAGGCGGCGACCCTCAGCCCGCCCTCGATCATCCGCCGGAGGGACTTCAGCGGGTGGTCGAGGCCGGAGATGGACTTGTTGAAATACACCAGATCCGGGGGGAGGTAGGGGGGGAAGAGGAAGCTGTCGCGCAGGAGCGTGTCCCAGCCGACACGGGCGGCGAACGCCGCGTAGACGGCGATTGCGATCCCGGCCGCCGGCAGGACGAACAGCGCCACCTGGCCGAATACACGCAAAGGGCGGGGGCGGCCGGGAAGAGCGGCCGCGGCAATACCGGCCACCATCGCCGCCGCTCCCATCTCGATCTTGGCCAGCGAGGCGAGGGCGGTGAGCAGACTCGCCATGAGCAGGAAGGTCATCCTTCCGGTCTGGACCCATCGCAGCGACAGGGCCAGGGCGCCCAGGCCGAGAACGCACCCGTGCAAGGCCGAGAAAGAGTAAGGCAGCACGTAGTTGCCGTTCTGCATGAACGCGCACAGCCACATGACGCTCAGCGTCGCCGCCGCCGCTGCCGCGCGGTCCATGAGCTGCCGGGACAGCCAGTAGATCAAGGTGAGAACGACCGCAGCGGAAACGATCCCGTCGGCATAAAGGACGGCGAGGGAGGGCGAGAACAACCGGTAGAGGGCGGCGTTGAGGTACGGCGAAAGCGGTCCGTAGATGTGGCGGATCTGCGAGTACAGGGCCTCGCCGCGAAGCAGCCGGAGCGGCTGGTTCATCTCGCGGCCGCAATCGACGAGGGGAGTGCCCCAACGCTGCCACGAGACGAGGAGGCTCGCGACGAACGCGACGAGAACGAGAGCTATCCAAGGGCCGTCGTCTCTGCCGATTCGGGGGACGCCGTCCGGAACGGATTTCGAGGGGCGTTCGCCGGGAGCCCCTTCGAGCATTCCCTGCCGCGGAGTCGGTCCGGTGTCGCGGAGCGAATGCTCGGACAGGCAGACGGGATCCGGCCTCACTCGGCGCCCCTCCTCAACCCCCCGCGGGGAGGGGGGAGTCTACCGCGTCCCCTCGGTTCCCGAAAACCCCGGGCCGCGACGGAGAAAGACGGGTTCGTCGACGAGGCCGTTGACACCTTTTCGTGGCGCCATGTTACGATTCGCAGGGCGCCGGAACGCGATCCGAGGGACCGGTCGGACCGGGCCTCGAGTGGGAGTGTGGCATTGGCGGCGCAACGCGTGGCCGAACGGACTCGCCAGAGGCTCCTGGCTCTCGTGAAGGGTGACCATCCCGATCCCGGCCGGTTCATGAACCGCCTAAGGGAGCTTCGCACTCTCGACGAGGTGCCGGCCTTCGCGGAGGCGATTCGTCTTCTCGCCCACCTGGAGGTCCCGGAGAACGAGGCCGAGGCCCTCCTGGGGGACGTGCTGAAGCACCGGGAGACGATGAGCGGTGCCCTCGGGCGGGACCCGGGGCTTAGGGTCGCCGCGGTGGACTACCTGTCGAACGTGGACCGCCGGCTCGTCAACCCGAAGATCGTGGAGATGTCGGAATTCGAGCGGACCGAGCGATCGGCGGCGACCGACCCCCTGACGCGCCTTTACAACCGGCGCTCCTTCCGGGATGCCCTGGATCGGGAGGTTCGGCGCGGCCGGCGCTACGGCCTCTGCCTGTCCCTCGCGATATTGGACCTGGATGACTTCAAGCGGGTCAACGATCTCTACGGACACCTCTTCGGCGACGTGGTCCTGCAGCGGGTGGCCCGCCTCGTCCGGCGTTCGATCCGCGAGGCGGATGTCGCCTGCCGTTACGGCGGCGAGGAGTTCGCCGTGATCCTCCCGGAAACCGAGCGACTGGGCGCGTACGCGGTCGCCAGCAGGATCCGCGAAAGGGTCGAGGCGTCGTTTCGCGACGAGCCGACCGGTGGGCGGATGGTCCCGATGACGCTGTCCGGCGGCCTCGCCGCGTACCCCGAGGACGGCCTCGAGCCCGACCCGCTCGTTGCGCGGGCGGACGAGGCGCTGTACGTGGCGAAGCGCGGCGGGAAAAACCGGATCACCTTGTACCACCTGGAGCGACGGCGTTGGGTGCGGTATCCCGCCAGGCCGCAGGCCCGCATCCGCATGGAGTCGGGAGAGGAGGGCGCCGGCCGGCCGGCGATGGCGCTGAACTTGAGCCGGAGCGGGATCCTCCTGGAGACCGAGGATCCGGTGCTCCCGGCGTCGCCGGTCGTGCTCTTCATGGGGCGCAAGACGGACGATCCGCCGGATCGCGACTGGGTGCTACCCGGACGTGTCGTGCGGGTCGAGCCGAGGCCCTCCGCCTCGGCGAGATTCCGCATCGGCGTGGCTTTCGACCAGCCCATGGCCGAGGAGTGCCTTCTGGTGCAGGCCGCCGCCGTGAGGCAGCCCCTTCGCGCGGCTCGGGGATCCGGGCGGTGATCACGCACGAGGAGTCCGGTCGGCTGCGCGACGAGCTCCTCGCCGCTCTCGCGGAGGATGCCCACAACGCCGAGAGGCTCCTGGCGAGGCTCGACACCCTCTCGCGGGAAACGGGCATCTCGGCTCACGCGGCCCTGCTCCTCATCTTGACCCACCTGGCGTTCGAGGACACGCAGGCCAGACGTCATTGGGAGGCCATCCTCGAGCACCGCGAGGCGATGGCGGGAGCGCTCGCGCGGGACCCCGGCCTGCGCGTCGCGCTCCTGGACTACTTCGTCAACGTCAACCGGAGGCTCGTGCAGCCTGTCCTCATCGACCTCGAGATGTTCGAGGCCCGGCCGCGCGCCGCTTCCGTGGATCCCCTGACCGGCCTGGCGACCGATCGCGCGTTTCGTGGAGCGCTCCAGAACGAGCTGCGGCGCGCGAAGAGGTACGGGCTCACCTTGCCGATCGCCCTGTTCGACCTCGACGACTTCGCGCGGATCAACCGCGAGTTCGGCAAGCTGGTCGGCGACCGCCTCCTGCGGGAAGTGGGGATCCTGCTGCACAACAAGATCCGCGACATCGATCTCGCCGCTCGCCCCGGCGAGGACGAGATGGCGCTGATCCTCCCCGAGGCCGATCGGAACGGCGCGCTCCTGGTCGCCGAGCGCTTCCGCTTGGAGGTGGAGTCCCACTTCTCGCGCCGTGAAGCCGGTGGCCGTCCGGTGGGCCTCACGCTCTCGGCCGGGGTGGCCTGCTATCCAGAAGACGCGGGCGCGCCCGAGGCGCTTCTCGCGAGAGCGGCCCAGGCCCTCTACCGTGCGAAGGCCGAGGGGAAGAACTCGGTGCAGGCCTACCAGCCCGAGCGCCGCCGCTACCTGCGGTTCGACCTCGATCCCGAGCGGGTCGAGGTCGAGGTTCTTTCCCCGAGGGATCTGGGTCGCGCCGTGCCGCGCAATCTTTGCCGGAGCGGGATCGTGTTCGAGAGCCCCGAGCCCCTCGAGGTCGGGGAGGAAATCGAGATCCGTCTCGCGGGCGATCGTCCCGACACCGGAACCGAACCGGTCCGGATGCGCGGCCGCGTGGTGCGCCTAGAGGAAATTTCCGAGGCCGCGCCGGAGACGGAGGGCGCGGAGACCGGAGTTCGGCCCCCCGAGCGGTTCGAGATCGGCGTCGCGTTCGACGCAGGCTGGGCCGGCGGCGAGCAGGACCTGCTGGCCTTCCTGGAAAAGGCTCAGGCCGATCGCGCCGCGAAACGGCCGTGACCCGCATCGTCGCCGTGGACGCCTCGACATGGTGGGGAGGGATCGCGCTCCTCGAGACCGGTCCTTGCGATGAGCCACGGCTCGTTGCCGACGCCGGCATCCTCGTGCGGGACTCGCACGCCGTGCATGCCTTGGCGCTCCTCGCCGCGCTCCTCTCCGAGGCGGGATGGTCGCGATCGGACGTGGATGCGTACACCGCGACGCGCGGTCCCGGTTCGTTCACGGGGCTCAGGGTGGGTCTCGGGACCGTCCGGGGGCTCGGGCTCGCCTCGTCGCGCCCCTGCCTCGGCATCGGGACGCTGGAGGCGGTGGCCGAGGCGTTCGGTCCGACGACCGGAGAGAGAGTCCCGCTGCTCTCCGCCGGCCGCGGCGAGGTGTACGGCGCGCGGTTCGACGCCGCCTCCTCTCCCCCCGTGGAGATCATCGGCCCCTGGCTGGGCCCTCCCGAGCGGGCTCTCGAGGGCGGTCGCGGCGAGCCGGTCGTCTTCGGTCCCGGCGCCGCCGCCGTTGCCGCCGGGCTCCGCGCGGCGGGGTGGCGGGGCCCCGCGAGGCGCGCGCCGACGTCGGTGGCGGCCGCGGCGGGACGGCTCGCGCTCCTCCGCCTGGCGGCAGGGGCGGAGAACGGCGAGGGGCTTTCGCCGATCTACGTGCGTCCGCCCGACGCGGAACTCGCCGGATGATCCGGGAGGTGGGTTCAGGAGAGGGCGCCGCCACGGTCGTTTCCCCGATGTTTCCGTCCGACCTCGACGGAGTTCTGGCGATCGAGCAGGCGTCATTCTGCGTTCCCTGGAGCCGGGAGAGCTTCCTGTTCGAGCTTCAGGCGAACCCGTATGCGCGGAACTTCGTGATGCGGAGCGGAGAGCCGATCGTCGCGTTCGCGTGCGTGTGGGTGGTGGACGACGAGCTCAAGATCAACAACATCGCCGTCGACCCCGGCGAGCGCCGGAGGGGCCACGGAGCGGCGCTTCTCCGGTGGATCCTGGACCACGGCCGCTCCGTGGGTTGCACAGAAGCGACGCTGGAGGTCCGCCCGTCGAACCTTGGCGCTCGCGCCCTCTACGCGGCACACGGCTTCGAGGAGGTGGGCCGGCGGAAGGGGTACTACCGGGACACTCACGAGGACGCCATACTGATGGTCTTGGATCTGCAGGAGTCCGTTTGAGCCAGGGCCGGATCGGCCGAGGGGTCGGGACCGGCCGCCGACGTACCCACGCCGAGCGATCGGCCGGAGGCCCCATGGACCCGAACGACGCGATCAGGGAACGTCTCGCCCGGGAGGACGAGGGCTACCGCCGCCTCGTGCAGAAGCACCAGGAGTACGATCGCCGCCTCGAGGAGCTGCGCAACCTGCGATTCCCGAGCGACGAGGAGAAGCTCGAGGAGATCCGACTCAAGAAGCTGAAGCTGGCGGCGAAGGACCAGATGGAGGCGATGGTCCGCGGGCAGCGCCGGGAAAGCGGGACATGAGGGTCGACCGGGAGGCGCTCCCGTTCGCCTGTGCCCTCGTCCTCCTCGCGGCGGCGGCGGCGTTCTTCAGTCCATGGGCGGCGGCGGCGCCGGTCCTCCTCCTCGCTTTCACGCTCTGGTTTTTCCGGGACCCGGATCGTCGACCCCCTGGCGATCCGGGCGCGCTCTTGAGCCCCGCCGACGGACGGATCATCGTCGCGAGCGCGCAGCGGGTCTCGATCTTCATGAACGTCTTCGACGTGCACGTTTGCCGGACCCCGGCGGCGGGGACCGTCGCAGCCGTGGAGCGCGTCCCCGGCCGCTTCGTCGCCGCGTTCCAGGATGCCGCCTCGGAGCACAACGAGCGGACCTCGATCGTGGTGGATCCTGGCGGGGCGCCGGTTCGCTTCACGCTGGTGGCCGGCCTGATCGCACGCCGGATCGTGTGCCGGGTGCAGCCGGGACGCGCTCTCGCCGCGGGAGAGAGGATCGGCCTGATCCGCTTCGGCTCCCGCGTGGACGTGGATCTCCCGCCGGGTGCCGCGCCGGTCGTCCGCGTCGGCGACCGGGTCGTCGGCGGCGAGACGGTGATCGCGCTTCGGAGTTGAGGCGGGCCGAGCGGTCGCAGGGCATCGCGCGGGGCCTTGCCGGGCCTGTTTCCTGTATAGTTTCTTCTCGGTGGCGCGAGGAGGTCCGAAGGGAAGACGATGCGCGAGAACCGACGGCTGAGGCGAGGGATCTATCTGCTGCCGACATGCTTCACCGTCGGGAACCTCTTCTGCGGCTTCTTCAGCCTCGTGGAGTCCGCGCGGGGCCAGTTCGAGGTCGCAGCAATCCTGATCATCGTCGCCGCGATCCTGGACGGCCTGGACGGCCGGATCGCTCGCCTCACCGGGACCACATCGGAGTTCGGGATCCAATTCGACTCGATGGCCGACGTCGTCTCGTTCGGGGTGGCGCCAGCTTTCCTGGCCTACCGTTGGGCGCTCACGCCGTTCCACAGGATCGGCTGGCTGATCGCGTTCCTGTACGTGGTCTGCGCGGCGACCCGCCTTGCGCGCTTCAACCTCCGCCATGCTCTGGCGGACAAGCGGTACTTCGTCGGACTCCCATCGCCCCCCGCGGCGGCCGTGCTCGCCTCCGTCGGGTTCGCGTTCCCGGACCCCCCCTCGAACCGGACGGTCTCCGCGGCGCTGGCGGTGCTCACGACCTTGGTGGCCGTCCTGATGGTGAGCCGGCTCCGCTACCGCTCGTTCAAGGACTTCGACCTCCGGAACCGCCGCTCCTACATCGTGGTCCTTCCGATCGCGGCAGCGCTCGTGGCGGTGCTGACCCATCCCAAAGGGGCCCTTCTGACCCTCGCGACCGCCTATCTGGTTTCCGGTCCTGTAGCGTATCTCGTGGGGCTGGTCGCGCGGGCGCGGGGCCGAAGGTCGGGGCGGAGCGGAAGCGCGGCCGACGCCGTCGAGGCGAAGGATGATTGAGGCGACGCGTCCTCCGTCCTCGACCGGGACCGCGAGGGTTGCGGTCGTGGGAGCGGCGACTCCCGACGGCGGCAGGCTTCGCGAGATGCTGGCACGGCGGGGCGTCCAGAGCTCCCGCGTACGGCTGTACGGCACCTCGCCGGGTGATGCGGTCCTGAGCGAGTACGGAGGGGAGGCCCGTCTGATCCAGAAGCCGGACGTCGACGAGATCGCGCGGCACGACATCGTGTTCCTCTGCGAGACCTCCGAAGCCGCCGATCGGATCGTGAAGGTGGCCGGCCGCACGGCGACGGTGATCGACCTGACCCACCGAAACGCCGACCGCGAGGGAACGCGCCTCGTGCGGGTGGGGATCGCCCCCGAGGCCGCGCCCGGCAGCATCCTGGTCACGCCTCATCCGATCGCCGTGATGCTCGCCGAGATCCTCCACCCGCTGCAGCGGGCCTTCGGCCTCCGCGAGGTGGTGGCGACGGTGCTGAGGCCGGCCGCGGACTACGGCGATGAGGGGATCGAGGAGTTGCGCGAGCAGACCGTGCGTCTCCTGCGGTTCGAGAAGGCCCCCAAGGCGGTCTTCGGCCAGCAGCTCGCGTTCAACCTCATTCCCCAGAGCCTCCTCGCGAGACGGGAGGAGGGGCTGGAACGCAGGATCGCCGGCGAGGTCGCAACGCTCGTCGGATGGAAGGAGGACCGTCTCGCGACACGTCTCGTGATGGCACCGGTCTTCCTGGGGCATGCGCTGAGCCTGAGGGTGGAGACGGAACGCAAGGTCGACGCGACGGTCGTGACGGCGACGATCGGCCGAAGCCGGGCGCGCTCCCTGGCAGGACGGAAGTCGGCGGGAACCCCGCTGGCCGCGCCGGAGGAGAGGCGCACCGAGGTCGGTGAGATCGTCGAGGACGGCATGGGCGGATTCTGGATCTGGGCGATCGCGGGAGAAGCGGGCACGACGACCGCGGAGCAGGCGGTACTTGCTGCCGCGGCGGTGTCGGATCTGTGAGCGCGGCGGGAGGCACCATGAAGAGGCGTTGGGCGATGATGGCCATGGCGATGATCCTCGCGCTGCCGGCGCCCGGCCGGGCCGCGGTCCCCGCCGCGGCCGAAGCGGTCTCCGCGACGCTGGAGGTGGAGAGGACGCTGCTCAAGGAGGACCTCGCCCGCTACGAGAAGACGGCCGCGGACCGCGCCCAGTTGGGGGCCCACCTCTCCGAGCTGTACGCCGCCCTCGATGCGGCCGTCCGCCGCGAGGACGACGGCGCACCCGCCTTCATCGAGGATGTCGCGGCGCGGATCGAGCAGGCGGAGAGCGAGCGCGCGGATCTCCTCTCCGTCGTGCTGGCGCTGGTGGAGCGGATCCGGGAGCGGATGCACAAGATGGACCTCCTCGAGGGCCAGCTCGCAACGCTCCAGGCGAAGGCGACGGAGGCGGCCGGGCCGCTGGCCGGGAGATGGGACGTCGTCCTCCTCCCGTCCAGTCAGCGCGGGACCTTCGTCCTCGCCCAGACCGGCACCTTGATCGGTGGAACGTACACGCTCGAAGGCGGGTGGACCGGAAGCCTCCAGGGAACGCTGGTGAACCGCAAGGTGTTCCTCGAGCGGATCGACTCGAAGCTGGGGCGGTCCGGCGAGTTCGAGGGGTACCTCTCGTCCGACGGCAGCCAGATTCGCGGGACCTGGCTCCGGTACGACCTTTCCGGCGAGGGGACGGCCAACGGCCAGTGGTCGGCCGTCCGCAGGCGGGACGCGCCGTGAGGGGATAGTGCGCCTGTCCTACGAGCCGTACCTCGCGCTGCGGTACCTCAGGTTCCACCGGGGAAGGACCTTCCTCTCGGTCATCACCTTCATCTCGGTGGCGGGGGTGACCGTCGGGACCGCGGCGCTCGTCATCGCGCTCGCCCTCATGACCGGCTTCCAGCAGGACATCCGGCAGAGGATCGAGAGCGGGAGCGCTCACCTCACGGTGCTGAAGCCCGGCGAGCCCTCGTTCGAGGGGGCGGAGGCGCTGGCGGAGCGCGTCAGGACGATCAAGGGGGTGAAGGAAGCCGGGCCGGTGCTGCTCTCGCACGCGATGCTGGTGAACGAGGAGGCCACCTCCCCCGCGTACGTCGAACTCGAAGGGATCGACCCGGCGCGTCACGGCCGCGTGATCGCGGACGGTCCGGGGGACCCGCTGGCGGTGCTGGCGGCGCCCCTCGCGGGCGGGCGAGAGGGGATCGTCCTGGGCGAAGAGCTGGCTCTGAGGCTCGGCGTGCGGAAAGGGGACCGGGTGCGCCTGCTCGTCCCGAAGGTGTCGCTCACGCCGTTCACACCGATTCCCAGGAGTCGCGTGCTCGAGGTGGCCGGCACGTTCCACTCCGAGGCGTTCCCGCTGAGCGCCGAGCGCGCCTACGTGAGCCTATCCACCGCGCGCCGCCTGCTGGACGCACCGGGGCGAGCGTCGTGGGTCGAGGTCCGGCTCGAGGATCTCCGGCGTCTCAGCCGGGTCAAGGCGGACCTTTCGAGATCGCTCGGTCCCGGTCACCTGGTGGTGGACCTCATGGAGCTCGAGCAGAACCGCGACCTCCTGAAGGCCCTGAACACGGAGAAATTCATCCTCTTCCTCGCGATCGCCCTCATCGTCGTGGTCGCCTCCCTCAACATCGTCTCCACCCTGATCCTGATGGTCGCCGACAAGATCAAGGAGATCGGGACGCTCACCGCCATGGGTGCGCGGCCCGTCGGGATCGCGCTGGTGTTCGTGTTGCAGGGGCTCGTCATCGGGGTCGTGGGCACGGTCTTGGGGATCGCCTCGGGTTCCGTCCTGTCCTGGTGGCTGGACCATTTCCGCGTGATCAAGCTGAACCCGGAAGTGTACTACATCACTCACGTTCCGTTCGCCCTTCGCGCGACCGACGAGGGGTTCGTCGCGGCGTTGACGCTCGCGGTCTCCCTGCTCGCGACGATCTACCCGGCCTTCAAGGCGGCGACGCTGGATCCGGTCGAGGCCATCCGTCATGAGTGAGCCGATCCTCGCCGCCCGCGCGATCGTCAAGAGCTATCCGAGCGGGGCGCGCCGGATCGAGGTCCTGAAGGGGCTGGCCCTCACGATCGTCCCCGGTGAAGCCGTCGCGGTCGTGGGCGACTCGGGCGTGGGCAAGTCCACGCTGCTCCACATCCTGGGGGGGCTCGACCGTGCCGACTCGGGGCGGCTCTTCTTTCGGGACGAGGAGGTGGTCGTCGGCGACGTCGCGGCGATCTCCAAGTACAGGAACCGCCAGGTGGGCTTCGTCTTCCAGATGCATCACCTGCTTCCGGAGTTCACCGCGATCGAGAACGTGGTGATGCCGTTTCGGATCGGACGCCGCCTCGAAGAGGCGGAGGAGACCGCGAGATCGGTCCTGGAGCGGCTCGGACTCAAGGACCGACTGCACCACCGTCCCGCCGCGCTGTCCGGCGGCGAGCAGCAGCGCGTGGCGATCGCGCGCGCGGTGGCGGCCGGACCGGCGGTGGTGCTGGCGGACGAGCCGACGGGGAACCTCGATCCCGCCACGGGGGGCGCCGTCTTCTCGCTGCTGCGCGAGCTCCAGGCGGAGCGCGGTTTCGCGCTGGTGGTCGCCACCCACAGCGGCAGGCTCGCCCGCGGCTGCCACCGGATCCTGCGTCTCGAGGACGGCCGGCTGAGACCCCTCGGCGAGTCCGAGACCCGCGAGTACTTCGAGGGCGCGGGGTAGTCCGGCGCGGCCGGATCGCTATGCTATAGTTTCGACGAGGGGGCCGCACGCCGACGGGAGTCCGCGGGCCATGTTCGAGAAGTTCACCGAGAAGGCCAAGAGAATACTGTTCCTGGCTCGTTACGAGGCGAGCCAGCAGGGGAGCAAGGTCATCGCGACCGAGCACCTCCTCCTGGGTCTCCTCAAGGAGGGCGAGGAAACCACCCGCGAGCTGTTCGCCAGGGCGACCGTCTCGATGGACCTCCTCCAGGCCGAGCTGGAGCGACGGGGACCCGGGCGCGAGAAGCTCTCCACCTCCGTCGAGATCCCGTTCGGCGACGACACGAAGAAGGCGCTCCAGTATGCCGAGGAGGAGGCCGAGCGCCTGATGCACCCCCAGATCGGGACCGAGCACCTCCTGCTTGGCCTGCTGAGGGCGGAGGATTCCCCGGCGGGGCGGATGCTGGCCGAGCGCGGCATGCGCCTGTACGCCGTGCGGGAGGACGCCGTCGGCCTGGTCAAGCGCCGCGCGCTCCCGAAGAAGAAGAAGGAGACGCCGTTCCTCAACGAGTTCGCCCGCGACCTCTCCGAGCTGGCGCAACGTCGGGTGTTCGACCCGCTCATCGGCCGCGAGGCGGAGCTGGAGCGGGTCGTGCAGATCCTCTCTCGTCGGCGGAAGAACAACCCGGTGCTGTTGGGCGAGCCCGGAGTCGGAAAGACCGCCATCGTCGAGGGGCTGGCGACGCGCATCGTCGACGGAGAGGTCCCGCCGTCTCTGCTCAACAAGCGGATCCTGGCCCTCGACCTCTCGCTGGTCGTCGCGGGGACGAAGTACCGCGGGCAGTTCGAGGAGCGGCTCAAGGGGATCATCTCGGAGCTGACCGGCTCGGACGACGTGATCATGTTCATCGACGAGATCCACTCGCTGATCGGGGCCGGGTCGGCGGAAGGGTCGCTGGACGCCGCGAACATCCTCAAGCCGACGCTCTCGCGCGGCGAAGTGCAGTGCATCGGATCCACCACCCCGCGCGACTACCACAAGTACATCGAGAAGGACCGCGCCCTGGTCCGGAGGTTCCAGCCGATCACCATTCGCCCGACCACCGAGGAGGAGACCTTCACGATCCTCGAGGGGGTCAAGGAGCGGTACGAGCGGTTCCATGGGGTCCGCTTCGCGCCCGACGCGATCCGGGCGGCGGTGTACCAGTCCAACCGGTACATCACCGACCGGTTCCTGCCCGACAAGGCCATCGACGTTCTGGACGAGGCCGGCGCGAGAGTGAAGCTGGCCAAGCGCATCTCCTACGGCGAGATCAAGAAGACCGAGCAGGACTTGCGACGGGCCGTCGACGGCATGAAAAACGCGCTGGCCCGCAAGGACTTCGACGAGGCCGTGGCGTTCCACGACAAGGAGGTCACGCTGAGGCGCCGCCACGAGGAGCTGAACCGGCGCTACGAGGACGAGTCGAGCCGGATCCTCGACGTGGGCCGCGGCGACGTCGAGGATGTGATCGCGCGCTGGACGGGAATCCCGGTCCAAGCGGTCGCCGAGGCGGAGGCCGACAAGCTTCTCAACATGGAAACGTTCCTTCACGAGCACATCGTGGGGCAGGAAGAGGCGATCTCGGCTCTGTCGCGAGCGATCCGCCGTTCCCGGGCGGGCCTCAAGAACCCGAGCCGCCCGATCGGCTCGTTCGTGTTCCTGGGTCCGACCGGTGTGGGAAAGACGGAGGTGGCGCGGACGATCGCGGCGTTCCTGTTCGGGTCCGATCGGGCGCTGACGCGGTTCGATATGTCCGAGTACATGGAGAAGCACGCGATCGCGAAGATGATCGGCTCGCCTCCCGGCTACGTAGGGCACGAGGAAGGCGGGCAGCTCACCGAGCGGATCAAGCGCAAGCCCTACAGCGTGATCCTCCTGGACGAGATCGAGAAGGCGCACCCCGACGTGCTCAACATCCTCCTCCAGGTGCTCGAGGACGGGATGATCACCGACGCCTATGGCGAGGTGGTCGACTTCAAGAACACCATCGTGATCATGACCTCGAACATCGGCTCCCAGCACGTGGCCCGCACCGGCGGGAAGATGGGGTTCAAGGGGGACGACCGGGCGCAGGCCTTCAAGGACCGCCGCGACCTGGTGATGGGCGAGGTCAAGAAGACCCTGAGCCCCGAGTTCATCAACCGGATCGACGAGATCATCGTGTTCGACGCCCTATCGGAGGAACAGCTCCAGGCGATCGCGAGAATCATGGTCCGCAAGCTCAACGCCTCGCTGGAGGAGCGGAGCATCCAGATCGCCGTGACCGACGACGTGTGCACCTGGCTGGTCAAGACGACCTGCCAGGACCGGTCCTACGGCGCCCGGCCGCTGCGACGGGCGATTCAGCGCCATGTCGAGGATCCGCTGTCCGAGGCGCTGATCCGAGGGAGCTTCCAGGAAAGGGGCCTCATCGAGGTCTACCTCGAGGACGGCCAGCCCGCGTTCCGGGCCGCCATCCAAGCACCGTCCGCGTGAGGTACCGCCGGGCGCGGTGCGCCGGCAGCGGAAGACGGGGCGGCCCGCCGCATCCCGAAGTAGAATAGCGCTCCCGGCGGGGCGCCGCCGTTCGAGCGAAGAGGCGTCCCTCGAGTGTACCGTGCCGGCCCCGGGCTTCCGGAGCGCGGCCCCGGCCATGGAAGGTGGAATGATTTCGGGCTCCCGGAGACTGGCCGCGCTCGTTCTAGCCGCCATCGCCTGCCTAGCTTTCCCCGCTCGCGCGCAGCAGGCGCAGGGGACCGTCGAGGCGATCGAAACCCAGGGGCTGCAGCGGATGACGCGTGAGGCCCTCCTCCACGTCTTCGCGATCCGCGTCGGCGATCCGTACGACCCCGCGAGGATCCGCGAGGAGTTCCGCAAGATGTGGAACCTCGGGATCTTCAGCGACATCACCGTCGAGGCGGAGGACGGCCCGGGAGGCGGCAAGGTCCTGATCCTCAAGGTGAAGGAGAAGGTGGTCCTCACCTCCGTCTCCTACGAGAACAACAAGGTCCTGACGCGGACGCAGATCGAGGACCGCCTCAAGGAGCGGAAGGTCTCGCTGGAGTTGAGCAAGCCGCTGAACCAAAAGTCGGTTTTCGAGGCGGAGTCGGTGATTCGCGACTACCTGGGGGAGAAAGGGTACCTGGACCCCCAGGTCTCCCACCGGATCGACAATCCCACCGAGACCACGGGCACCGTGACCTTCTCGATACGGCCTGGGGGAAAGACCCGCATCCGCTCCATCCACTTCGTCGGCAACACCGTGTTCAGCGAGCGGAAGCTGCTCAGGAGCCTCAAGCTGACACGGGCGTGGCGCTGGTGGTGGCCGTGGTCGCGGAAGGCGCTTTACCACCCCGCCAAGTGGGACATGGACATCGCCAACACTCGCGACCTTTACGAGAACCGCGGGTACCTGGACGTGGACATCCGACCGCCGGTGACGGAGGTGAAGCAGATCGTGAAGGGCGGTAACGGGAAGCCCGCGGCAGCCGCGCCGGGGGGGGCGCCGGTCGCACCTCCTGAAGCCTCGGGATCGCGCGACGACGCTCCCGCGACCGCGACGAAGGCGGCGGCGGAGGAGAAACGCGACCTGTCGCCGCGCGAGGAGCGCAAGCGGGCCGAGAAACGACGGCGGGCCGAGGAGAAAGCGAAGAAGCGGGCCGAGAAAGCCCGCAGGAAGGCCGAGCCCAAGGTGAAGCGATGGGTCTTCCTCACCGTCCCCGTCTCGGAGGGGCCGGAATACCGGGCGGGCGACATCTCGGTCACCGGGAACACGCTGTTCTCCGACAAGGAACTCCTGGCGTTCATCCCGCTCCGCAAAGGGGACGTGGTCGACATCGGCATTCTGAAATTCGCGGTGGACGCCATCACCAAGGCGTACGGCAACAAGGGGTACTACCTCGCGACCGCCGTCCAGCAGCGGGAGCGGCATCCGGAAACCCGGGTCGCGGACCTGGAGATCGTGATCAACGAGGACAAGCCCTACTACGTTTCCCATATCGAGTTCACGGGCAACACCGTCACGCGCGACCGCGTCCTAAGGCGGGAGATCCCGCTGAACGAGGGCGACCTGTTCAACCGGAGCCTGCTCGACCTCGGAGTCTCCAAGCTGAACCAGCTCGGGTACTTCGAGGCGAAAGAGCAGCCGGTGGTCGAGCCGATCGAGGGGGAGAGCCGGGTCCGCATCACCGTCGAGGGGGAGGAGAAGGCCCGCAGTGAGATCCAGGTCGGGGGCGGGTACAGCGGCCTCGATGGCGTGTTCTTCCAGGGGCTGTTCTCGACGCGGAACTTCCTGGGGAGGGGGCAGACGGTCTCGACCTCGGTCCAGGTCGGCGGCAGTGCGAAACGGTACTCGATCTCCTTCGTCGAGCCGTGGCTCCTCGGCCGGCCTTACAACCTCGGGTTCAGCCTCTACCGCCAGGACGTGGACTACGGAAGCTCGCTCAAGAGCTCGAGCAACGGCGGCGGCGTGGTCGTCGGGCGCCAGCTCGGCTACTTCACCCGGATTCAGACCAGCTTCAACGCCGAGGTGGACACGTCGACGAACTTCTCGGTTCTCGGCGGGGAGTCGACCACCCGCATCACGAGCCTGACGCCGAGCTACTCGTACTACAAGGTCAACAGCCCCTACCGGCCGAGCCGCGGCTGGTCCATCCAGGCGGACGTGCAGGTCGCGGGCGGGGCCCTCGGCGGGGACACCTCGTTCTACAAGCCGCAGCTCCTGTACTCCGGGTACAAGCGCGCGGTCCGACGGACCTTCTTCGGCGTTCACGCCGAGGCCGGTTTCATCCGCAGCTGGGGTGGGGAGAATCTCGGCGGGACGGTCAACGTCAACGGCGTCCCGAGGTTCTCCCGGTTCTGGCTCGGCGGAGACACCCAGGGGCCCCGCATCTTCGACGTGCGCACGATCACGCCGCTCCGTTTCGTACGCCTCGACTCGCTCGGGCGGATCGTGAAGGCGGTCAAGGACGTCCGCGGGCTGCCGGTGTCGGAATTCGACAGGAACGGCGACGGGATTCTCGACCGCAACGACCTGGTGGAGGTGGGTGGAGACCGGTACTTCCTGGTCCAGACGGAGTACACGGTGCCGCTCAGCGGCCCGGTGGAGGCGGCGTTCTTCGTCGACGTCGGGAACTCGCTGTTCGAGGATACGCCGTGGGGATTCAGCGACGTGCGCATCTCCACCGGAATCGAGATGCGGTTCTATCTCCCCGTGTTCCCGGTCCCGCTGCGACTGATGTACGGCCGGCCGCTCCGCAGGCTTCAAGAGGACCGCACGAGCAACTTCATGTTTTCCATCGGCAGGGCGTTCTGATGGCCCGGCCCACGACCGCACGCCCCACGCGGCGTGTCGCTTCGACCGCGCCGCGCCCCCTCAAGCCATGCGGTGGCGCGTCCGAAAGGAAGGGTGTTCGATGAGACGAATCGCGTGCCTGTGGATCGTCCTGGCGGTCGCCGCGGCGGGAGCCGTGTGGGCCCAGGCGGCTGCCCCCGTCAAGATCGGCGTGTTCGATGCGCAGCGCGTTTCGGAGGAAACCGCGGAGGGTAAGCGCGTCCAGAAGCGGCTGACCGCGTTCAGCGAGAAGAAGCGAGCGGAACTCGGGGCCAAGGAGAAGGAGGTCCAGGATCTCCAGGAGAAGCTCAACGCTCAGGCGCTGTCGCTGTCCCCCGAGAAGCGGACCGGCATGGAGAAAGACCTTCAGAAGAAGATGCTGGATCTCAACCAGGGTCGCGAGGGCGCGCAGCGCGAGATGCAGCTCGAGGTCACCGACGCCGAGAACTCCTTCCGGGAGAAGCTCCTTGCGGCCGTCGATTCGTTCGGCAAGGACGAAGGGTTCGCCGTGATTTTCGAGCGCCAGGCGACGATCTACGTTCACCCGTCGAGCGACGTGACCACCGCCATCGTGGACCGCTTCAACAAGCTGTTCCCGGTCGCGCCGGAGGCGCCGGCCGCGAAGGACGAGGCGAAACCTGCGGCTCCGACGGCCGCTCCGCCGGCGGATCCCGACAAGAAATAACCACGGGAAGGACCCGGGTCCCGTTCATGTCCCCGGGAGGAACCCGATGCCCGACGAATTCCGGCTGGGCGATCTGGCGGCACGGGTCGGCGGGCGCGTCGTCGGTGATCCGGAGCGCCGGATCCGCGACGTGGCCACGCTGGAGGACGCAGGGCCCGAGGATCTCGCCTTTCTCACGAACCCGAAGTACCGGGAGGCGGCCGAGGCGACCCGGGCCGGGGCCGTGCTGGCGGGGTCGGGGACGCGGATCCCGGGGCGGGACGTCCTCGAGGCGCCGGAGCCGTACCTGGCGCTCGCGGAGATCCTCGAGCTGCTGCACCCGCCTCGACCGCGAAGACCGGGGATCTCGCCGCTCGCGTTCGTCGCGGAAGCGGCGGATCTGGGAGAAGAGGTCGAAGTCGGCCCCTTCGCCGTGATCGGCGGGAAGGTGCGGCTCGGCCGTCGCGCGACCGTCGGCGCGGGGGCGGTCCTCGGGGAGGGATCCGAGGTGGGGGACGACACGCTGATCCATCCCCGCGTGGTGCTCTACCCTGGGACGCGCGTCGGCGCCAGGTGCATCGTCCACGCGGGCGTGGTGCTGGGGGGAGATGGCTTCGGCTTCGCGACCTCCTCGGGGCGGCAGCGCAAGGTGCCGCAGCTCGGGCGGGTCGTCGTCGAGGACGACGTCGAGATCGGCGCGAACAGCGCGGTGGATCGCGGCACGCTGGGAGACACCGTGATCGGACGCGGGACCAAGATCGACGATCTGGTCATGATCGCGCACGGCGTCCGGATAGGCCCCGACAGCCTCATGGCCGGGCAATCGGGGATCGCGGGCAGCACACG
>JBGQAU010000051.1:0-22672 GCA_041494445.1 Acidobacteriota bacterium | reverse complement strand
GGCTTCGTGAGCAGGAGGACGTCGCCCGGCCGCGCGCCTACCTTCGTCAGGATCCGGTCGGGATGCACGAGGCCGGTCACGGCGAGGCCGTACTTGGGCTCGCTGTCCACGGTGGTATGCCCGCCGGCCACGACCGCCCCCGCCTCGCGCACCTTCTCGGCGCCGCCGCGGAGGATCTCGGACAGCACGGCGGGGTCGAGATCCTCGGGGAAACCGACCAGGTTCAGGGCGAACAGCGGCTCGGCCCCCATCGCGTAGAGGTCGGACATCGCGTTGGCGGCGGCGATGGCGCCGAAGTGGTAGGGATCGTCCACGACCGGCGGGAAGAAGTCCACGGTCTGCACGATCGCGCGCTCGTCGTCGATCCGCCAGACGAGCGCGTCGTCGAGATTCCCGAGTCCCAGGAGCAGGTCCGGGTAGCGTGCGGCCTTGAACATTCCGACGAGCGGGCGCAGGACCTGCGCCAGGGCCTCCGGCCCCATCTTGCTCGCTCAGCCGGCGCAGGAGGCAAGGCTCGTCAGGCGGATGCGCTTCGCTTCAGACATTCCTGAGCTCCCTCCCTCGGGGGCCTTGACCCGCCCCGCCGCGGGGACGTACAGGCTCGTGCCCCGGCCGTGGCGGCTCAACGACCCCGCCCCTCGACGGCGGTCCGGGGCGCGGTGCCGATCAGCCGATGGCGGCCCTGTGGTTCTCGGCCACCCGCGCCCAGTCCTGGAGGCTCCACCAGGCCTCGACGTAGTCGGCCCGGCGGTTCTCGTACTTGAGGTAGTACGCGTGCTCCCAGACGTCCACGACGAGGATGGACTTCCCGCCGCTCATCTCCGGGCCGTCGTGCCCCGGCGTGCCCATGACCCCCAGCTTCCCGTCCTTGGCGTAGAGCCAGGCCCAGCCCGAGCCGAACTGCCCGACGGCCGCCTGGGAGAGCTTCGCCCTGAAGTCGGCGAAAGAGCCGAACGCGGACGCGATCGCCTTGGCGAGGTCGCCCCCCGGCTCTCCGCCGCCCCCTTTCTTCATCGTCCGCCAGTAGAGGTTGTGGGCAAAGTGGCCGCCGCCGTTGTTCCGCACGGTCGTGCGGATCGCCTCCGGGACGCTGTCGAGGTTCGAGATCAGCTCCACCAGCGGGAGCCTCCCCAGATCGCCGTGCGCCTCGAGCGCCTTGTTCAGGTTGTTCACGTAGGCGGCGTGGTGCTTGTCGTGGTGGATCTCGAGCGTCCTGGCGTCGAGGACCGGCTCGAGGGCGTCGAAGGCAAAGGGGAGCGGATCGAGGACGTGCGGCATGTCGGTAACCTCCTTGGTGCGAATCTCGCTACCGGGGTCGCGGGATTGTAGTGGGATCGTCCCCGCCGGGACAAGCGGTCGCCGGCGCGGGTTCGGCCGAGGCACGAGGAGACCGAGGCTTGGAGAGGGTGCGCGGTCTTCTACGCCGCCGGGACCCCCTTGAAGCCGTAGCAGAGGATCCCGCCGTGCCCTTCTCTTCGAATCTTCCGGAAGACCAGAACGACTTCCGTGCCGGGGAGCACGGTCGCGGGATCGCAGTCCACCACCTGGGCCATCAGGCGCGCCCCCTCCGGCGTCTCCACGACGGCCATCGCGTAGGGCGCCTCCATCTGGAACTCGGTGGGAGACACATCGACCACCGTCGACGTGACGACCTTTCCCTTCCACGAGAGGGTCGTCGCCTCCCACGCCTTGCCCCGGCACGCGGGACAGACGCGCCGCGGCGGGAAAGCGATCTTCCCGCAACCGCGGCACCGCGCGGCCTCGAGACGGAAGCGGTTCGGGACCTCGCGCCAGTATCTCGGGCTCGGCATGGTCAGACCCTCTCGAGGACGTGGACCACGGAGCTGGCTCCGGATCCGCCCATGTTCTGGGCGAGGCCGATCCGGGCGCCCCGGACCTGGCGCTCGCCCGCGTCGCCGCGCAGCTGCTCGAAGATCTCGATGGCCTGGGCGATGCCGGTGGCTCCCACCGGATGCCCCTTGGACTTGAGCCCGCCGCTCGTGTTCACCGGGATCTTCCCGCCGAGCCCGGTGATGCCGGTGCGGGCCGCGTGACGCCCCTCCCCCCGAGGAACGAGGCCGAGCGCCTCGATGCAGCAGATCTCCGCGATCGCGAAGCAGTCGTGCACCTCGGCGACCTGCACGTCGCCGGGGCCGACGCCGGCCATCCTGAAGGCCCTCTCGGCCGACAGCGCGACCGCGTCGAGAAACGCGGGGTCCTTCCGGTCCGCCAGCGCCAGCGCGCTCGTGGCGAGGCCGACGCCCCGGATCTTCACCGGGCGGTCGGTGTACTTCCTCGCCTGGTCGAGGGGGCACAGCAGCACCGCCGCGGCCCCGTCGCTCACGGGCGAGCAGAGGAGGAGGCGCAGGGGATCGGCCACCATGGACGACTTGAGCACCTCGTCGAGCTTGACCTCCCGCCGGAACTGCGCCTTCGCGTTCAGCGCGCCGTGGCGGTGGTTCTTCACGGCGACCCACGCCATGTCCTCTTCCGTCGTCCCGTGGGCCTGCATGTGGGCCCGGGCGATCATGGCGTACAGGCCAGGGAAGGTGATCCCGTGATACGCCTCGGTCTCCTGGTCGGCGGCGGTCGCGAGGACGGCGGTGACGTCCGCGCCGTCGGTCATCTTCTCGACTCCCCCCGCGAGCACGAGGTCGCTCGCCCCCGACGCGACCTCGAGGAACCCCGACCGGAGGGCGACGCCGCCGGAGGCGCACGCGCACTCGACCCGGATGGCGGCCGTGCCGGCCATCCCGAGGTGGTCCGCCATCAGGGGACCGAGGTGCTCCTGACCCACGAACTGCCCCGCCGCCATGTTCCCGACGTAGATCGAGTCGACCCGGTCGACGCCGGCGCCCTCGAGCGCCTCGCCCGCCGCCTCGACGAAGAGGTCGCGCAGGCTCGACTCCCACAGCTCGCCGAACCGGGTCATCCCGGCCGCAACGATCGCCACCTCGCGCATCGGTTCTCCCTCCCCGTCAGTCGTTGAGGATGATCTTCTCGCGGAACTTGGCGTACTCGCCGTACGTCAGGTAGCGCCGCGGCCCGTCGAGCATCGACCGCACCGTGGCCGCGCGGCCGCGGCGCTCGGGCAGGAGCCCGGTCGCCTTCAGCACGAACGAGTCGCTGCCCGCGCCCGAGCCGAACGAGGTGATCAGGATCAGATCGCCCGGTGACGCCACGTCCAGGACCGCGGCGAGGCCCGTGGGGGAGGAGCCGGAGTACGTGTTCCCCATCGTGGGGACGATCCAGCCGGTCTCGATCTGCTCCTTCTTGAAGCCCAGCTCCTTCCCCGCCTGCATCGGGAACTTCCCGTTCGGCATGTGGAAGACGGCGTAGCGGAAGTCGGACGGCTTGAGCCCCGTCTTTTTCAGGATGCCGCGCGTCGCGCTCAGCACGTGCTTGAAGTACGCGGGCTCGCCGGTGAACCGGCCTCCGTGCCGCGGGTAGAACTCGCCTTCCCGCCTCCAGAAGTCCGGCGTGTCCGTGGTGAAGCTGTACGTCTCGAGCACGTCGGCGAGCATCTCGTTCTTGCCGAAGATGTAGGCCGCACCGCCCGCGGACGCGGAGAACTCCAAAGCGTCGTTCGGGGCGCCCTGGGAGGTGTCCGCCCCGATCCCCATGGCGTACTCGACCCGGCCGGACTCCACGAGGCAGAGCGCGACGAACATCGCCTCGGTCCCCGCCTTGCACGCGAACTCGAAGTCCGCCACGTGGACCTCGGGAGCGATCCCGAGGGCCTCGATGACGATCGTCCCGCTCGGCTTCACCGCGTACGGGTGCGACTCCGAACCGATGTAGAGCGCCCCGATCCGGGCCGGATCGATCCCAGCGCGCGCGATGGCTCCCCGCCCGGCCGCGACCGAGATCGTGATCGTGTCCTCGTCCAAGCCGGGTACCGACTTCTCCTCGAGTTGGAGCCCTTTGCGGATCCCGGCGGGATCCTTGCCCCACTGCCCCGCGATCACCTCGGCCTTGATCCGGTTGCGCGGCACGTACGCGCCATACCCCACGATGCCCGCCATGTCCCCTCCTCGCAGGATGGAAAGCAGGTCCGATTGAACGAAGAAGCGTATCAGATACCGCGAACGAAAGGGAACTTCAATCCCTGGCGGGTAGTGGGTCAGTCTGAATCCGGTTGTCGTTGACATCGGGCGCCTCGATGGTATCTTCTTGGTATGCGTAAACGCTCAAGCAAACCATCTGATCCGAATGTCCTCGCCGCAGCGATCGTCGGGGAAGCCACCGGCTCCGAGAAGCCCGAGAAGAACCCCGCAGCCGTCGCACTTGGGCGCCTTGGCGGGAAGAAGGGCGGCCCTGCCCGAGCCGAAAGCCTAAGCGCCCGGCGCCGCAAGCAAATTGCGCGTGATGCTGCGCGCGCGCGGTGGGGCAAGGCGAAATAGGGTCGCCATACGCGCCCCAATTCTCCCCATTGACAAAGAGCGGGGGGCGGGTGTATAACCCCAATTGCGCCCAGGGGTGGGCGGACGGGAGGGGGTTATGGAGCAAACATACCGGCTGGTTCCCGAGGCCGAAATCCAGCAATTGCTGTCCGCCCTGAAGGCTGCGTGCGAACTGCTTGAGCGTCGCGCGGGCACTGCCACCCTCCCGCCGGGACAGACCGCGTCCCGCTTCACGCGGTTCAAGGGCGGTAATACCCGGAACACGCCCAAGCGCGACTTCTCTGCGGGCCTTCAGAAAGCGAGGGAGGTCATGGACCGAGTCTCCAAGGGCGGTGCATTGCATGTCCCCAAACCCTTCGATGCAACTGGCCCGCGCATTTCCGACTTCATTGCTATGCTCGTGACGGGTGAGTTCACAACCGTGGAGGCACTTGAAAAGATCAAGAAGTATGTGGCCCTCAAACAGAACCGGAGGGATGCCACCAGTCAAGTTCGGAATGCGCTGCGCTTGGACGAAGATCGCTTCGAAAAGACGAACGACGGCAGGTGGAGGAAGATAGCGTAACTTGTTGTTAGCAAAGTAATTGTAGGCAAACGAAAAGGGTGCCATCCCCGCTGCCCACGGTCCGGCACCCCTTTCCTGCTTGCTCCCTAAGGAGGAGGTCAAGCGACAGTGAGTATACCCACCATTGGCCCTGCTGTCAAGGGGCGGATGGGCTTGCTTGCGCGCCCGCCGCCATAGCATAACCGTTGCAAAGCAAAAGGCTTGCCGATCCGTCCCTGGGTGGCATCCGTGGGTGGATCGGCAAGCCGCTTGGGGAGGGACTCGCCTATTGGCGCAGGCAGCAGACTTAGGATCTGTGGACGTGTAGCAGCGTCTTGTGGGTTCGAATCCCACTCCCTCCGTTATGGGATCGGACCCTCTAATACTGTTCGTCACGGCGGGCACTTTGTCAAGAAGAAACCCCTTGACAATGCTTGAGCGCTCAAGTATATTTAGGACATGAACAAACTCAGCCAAGAAGAACGGGTCAGGGTTGTGGCGGCGCTTGTGGAAGGAAACTCCATTCGTGCCACTGTCCGAATGACCGGCGTTGCCAAGAATACGGTCGTGAAGCTCCTGGCCGATCTTGGCGAAGCCTGTCTCCGATACCACGACAGCCACGTTAGGGGTGTCCGTTCCAAGCGTATCCAGTGCGATGAAATCTGGTCGTTCTGCTACGCAAAGGAGAAGAACCTGCCCGAGCACCTGAAGGGCAAGTCCGGCTTCGGGGACATCTGGACGTGGACGGCCCTCGATCCCGATTCCAAATTGATCGTCAGCTACTTGCTCGGGGATCGGGACGCTGGTACCGCGTTCGAGTTCATGCAAGACCTGGCTGGTCGCCTTGAGAACCGCATTCAAATCACGACGGACGGATACAGGGTTTACCTTGAAGCCGTGGAGGGAGCATTCGGCGGCAGCGTGGATTTCGCTATGCTGGTCAAACTCTACGGCGTTCCATCGGAAGCAGAAACCCGGTACAGTCCCGCCGAATGCATTGGCACACGCGTGGAAACCATCCAAGGCACTCCCGATCCGAAGCACATCTCGACTTCGTTCGTGGAGCGCCAGAACTTGACCATGCGGATGGGAATGCGCCGATTCACTCGGTTGACCAATGGATTCAGCAAGAAGGCTGAAAACTTGGGGCACGCGATAGCCCTGCACTTCATGCACTACAACTTCTGCCGGATACATCAAACCCTCCGGGTCACGCCCGCTATGGAATCCGGCTTGGCTACTCACGTCTGGACCCTTGAAGAGCTGGTCTCTTTGTTGGAGAAAGGAACAGGCAAATGACCCCATTGAACGTACAAATCCACTGTATCAACAAGACGGATCGCCTCAACGCCCACGAACGCATCCGCAATATCGGCGGCATCAATGCAGATGGCACCCGCTGGAGAATGAGCGAGACTGACGCCATCGCCGGAATCGAAGCAGGCAAGTACCGTTTCTTTGTCAGCGTCCTCGGCAAGAGTGTTTGGGTCGTCATCGCGGTCAGCCGTTTCGGCAACAAGTACCTCAAGACTGAGGCGGACGGAGAACAACCGAACAATCTGTTGAGTCTGCCTGAGTGCCCGTGATCCGACCGGACAAGATCACGTCGTAAGGTGAGGCGAAGCCGTCGGGCTCAAGACTCCAAGCGAGCGCCTGTTGTGCGGCATACAACTGCCGATACCGCTCCTCCTGCTGGGGTTTGTGCAAGGCGGCTTCGATTTTGTTTAGTTCCCTGCGAACGAAACCAAAATCCTGGCCATCGATGCCTAGAATGCCCGAAGTCGGCCCTTGATCTACTCGCATTTTTGACCCTTCTTTTCCTGATAGCCGTGTATGGCGGCCGGAAATGAGA
Organism: Acidobacteriota bacterium; assembly: GCA_041494445.1. Lineage (GTDB taxonomy): Bacteria > Acidobacteriota > Polarisedimenticolia > Polarisedimenticolales > JAIQFR01 > JAIQFR01. The sequence goes on along the minus strand of JBGQAU010000051.1, from coordinate 15,873 downwards.
CTGACCCACTACCCCCTGGCGAGCCGGTAATTCTCCTCCGCCTGCTCCCAGCTCACGACGTTCCACCACGCCTCGACGTACTCGGGCCGGCGGTTCTGGTACTTGAGGTAATAGGCGTGCTCCCACACATCGAGGCCGAGCACGGGCTTCCCTCCCGACATGACCGGCGAGTCCTGGTTCGGGGTCGAGTCGACGAGCAGCTTCCCACCCTGGACGTAGAGCCACGCCCAGCCCGAGCCGAATCGGCCGACCGCCGCCTGGGAGAACTTCGCCTTGAACTCCCCGAAGGAACCGAAGCCCGACTTGATGGACGCCGCGAGATCCCCTACCGGTTCGCCTCCGCCCCCCTTCTTCATCAGCCTCCAGAACATGTCGTGGTTGAAGTGGCCTCCACCGTTGTTCCGAACGGCGGTGCGAACCGCCTCCGGGACCCGCTCGAGGTCGGCGAGCAGCGTGGGAAGCGCCAGCGACTGGAGAGCGGGCTGCCCGTCGAGGGCCTTGTTCAAGTTGTTGACGTAAGCGGCGTGGTGCTTGTCGTGGTGGATCTCCATCGTGCGCGCGTCGATCCACGGCTCGAGCGCGTCGAGGGCGTACGGTAGAGCGGGCAGCTCGTGAGCCATCGGAACCTCCCGGGTTTGAACCCTCTCGATAATGGACTATTTCAGTCCGCATTCTAGAGGTAGGTCCGTGAATCTGCAAGTCGCGCGGGCCGGGCGCTCGCCGCCTTCTGGCGGTTCCATGTAGAATTGGTCCGCGTATGACCAAGGCGCCGCTTCTCTTCTCCCTCGCGCTGGCGCTCGCGGCGCTCCCGCTCCGCGCGGGAGAGGCGCCCGATCCTCCCGCGCGCGAGACGGAGGCGGCCCCCGCGGTCGAGGCCCCGGTTCCGGACCACGTCGAGTTCTACGTTCAAGGCCAGCCGGAGTACGCGCGGCTCCGCGTCGAGCCGGGGCATCGCACGGCCCCCGACGCCCCGGACCGGCTCGTCGTGTTCCACGGCGGCCGGCCGGTCCTCGATTTGGGTCTCCGCGACGAGCAGCGGCTCGTCCCCGCCTCCGGGGCGCAAACCGAGGAGACTCTCGAGGAGGGAATCGTCGAGAAGGCCGAGATCGCGCCGGACGGCCGATCGGCGGCGATCCTCTCGACGCGGTACCGACGGGCTGCCGGCGCGGAGACCCTCCCCCCCGACTCGCAAGAGCCACCCCGGCCGACCGGGACCACGACCCTCACCTTCGTGGATGCGAGGCACCCCGACGCGCGTTTCAACGTCTCGGTCGAGAACGGTCGCTGGGTCAAGGAGGTCCTCCCGCTCTCGGCGGCACACGGCCTGGCCGTGTCCACGACGCGGGGGATCGACGCCCCGGCGGACCTCGAGATCTTCGGCCCGGACGGGCACGAGACCTTCCGGGCCCCCGAGACGGAGGCGTCGGTGAAGGGCCTGACCGCCACCAACAACGGCGCGTTCCTCGCCGCGGATCTCGCGTACCCCGAGCGGCCGGGGCTCCCCCAGAGGGGCATCCTGGTGCTCGACCTGCTCCAGGGCACGCGGTGGACGTTCACGTGGTCGTACGGCACGGACGGCGAGCCGACCTCGTGGAGCCTCGACGAGAGCGGGGTGCTGGAGGTGCGGCTTCCCGGCCGGATCGTGCGTTACGACCGGAACGGCGTCCCGATCGACTCCAGGCGCGCGCGTCCCGGCGCGCCCGCCCGGACGGGACGGCGTTGATCGAGGCGCGTGGCCTCCGGAAGTCGTTCGGCGCGATCACCGCGGTGGACGGCGTGTCCTTCGCGCTTCGCCGCGGGGAGACGTTCGGCCTCCTCGGCCCGAACGGCGCCGGGAAGACCACGACGATCCTCCTCCTCGTGGGCGGGCTCTCGCCCGACCAGGGCGAGGTCCTGGTGGACGGTGCCGCCGACCCGACGCGCCCGGGGGTCCGCAGGGCCATCGGCGTGGCCCCGCAGTCGCTCTCGCTCTACGGCGAGCTGACCGGCGAGGAGAACCTCGAGTTCTTCGGGAGGCTTTACGGCATCGAGGGACGCACGCTCCAGGAGCGCGTCGCCCGCGGGCTGGCGCTCGCCGGCCTCGAGTCGCGCCGCGGCGACCGCGTCCGCACCTACTCCGGCGGCATGCAGCGCCGTCTCAACCTCGCGTGCGCCCTGGTCCACGACCCTCCCCTCCTGCTCCTCGACGAGCCGACCGTCGGTGTCGATCCCCAGTCGCGCAACCACATCTTCGACAGCATCGAGGCACTCCGGAGGGACGGGCGGACGATCCTGTACACGACGCATTACATGGAGGAGGCCGAGCGGCTCTGCGACCGGGTGGCGATCATGGACCACGGCAAGATTCTCGCCCTCGACTCCGTGGACCGGCTGATCGAGCTGCACGGCGGCCCCGCGGTCATCGATGCCGTGCTGGCGCAAGCCCCCGAGGACCCGTCCGGGATTCCCTGGCGCGTCGAGGGAACATCGATCCGGATCGAGACCGACCGGCCGCTCGAGGAGGTCGCGCGACTCGCCTCCGCCGGCCTGCCGCTCGCGACGCTCAACGTCCGCCGGCCCGACCTCGAGGCGGTGTTCCTCGCGCTCACCGGCCGGAGGCTCAGGGACTGATGCGCGGCGTCCTGACCGTCGCTCGCAAGGACCTGCGCCTCCTGGCGCGGGACCGGGCCGGCCTGTTCTGGGTCGTCGGGTTTCCCCTCCTGATGGCCACGCTCTTCGGCGCGATCTTCGGCGGAGGTGGCGAAGGCGGCCGCGGATCGCTGGCGATCGCGGTCGTGGACGAGGACGGCACGGCCGGCTCCCGCGCATTCGCCGCGCAGCTCGAGAAATCCGAGGCGCTCGAGGTGAAGAAGCTCGCGCGCGCCGAGGCAGTGGACCAGGTCCGCAAGGGGAAGCTCGTCGCGTACGTGGCGGTGGGCAAGGGGTACGGCGACTCGCCGTGGGGCGCGCTCGCGGGCGGCCAGGGGGAGCCGTTGCTCGAGGTCGGCATCGACCCGTCGCGAAGTGCGGAGGCTGGCTACCTCCAGGGGATCCTGATGGAGGCGTCGTTCCGTCTCCTCACGGACCGCTTCGCCGATCCCAAGAGCCTGCAGGAGCCCGTCCGGAAGTCGATCGCGGAGATGGAGGGCACGAGCGGCCTTCCGCCCGCGCAGCGGCAGGTTCTCAAGGGGTTCCTCGGGGACCTCGACCGCTTCCTGGGCGCCGTGGATCCGGGCACCGTGAAGCAAGGACCCGCGGCGTCCGGCCCCAGGATCAAGACCGTCGCGGTGGAGAGGAAGGGAAGCGAGCCCCGATCGGCCTACGAGGTCACCTTTCCCCAGGCGATCATCTGGGGGCTTCTGGGCTGCGTCTCCACGTTCGCGATCTCGATCGTCACCGAGCGGGTGAACGGGACGTACCTCCGGCTCCGGCTCTCGCCCCTCTCGCGCGGGGAGATCCTGGGAGGGAAGGCCGTGGCGTGCTTCGCCGCCTCCTGCGGGGTCGTGCTCCTGCTCCTTCTGGTCGGCCGCCTCCTGTTCGGCGTCCGGCTCGAGAACCCCGCCGGGGTGCTGCTCGCGCTGGTCTGCTCCGCGCTTTGCTTCGTCGGGATCATGATGTTCCTGAGCACGCTCGGGAAGACGCAGCAGTCGGTGGCGGGCGCGGGCTGGGCGATCCTGCTGGTCATGTCCATGCTCGGCGGGGGAATGATCCCGCTGATCGCGATGCCGGGTTGGATGCGCGCGGTCGCGAGCTTCAGCCCGGTGAAGTGGGCGGTGCTCTCGATGGAGGGGGCGATCTGGCGGGGGTTCGGCTTCCGGGAGATGCTCCTCCCCTCGGCGATCCTCCTCGCGGTGGGGGCGGCCGGTTTCGCGCTGGGTGTCGTCCGTCTGAGGCGTGCGGACGGCTAGCCGAGCCGGTGGGAGCATCCCGGCCGCCCGACGGTACCCGCGCCGCTAATTCGAACGTCCCCTCGACGCGGGACGCGCCACGAGGGCGGCGAGCACTTCGCGGGCGGCTTTCCCCGCATCGCCCGCGATCACCCCCACCCGGTCCCCGGATCTTTTCCAGACGAGCCCCTGACGTGCCGGCAGCGCCGCGGAGAACTGCTCCGCGTCGCGCTTCGTGTCCCAGACGGTTGCGAGGAGCGCGATCCTCCTGCCGTCCTTCGCCCACACCTCCCAGCGGTCCCCGCCCCACCCGGCGGCCGCGGCGTCGGTCCAGGCATCGCCGCCGGCGAACGCTCCCGCGGCGGCCGCGGACGGGGTCGGCGCCCCCACGAGAACGCCCAGCGTCAGCTCCCCCAGGACTCCCGTCCCCTCCATTCGCCACCCCTCGCCGAGCCGCCGTCCCGCGTCGCCCAGGACGACGCGCCGCGGCCGGTCGCGCTTCGATTCGTCCCAGTACTTGTCGGGGTGGAGGATCTGCTCGGACGATTCGGGCCCGTCGCGGTAGCAGCGCTCGGCGTCGGCGGTGGGATAGGCGCGGGTCCCGATCGGTCCGGTGCGCCCGCGGAGGAGAAAGGTCGCGCCGAGGAAGTACGCCCCCAGGAGCTGTCTCCTCAGGACCGGCGGCATCGCCCGGAGCCTCTCGCCCTTCCCCTCCTCGCTCTGCGCCAGGTCCTCGAGGTCCGCGACCCGGAGCCGCCCGGTGGCGGTGGCGCGGGCCCCGTAGAGCGCCATCACGAGCGTCGCGCTCCCCTCGTGCACGGCGCTCAGGGCGAAGATCGCGTCGTCGTCCCCTTTCGCGGCGGCGAGCCGCCCGTCCAGATCGTAGTACTGATCCTCCAGGGCGTGCGTCAGCTCGTGGGAGGCGAGGAACGGTCCGATGCCCGGCGGCATGTGCCCGAGGAGCGAGAACGTCTTGGACGTCGGGTCGTAGAACCCGCCCGCCTGCTCGTCGAACACGTCAAGGAGATCCTTCATGACGTTCGCGCCCGACGGCACCAGCCCAAGAAGCTCGTAGAGCGTCTGCTCGGCGCGCAGGTCCTCGTCGGTGGCGAGGAAGTGCAGTCGTTTCGACGCGTACGCGCGCGCCTCCGCGGCTTCCATCACGTTCGCCGTGACCGGGCGCTTGAAGCGCAGGCCGCGGATCTCCTCCACCTGCGGCGAGACCTCGGCCAGGAGCGCCGCGAGATCGAGGCTCCTGACCACGGCCTCCGGGGGCGCCTCGGGAACCGGTCCCGCGCCCGCACCCCGCGTCCACGCCGCGATCCCGGCCGCCACCGGAAGAAGAACCCATACGATCGCCCATGAAACCTGACGCGCTCTCGACATCGCCGCCTCGCCGACTCTCGAAGCCCCGGTGCATCGCGCACGCGTCACAGTCTATCCTTCCCCCGGCCCCGCCGCGTGGCAAGGGCCGGGGGAAACGCGTGAGCGACGTCGGGACGGAGATCCTCGATCGCTGGCTCGGGGCGCTCGAGGCGCGTCACCGCGCCGACCTCTCGTTCGCCGAGATCCGTCGCGGCCTGCAGGCCCTCTCGTCGCTCTACGTCGAGCGGCGCGACCGCGCGCCGCTGGCCGACGCGTTCCGGGGAGCGGGCAAGCGCGCCGCCTACGCGCTGTTCTACGGACCCCTGCACTTCCTCGTCGTCGGGCGGATCGTCCGGGAAATCGGAGCCGCGTCCCCGCCCCCTGAGCGGATCCTCGACCTCGGGTGCGGGACGGGGGCGGCGGGCGCGGCGTGGGCGATCGAGGCGAAAGGCACCCCCGAGGTCCTCGGCGTGGACCAGGCCGAATGGGCCGTCGTCGAGACCGCGCTCGCGCTCCGCGCGCTCCGCGTGGGCGGCCGCGCTCGCCGCACCGACGTTGACCGGGCGCGGCTTCCCGGCGCGAACGGCGCGGTCGTGGCCGCCTACACGCTCAACGAGGTCGGCGCGCCCGCGCGGGATCGTCTGCTCGATCGCTTGCTCGATGCGGCGGCGGGCGGCACGCGCGTGCTGGTGATCGAGCCGGTCGCCCGGCGCGTGGCGCCCTGGTGGGGAGAATGGTCGGCGGCGTTCACGTCGGCCGGCGGCCGCGACGACACTTGGCGGTTCCGCCTGGAGCTGCCCGAGCGCCTCCGCCTGCTCGATCGGGCCGCCGGTCTCGATCACCGCGAGACCGCGGCCCGCAGCCTCTGGATGGGAGGCGCCGCGTAGACTGCATCGGCCTTTCCGCTCTGTCGCGCTTGTCGGCACCGCCGGCTCGGTAGCACGTGTCCGCCGGTCTCACCCTGAGACTTTCTCGTTCAAATCGCACATGGGCGGGCGTATATTTCCGCCATGAACACGGGGGGCGGTCCGTCCGACCGCTACGTGCGGCGTCGCGTTCTGGGCGAGGGCGGCGCCGGTCGGGTTTCGCTGGTCGAGGACCGGCTGCGCGGCGGCTCGCTCGTCGCGCTGAAGGAGCTGGCCGAAGCCAGCCGGGGACACGAAGAGGATCTCCGGCGCGAGTTCGCGTTGCTCGCGGCGCTGCGTCACCCCAACCTCGTCGAGGTCCACGACCTCGACCTCGACCCCACGACCGGCCTCCCCCGCTTCACGCTGGAGTACGTCGAAGGCGAGGACCTGGTCGCCGCGGTGCGGATGGAGGGACCCGGGATCCTGCTCGATCTCGCCGCCGAGGCGCTGCGGGCGCTGGCGTTCCTGCACGACTTCGGGCTGATCCACCGGGACCTCAAGCCGGGCAACCTTCTGGTGCGGGCGCGGCCCCGGCTCGGGTGCCGGCTCGTGGTGCTGGACTTCGGGCTCGCGCTGCGCGGCGGCGTCGATGACGGCGCCGGCGCGGGTCCGGCGGGGACACTTCCCTACCTGGCGCCGGAGTTGTTCGACGGGCAGCCGGCGGACCGCCGGACCGACCTCTATGCGCTCGGAGCCGTCCTCTTCGAGGCGGTGCACGGCGCGCCGCCTTTCGTGCTCCAGGGGGGTGATTTCGCGAAGTTCGTCGAGGCGGTGCGGGACGGGCGGCGACCCAGGCCCAGGCCCCCGGCGGGATTCCCTCCGGGGCTCGGATCGTGGATCGAGGGTCTGTTAGCGCCGGACCCGACGGAGCGCCCCGCGGAGGCGTCGGAGGCGTTGGCGCGGCTCAACGCCACGTGCGGCGTGAGCTACACGTACGCGACGCCGGCGAGCCGCGCGGCACGACTGGGCTCGGGAGCGCCCCCCGGGCGCCGGAAGGAGATCGACGCTCTCTGGGAGCACCTCGAGAAGTCCGAGGGGCCGCGCCTCGCCTGGCTTTGCGGAGGCGCGGGAAGCGGCAAGACGCGGATCCTGCGATGGCTCGCGAGCGACGGGACGGCGCGGGGCTGGGAAGTCGTGGTCCCGCCGCCCGGGCTGCCTTCGGAAGCGGGCGACGAGGAAGGGATCGGGGCGCTGCTCGGCCGTCTACGGGCTCGCGCGGCGCGGGGCCGGGTGCTCGTGCTCGTGGACGAGGTGGAGACGGCCTCGGGCCGGACCGCGGAGTTCCTGGAGCGCGCGGCGCGCGAGGGGCGCGCGGCTCCGCTGCGCGTGGTGGCGGCGGTGCGTCCCGGCGAGCTGCGGCATCCGGGATTGAATCGGCTGCTTTCGGACACGGGGATCGTGCCGACGCTGCGCCGGGTGGACCTCGAGCCACTGGACGCCTCGTCGGTGCGCGAGCTGGCGGAGCGCGCGACCGGGAGCAGTGCGATCTCGGACGCTCGGGTCAAGTGGCTCCTCGAGGCGTCGGAGGGGAACCCACTGGCGGTCGAGTCGCTGCTCGTCGAGGGGGTGTGGGAGCGCGGCGGCCGCACGCGGAAAGTCCTCGCTCTGGACCGCTCCTCGGCGGGACGGCTCGAGCTGCTGAGCGCGCCGGGACGAGCCTGGCTCGAGGCGCTGTCCGTGCTGGGCGAGGGAGCCGATGCGGTGATGGCCGGGAGGCTCGCGGGGCTCGACCCCGCGGCTTCGGTCGAGGCGGCCGCGGAGGTCTCGGCGGCGGGCCTCGCTCGTTCGAAGGACGGCGGGTGGTCGGCGGATTCCAGGTCGGTGGCGGAGCAGGTGCTGTCGGGAATCGAAGTGGAGCGCCGACGGGAGATGCACCGGCGGGGAGCGGAGCTGCTCCTGGAGGTCGAGGGCGACGCGGCCGACTCGTGGCGCCTCGCGCGGCTCTGGAGCGGCGCGGGGGACCGGGAGCGGACGGTCGAGGCCGCGGAGAGGGCAGCCAGGGAAGCGCTGGCGCGCGGGGATTCGACGGGAGCCTCGGAACGTTTCGGGTACGCCCTTCGCCACCTCGGGCGGCGCGACCGTCGACGCCGCGGATTGCGTCTGGCCCAGGCTGAGTCGCTAATGACCGCAACTCAATTCGAGGCAGCCGCGCGCGCGTACGGAGCTGCTCTCCCGTCCTCGAAAGCGCTCGATGAGCGGGCGGACGTGCTCAGCCGTCAGGCGCGGGCACTTGTCCTCGCGGCCAAGTTCAGGCGGGCGCAGGCGGTAGCCAGTGAAGCGGCGGCGCTCGCGCGCCGAGACGGGCTCCAATCCGTCGAAGGGCGATCGTTACTTGCACTGGGCATGGTGCTGGGGCGGCTGGGCCAATTCGAGGAAGCGATCCCTGTACTCGATGCCGCGCTCGACCTGCTCCGCGGGCCGGAGGACGCCGTCGACCGCGCGGCGACCTTGCAAGCGCTCGGCGCCTCGAAAAACAATCTGCTGCGACAAGACGCCGAGCAGGACCATTTGGAGTCCGCCGAGCTCTTCGCGAAGGGAGGGCACCCCGAGAGGCGCCTCATGCCCTTGCTGGGCCTCGCCATCTGTAGAGAGCGCCAGGGACGGCTGACCGAGGCTCGGTCGCTCCTCGAGGAAGTCCGCACAGAAGGTGCCCGTCTGGGGATTTGGGCTCCGGCCCAGTTCGCTCTTTCCAGACTGGCATCGCTCGCCTTGATTGAAGGGCGGGTCGAGAGAACGGTCGCGCTTGCGCGAGAAGGCGAGGATCAGGCGCTTCACCTCGGTGATCGGAATTGGTTCTTCGTCAACCGGAACATGCGGGCGAGCGCACTGACAGCGTCCGGGCGTCCCGGTGAGGCGGCGGCACTCCTCAAGTCGGCCTTGGAAGCCGCACCCGACGGATTGGAGCCGCTTCGGCTGCTCTACGCCAACGCGGCGCTGGCCGACGCCTGGATGAACCTTCCGGAACAAGACCCGCTTGCGATCCGCGCCGTGCTGTCGCGAGCCATCGAGATCGGACGGCGGACCTCCGACCGTCGCGGCCTCCTGCTCGCCTTGGGTCTCGAGATGGAGCGGCGAGCCACATTGGAGTCTCACGCGTCCTTGGAGCCCGAACGCGCGGAGTTCGACGCGCTGCTCAAGGATGCGGGGACCGATCTCGATCCCGAAATACCCTTGCGCGCCGATCTCGCAATGGCGAGGTCGCTGCTGCAGCGAGGCGATCCCGCTGCTGCGACCCAACTCGCCGAAGCCGTGATGCACCGTGCGGAGGACAAAGGGCTGGTTTACTTCGCAGCACGTGCGGCGTGCGGCCTAGTGGAAACCCTTCGCGCTTCGGGGTTCGAGAGCGAGGCCGATCGTGTCGTCGTGCATGGCCGGGAACTGCTCGAGAAGGCAGCCGCGCGGATAGAAGACGCCGAGTTCCGACGTGATTTCCTCGCTCGGCCCGTTTTTCGGGCGCTCCGCGACGCGAGTTCGGACACCCCAGCCGCCGCGGACCGCCGTTTGCTAGCCCTCTACGACATGATCCGCGCTCTGAACTCCGAGACGGATCCCGAGGCGCTCCTCGAGTCCGCGCTCGATATGGCGCTCGGCGTCGTCCAGGCCGAGCGCGGGATGATTCTCTTACGGGAAGCCTCGGGCGACGCCTCCTCCGTACGGCTCGCGCGCAACCTGGAAAAGGAAACCGCCGACGACGCGGAGGCGTTCAGCCGGAGTGTCGTCGCACAGGCCGGCGAGGGGAAGTCGGTGCTCACGCTCGACGCGGGGCACGACGAGCGGTTCCAGGGGTTCAAGAGCATCAGCCTGTACCGGATCCGGTCGCTGATGTGCGTGCCGCTCCGCTCGCGGGGAAAGCTCGTCGGTACGGTCTACGTGGACAGCCGGCGAGAGGGACGGCTCTTCACGCAGGACGACCTGCGGTTCCTGGAGGCGTTCGCGGACCACGCGGCGCTCGCACTCGAGAACGCCCGCGCCCGGGCCGACCTCGAGCGCGAGAACCGGCGGCTCCAGGAGCTGGCGGGAGTCCGGGCCCGCTTCGACAACATCGTGGGCCACTCGGCGCCGATGCAAAAGGTGTTCGACCTGATCGAGAAGGTGGCGGCGAGCGAGCTTGCCGTGCTGATCCAAGGGGAGAGCGGGACCGGGAAGGAGCTGGTCGCCCGGGCGATCCACTTCCACGGACCGCGGAAGCGGAAGATTTTCCTTTCGGAGAACTGCGCGGCGATTCCGGAGACGCTCCTCGAGAGCGAGCTGTTCGGACACGTGCGCGGGGCGTTCACGGGGGCCGACCGGGACCGCATGGGGCTGTTCGAGCAGGCCAACTGCGGCACGCTGTTCCTGGACGAGATCGGTGACATGTCGCCCGGGATGCAGGCCCGGCTTCTGCGCGTGCTGGAGGAGGGAGAGGTCCGGCGTGTCGGAGCGAATCGCCCGATCCACGTGGACGTCAGGGTGCTGGCGGCGACGCACCGGGACCTTCCGACCGAGGTCGCGGCCGGGAGGTTCCGCGAAGACCTGATGTACCGCCTGCAGGTGCTCGTGGTGCAGCTCCCGCCGCTCAGGGAGCGTCCGGGCGACGTCGCACTGCTGGCGGAGCACTTCCTCGAGCGCATCGCGAGGGAGCGTGGACGCAATCCCGCGAGGCTCGACGTCGAGGTGCTGGAGATCCTGGAGCGTTACGCCTGGCCGGGGAACGTGCGGCAGCTCGAGAACGTGCTGCAGCGGCTGTCGCTTCTCGCCGGGGAGCGACCGATCACCCGGGCGGTACTCGAGACGGACGCTGGACTTCGCCAGGCGCTCGTACCGGGGACGGAGACTGCGCCTCTCTTCTCCCTCGAGCAGACCGAACGCGAGGAGATCCGGAAGGCGCTCGAAGCAGCGAGGGGGAAGCGGGATCGGGCTGCGAAATCTCTGGGTATCTCCAGAGCGACCATCTATCGCAAGATCAAAGAATATCGACTCGGCTGAATTCGAATACTAACCTTTTTATCATCAAATAGTCTCAAGACGCTCGATTTTGCTGGCCTTTCCGGGTTAGCCGGCTTCGAAGTGTCAACTTCGTAATCCCTCCCAAAACCAAGCCCTGAGGTTGTCGGCGTTTCACGACGTTACGACTTGGGCATTACCCATTTCACTATTGAATCTCACTTTGAGATTTGTACATTGGACTGTGAGCATGCAGACGCCACACGACATGATGAATAGTTAATGACAAGGAGTCGAATATGTCACACGGACGCAGTCGGACCTCGGTAGCTCTCATCGCCGCGCTGACTCTCGCCGCGGCCGCGACGATCGCGTTCGCCGGCCCCGGGGCCACGCTCTCGCGTTCGTCCGGCTGTCGGGTACTCGACAACGTCGTGGAGGTTGTCGTGGCGAATCCGGGCGACTCTCCTGCGACGTACGCCGTCGAGGTGCAGGCGGTGGTCGACGGTGAGTTGACGAGTAGCTATGCGTCGGTGTCCTTGGAACCCGGCGAGACCGCGGTCGCGTCCGTCGTCTTCGGCGGCTCCGTAGAGTCGGTAGTGACTTCCAGCGTGATCCGTCTCGGCGAGATACTCGACGGGCCGAGTCCGTTCTAGATCGTTCTAGCACCCAGCACCCTTGCCCCCCCAAGGGTGCTCGGTCTCTGAAGCGTCCGCCAGCACGTTCACGGGTCCTCGCTGGCGGGCGCTTCGTCTTTTTCAAGCGATCCCCGCCAGCCTGCGCAGCATCTGGCATCATCCCCCCGAGGCGAACGCGCGGTGATCCTCCTCATCGACAAGACCTGGGACGGTGCGCCGATCGGGGCCGATGAGATCGCCCGCGTCGAGCTGATCGCGGAGCCGCACCGGGTCGTCGCGACGGTCGACGCCCCGTTCCATGGCGACCCGCCGCCCGCAGGCCCGCCCGGCCCCACCGGCGGCCTCTGGGAGCACGAGGTCGTCGAGATCTTCCTCCTGGGTCGGGAGGACGCCTACCTCGAGATCGAGCTGGGTCCGCACGGGCACCACCTCGCGCTGGAGCTTCGCGGCGCGCGGAACGTCGTCCGGCGCGGCCTCCCGCTTCGCTACGACGCTCGCATCGAGGGGCGCCGCTGGAGCGGTATCGCCTCGATCCCCCGCGGCTGGCTCCCCGACGGCCTGGACCGCGGCAACGCCTACGCGATCCACGGCACGGGCCTTTCACGCCGCCATCTCGCCGCGTTCCCCGTCCCCGGCGATCGCCCGGACTTCCACCGTCTCGACGCGTTCGGGACCGTCCGCCTCGACGGCGCCTAGGCTCGGGATCGCACGCGCCCTGCCCCTTTGCGCCCTCCTTCCCCTTCGGTTAGATTGGCGGGAACGGGTCACGCATTCGGCGGTAACATGGCAAGGTTCAAAAGCGAGGAGGGAGCGCGATGCCCACCATCGAGAGCACGCCGGACTTCGTGAAGGCCGCCTACCGCAGGATCGAGACGAACCTGGAGATCGTCCGGGGTCGGCTCCGCCGGCCGCTGACGCTGGCCGAGAAAGTGCTCCTCGGGCATCTCGCGGATCCCGGGAAGGCCGACCTCAAGCCCGGCGAGAGCTACCTGCAGCTCCGGCCGGACCGGGTCGCGATGCAGGACGCCACCGCGCAGATGGCGATCCTGCAGTTCGGCCAGGCCGGCATCCCTCGGGTCGCCGTTCCGTCCACCGTCCACTGCGACCACCTCATCCGCGCCAGGGACGGCGCCGAGCCGGATACCGCCCGCGCCCTCGACGAGAACCGCGAGGTCTACGAGTTCCTCAAGACCGCATCGAACAAGTACGGGATCGGCTTCTGGAAGCCCGGCGCCGGGATCATCCACCAGGTGGTCCTCGAGAACTACGCCTTCCCCGGCGGGATGATGATCGGCACCGACTCGCACACCCCCAACGCGGGCGGGCTCGGCATGTTCGCCTCGGGGGTCGGCGGCGCCGACGCGGTGGACGTGATGGCGGGCTTCCCCTGGGAGGTGAAGTACCCGAAGATCATCGGCGTCCGCCTGACCGGCCGGCTCTCCGGCTGGACCGCGCCCAAGGACGTGATCCTGTTCCTGTGCGGGGTCCTCACCGTGAAGGGCGGCACCAACGCTGTGGTCGAGTACTTCGGCCCGGGCGCCGGGTCGATCTCCTGCACCGGCAAGGCGACGATCACCAACATGGGCGCCGAGCTGGGCGCCACGACCTCGATCTTCCCCTTCGACGACTCGATGGACAGGTACCTGCGCGGGACAGGGCGCGCGGCGCTCGCGGACCTGGCCGTCGCCCACCGCGGGCTGCTGGAGGCCGATCCCGAAGTCGAGAAGGACCCCGGACGGTTCTTCTCGCGGGTCGTCGAGATCGACCTCTCGACCCTCGAGCCGCACCTGGTGGGGCCGCACACCCCCGACCTCGCGAGGCCGATCTCGAAGATGGCCGAGGAGGTCGCGAAGGAAGGTTACCCGGACGCGATCTCGGTCACGCTCATCGGCTCGTGCACCAACTCCTCCTACGAGGACATCTCGCGCGTCGCCGACGTGGTGCGCCAGGCGAAGGCCCACGGGATGCGGGCGGCGGTCCCGTTCCTCGTCACGCCCGGCTCCGAGCAGATCCGGGCCACCATCGTCCGGGACGGCCAGCTGGCCGAGATGGAGTCGGTCGGCGGACAGGTCCTCGCCAACGCGTGCGGGCCGTGCATCGGGCAGTGGCAGCGCGACGAGCTGAAGCCGGGGGTGAAGAACACCATCGTCACGTCGTTCAACCGGAACTTCCCGCGCCGCAACGACGGGAGCCCCGACACGCTGGCGTTCATCGCGAGCCCGGAGATCGTCGCCGCCTACGCCCTCGCCGGGCGGCTGTCGTGGAACCCGCTAACCGATCCTCTTACCGCTCCAGACGGGAAGAAGTTCGTGCTCGAGACCCCCGCGAAAGCGCCGGACCTCCCGACCCTCGGATTCGTCCGCGACCAGGAGGGGTATCTCGCGCCGGAGACGGACGGGAGCGGGGTCGACATCCGCGTCGCCCCGGACAGCAAGCGCCTCCAGCTCCTCTCGCCGTTCGCGCCGTGGGACGGGAAGGACTTCGAGGAGCTGCCGCTCCTGATCAAGGCGAAGGGGAAGTGCACTACCGACCACATCTCCCCCGCGGGCCCGTGGCTGCGCTTCCGCGGCCACCTCGACAACATCTCCGACAACATGTTCACCGGGGCGGTGAACGCGTTCTCCGGCGAAGCGGGAAAGACCCGCGACCCGCTCGACGGCGAGGCGGGCCGCGGCGTGCCCGCCGTCGCGCGGGCGCTCAAGGCCCGGGGGCTCCGCTGGATCGTGGTCGGCGACGAGAACTACGGCGAGGGATCGAGCCGCGAGCACGCCGCGATGTCCCCCCGCCACCTCGGCGCCGCGGCGGTGATCGTGCGATCGTTCGCGAGGATCCACGAGTCGAACCTGAAGAAGCAGGGGATCCTGCCGCTCACGTTCGCGGACCCGGCCGACTACGCTCTCGTCCAGGAGACCGACCGGATCAGCGTTCTCGGGTTGCGGCACCTGGCTCCCGGCAAGGCGCTCACCGCGGTCTTTCACCACCAGGACGGCTCGGCGGACCGGATCGTGCTCATGCACACGCTCAACGACGAGCAGATCGGCTGGTTCCGCGCCGGCTCCGCCCTGAACGTCCTGAGACGGCACGGCGACGCCGGTCCCCGCGGCTGAGCGCGCGCCGGATCGAGCATGCCGGGCGGCCGAGAGAGCCCCGAGGGAAACCGTCCCGCGGCCCTGCGCTGCGCGGGTCTCGTCAAACGTTACGACGACGTCGTGGCGGTGGCCCGCCTCGACCTCGAGGTGAGATTCGGCGAGTGCTTCGGTCTTCTCGGCCCGAACGGCGCCGGCAAGACCACCACCGTCGAGATCCTCGAGGGGCTGACCTCCCCCGACGAGGGAACGGTGGAGGTCCTCGGGAGCCGCTGGGGGACCGGCGGCGACCATGCGCTCCAGGAGCGGCTCGGCATCCAGCTCCAGGAGACGCAGCTTCCCGAGAAGCTCACGGTCGAGGAGACGCTCCGGCTCTTCCGCAGCTTCTACCGCCGCGGGCGCCCGGCGAACGAAGCCATCGCGCTGGTCGGCCTCGAGGAGAAGCGGAGGTCCCGCGTCGGCACGCTCTCGGGAGGACAGAAGCAGCGCCTGGCGCTCGCCTGCGCGCTCGTGAGCGAGCCGGAGCTGCTCTTCCTCGACGAGCCGACGACCGGCCTCGATCCCCAGGCGCGCCTCAAGGTCTGGGAGATCGTGGAGAGGTTCCGGGCGGCGGGCGGGACCGTCCTCCTCACGACCCACTACATGGAGGAAGCGGCCAGGCTGTGCGATCGGGTGGCCATCATGCATCACGGGCGCATCATCGCCCTCGACACTCCGGCCGAGCTGATCGCCTCGCTGGGCGGCGAGCAGATCGTCGAGTTCCGCACGCTGGGCGAGCCGGACGGCGCCGCGCTCGCCCGGCTTCCGGGGGTGCGATCGGTGGACCGGAAGGACGGCGGCTTCATGCTCGCGGTGGAGGACATCGGAATCGCGCTGCCCGCGCTGCTCGCCGAGCTGGGCGGCCGTGGCCTCCGGCTCGACCGCCTCATGACCCACCAGGCCACGCTGGAGGACGTGTTCGTCCACCTCACCGGGCGGGAGCTGCGGGATGAGTGAGCGGCCGCATCCGCTGGTCGAGCTGACCCGGGCGCGGATCCTGGAGTTCCTCCGCGAGCCGGAGGCGCTGTTCTGGGTGTTCGTGTTCCCG
>JBGQAU010000106.1:0-8358 GCA_041494445.1 Acidobacteriota bacterium | reverse complement strand
GTCGTGCAGCGTGTCCAGCGTTCCCGACACGCGGCGCACCAGCGGCCCGAGGTAGAAGACCACCGCGAGCAGGAACACGACCCGGCACCCCAAGGCGACGCTCGCGAAACGAGGCGTGGCGAGCACGGTCGCGGACGACACGGCGTAGAACGCGACGATGGTGGTCCCGGCGAGGGCGGAGCGCGACCGCTCGCGTGTCACGGCCGTCGCGAGAACGGTCAGGAAGAACACGACCATCAGCGCCGGGTCGACCGTCGGCGCGACCGCGAGGCCGAGGGCCGGCAGCAGTGTGTCGGCCAGGACCAGGATCGGCGCCGACTGCGCCAGCCCCGATGGGAGCAGGTGCGAGATGGCGGCGCTCGCGAGCAACGCGCCGATCACCACGACCCCCAGGGGAGCCGTCACCCCGTTCGACCACACCACCGCGATCGTGGAAAGGAGGAGCAGCCACCGCAGGGGAATCAGTCCGACGCGCTCCGCATACCGCTGCGAGCCCAGCACCATGGCCCCCGCCTCCTGTCGCGCCCAAGCGACAATTCGAACCATCAGTTATGCATATTCGTCAATTCATTAATATATATACATAGCTCATGGAGACAACCCTGGGGGATGCGGGGGGGATGGACTAAGTGTTGACAGGTGAAGGGCGACGCCTATAATGTCGCCGGCGCTATCGTCTAGGGGTTAGGACGGGTGGTTCTCAGCCATCAAACCGGGGTTCGAATCCCCGTAGCGCTACCAATCCCGCCTTGGGTCCCGGGCGCGGCCCTGTGCTCAGACGGTTACCCTCGGGGAGGCAGGCAGTTCGGCGGCGAGAATCTCCAGCTGAGCCGGGAAGCGCGTGTCCGGACAGAGCCGCTGGAGGATGCTCAGGACGTTCCGTCGCACGTCGTCGATCCGGTCGGTCGTCAGCCGCTCCTGGATGAGTTTCCCGACGTATTCGTCTTCACCAAGCTGGCAGAGCAGCAGGAACGCGGGATCGTCCGTCGAGAGGTACTTGCGGTCGGGGCCGGTGATCGACGCGAGCCGGCGCTTCAGCTGGCCGTCGAGCTTGAGCCCCACGAAGATCGGCTGCCGGTCGCAGAGATTCAACGCTTCCTGGCCCCTCTCCTGCAGGCGCCGCCATGGCGCCCTCTTTGCATAGGGCAGGTTCGCAGGAGCCCGGCCGATTGTCAAGGGTGCCCGGCAGCGGCCGCGGGCGACCTTAGGCCTCGCGGTCCAAGGCGTCCAAGATCTCGCGCGTCTTCTCCTGCATCAGCGCCGCGTCCCCGCGCGATTCCACGTTGAGCCGGATGAGCGGCTCCGTGTTCGACGCGCGGAGGTTGAACCTCCACCGCTCGAACTCGATCCCGACGCCGTCCGTCTCGTCGACAAGGAGCGCGCGTGCCCCGTAAGCGGCCCGGATCCGCCGGATCGAGGCACCGGCGTCGGCGACCCGCCGGTTGATCTCGCCGCTCGCAGGGAAGCGGCGCATCCGCTCCGACACCAGGTCGCTCAGCGGCTTCCCGGTCTCGCTCATGATGGCCAGGACGAGGAGCCACGGGATCATCCCGCTGTCGCAGTACGAGAACTCGCGGAAGAAGTGGTGGGCGGACATCTCGCCGCCGTACACCGCGTCCTCGCGCCGCATGACCTCCTTCATGAAAGCGTGGCCGGACTTGCTCTGGACCGGGACGCCGCCTCCCTCGCGGACCACCTCGATGGTGTTCCAGGTGAGGCGAGGATCGTGGACGATCCTGGCGCCGGGATGGCGCTTGAGCGCCTGGGAAGCCAGGAGCCCGACGATGTAGTACCCCTCGATGAACTCCGCCTTCTCGTCGAACAGGAAGCACCGGTCGAAGTCGCCGTCCCACGCGATGCCCGCGTCTGCCTTCTCCCCGAGGACGGCGTCCGCGGTCGCCTTCCGATTCTCGGGGAGCAGGGGGTTCGGAACGCCGCTGGGGAAGCGGCCGTCCGGTGTGTGGTTCAGCTTGACGAAACGGAACGGAAGGCGCTTCTCCAGCAGGTCGAGTACCGGCCCTGCGCCGCCGTTCCCGGCGTTCACCACGACCTTGTACGGCCGAAGCGCCGCTCCGTCCACGTACGACAGGAGATGGTCCACGTAGTCCGGAGCGATGTCCACCGCCTCGACCTTCCCGCCACCCGGTGCCGGGCCGAGATCGCCGGTGATCACCCTGCGTTCGATCTCCTTGAGGCCGGTGTCGGCGCTGATCGGCCTCCCCTGCTCGCGCACGAGCTTGAGCCCGTTGTAGTCCACGGGATTGTGGCTCGCCGTCACCATGACGCCGCCGTCGAGGCCGAGGTGGAACGTCGCGAAGTACACCCCCTCGGTCCCGCACGCGCCGATGTCCAGGACGGTAACACCCGAAGCGACCAGGGCGTCCCGCATCACCCCCGCCAGCTCAGGGCTCGTGAGGCGGATGTCGTATCCCACCGCCACTCGACGCGGCCCGACGAAGGCGGCGTAGGCGCGGCCGATCCTGAACACCAGATCGCGGTTCAGCTCGTCCGGGATCCGTCCGCGGATGTCGTAAGCCTTGAAGCAGGCGAGTCGGTCGTTCTGCGCGCCCATCGCGTCGTCCTCCGCAACGCTCGAAACCCGGTGAGGATAACAGATGTCGCGGGGCTCCCGGCCGCCCTCTCGGCTATGCTCTAGCCTGGAAGACGGGACGATGGGACCACGCGCCGGCGGAGCACGGGTGGCGGCGAGCCGCAAGGGGAAGGCGGCCGGGCCGGTCCTCGCCTGGCTCTCGCTGGCGCTTCTCGCGACGCTCCCCTACCTCGGCTCGCTCGGGAACCCGCTGATCCACGACGACCGGACCCTCCTGGACAACGCCTGGCTCCGTGACAGGGCGGGGGTCGTATCGGTGTTCGCCCACGATCTGTGGTTCGGGACACGGCACGCGGGCTCGGACCTGTACCGTCCGCTCACGGTGCTCTCGCTCGCCTGGAACCTGCGACTCGCCCCCGGGAAAGGCGCGATCCATGCGGTGAACCTCCTTCTCCACGCAGGGACGGTCCTTCTGGCCGCGGCGGCTCTGCGCGCGGTTTTCGGCATCCTGGGCCGACCGCCCGCGACCGCCTCTCCCCGCGATCCCCGCGGCCTCCCCTTCGCAGCGTGGGCCGGCGCCGCCCTCTTCGCGGTCCACCCGCTCGGGAGCGAGGCGGTCTTGCTCGCGGTCGGGCGGGCCGAGATCCTGGCCACCGGGTTCGGCCTCGCCGCGTTCCTCCTCCTGGCGCGTGCCGAGGGCCGAGAGGGGTGGGGAGGCCGGCCCATAGCGGCCTCGCTCGCCCTCTTCCTTCTCGCCCTGCTGTCGAAGGAGAGCGCCGCGGCCTGGCTCGTTCTCGGCGCGACGTGGTGGGGCGCGCGCCGCCTCGCGGGAACCCCTCCGCGCGGACCCGCTCTCGCGCGAGGTGCCGCGTTCATCGGGGTTCTGGCCCTGTTCCTCGTCGTCCGGGGCTCGGCCGTGGGCTTCGTGCCCCATGCGCCCCCGGCCGTCGACAATCCGCTCGTCTCGACGGATGCCGCGACGAGGGTGACGAACGCGGTGCTGCTGTTGGGGAAGTACGCGCTCAAGATGCTCCTCCCGCTCCGGCTGACCACGGAATACGGGTTCGACGAGACGCGCGTGGTACCGCCGCTCCCGTGGGGCGCCGCGGCCGCGCTCGGCCTCGTGGCGGCGTGGACCGCGGTTCTCGTCGCGCTCCGGCGCAAGGTCTCTCCCGCGGCCGCCTTCCTCTGGGCGTGGATCCCCGCGGCTTTCGCGGTGACCGGCAACGTCCTGTTCCCGATCGGGACGATCTTCGGCGAGCGGCTCGCGTATCTCCCGCTCCTCGGCGCGTGCGGCCTCGTGGGGGCCGGCCTCGCCGCGGTTCCGGGCCCCCTTTGGCGACGATCGCTGGCGGTCGCCGCCTTCGTGGCCCTGGCCTCCGCGAGGACCGCCGACCGGGCGCGCGACTTCCGCAGTCTCGTGAGCTTCCACGAGGCGACGGCCCGGGCCTCCCCGCGCTCCGCGAAGGCGCTCTTGAACCTCGGGAGAACGCGCCTCGAGGTGGAGCGCCGCCCCGCGGAGGCGGCGGAGGCTCTCGAGCGCGCCGCCCATCTCCTGCCGGACGATCCTCGGACGCTCCGGCTCCTCTCCAAGGCCTACGAGGCCATGAACCGACCCGAGTCGGCGGCCGAGTTCCGGCGACGGGCGGAGGCGGCGGAGAGCCGACTCCGTCCGGACGGCGCCGAGACGTCGCAAGGAGGCTCCTGACGTGACCACTCCGGGCAAAAGGATCGAGCGGGATTCCATGGGAGACATGGAGGTGCCGGCGGACGCGTACTACGGCGCCTCGACGCAGCGTGCGGTCCTCAACTTTCCGATCAGCGGCCTGAGGATGCCACGGCGGTTCGTGCGGGCCCTCGGGCTGATCAAGTGGGCGGCGGCGAAGGCGAACCGCGACCTCGGCCTTCTCGATCCCCGCATCTCCGACGCGATCGCCGCGGCCGCCGAGGAGGTCGCCCTGGGGCGCCACGACGCCGATTTCGTCGTGGACGTCTTCCAGACCGGGTCAGGGACCTCGACGAACATGAACGCGAACGAGGTGATCGCGAACCGGGCCGCGGAGATCCTCGGCGCGCCGCGGGGCTCGCGCGGGACGGTCCACCCCAACGACCACGTGAACCTCTCGCAATCGAGCAACGACGTGATCCCAACCGCCTTGCACCTGTCGGCCCTCCTCGCCCTCGACGAGGTGCTGGAGCCCGCGGTGCGCGAGCTCAGGGGCGACCTCGAGGCGAAGTCGCGCGAGACGTGGGACGTGATCAAGACCGGGCGGACCCACCTTCAGGACGCGACGCCGATCCGGATGGGCCAGGTGATGAGAGGGTACGCGGGTCAGATGGAACTCGCCCAGAAGCGGCTCGCCCACGCCCGCGACGAGCTGGCCCCGGTCGCCCTCGGCGGAACCGCGGTCGGCACCGGCATCAACACCCACCGCGAGTTCGCGGGCCGCGTCTGCGCCCAGGTCTCCGCGTGGACCGGCGTCACGATCCGAGAGACCGCGCATCACTTCCAGGCGCAGTCGTCCCTCGACGCCGTCCTCGAGGCCTCGGCCTCCGTCCGGACGGTGGCCGTGAGCCTGCTCAAGATCGCCAACGACGTGAGGCTCATGGCCTCGGGCCCGCGCTGCGGGCTCGGCGAGATCGAGATCCCGGAGGTGCAGCCCGGCAGCTCGATCATGCCCGGGAAGGTCAATCCCGTGATCGCCGAGGCCCTGATCCAGGCTTCTGCCGAGGCGATCGCCGCCGACCAGGCGGTGCTCCAGGCGGCGGAGTGGAGCTTCTTCGAGCTGAACACGATGATGCCGCTGGCCGCCCACCGCCTCGTGCGAGGCATCGAGGTGCTGGGGAACGCCGCTCGGAATTTCGCCGAGCGGTGCGTCCGCGGGCTTCGCGCGACGGGGCGGG
The DNA here is from genome assembly GCA_041494445.1 of Acidobacteriota bacterium. Taxonomy (GTDB): domain Bacteria; phylum Acidobacteriota; class Polarisedimenticolia; order Polarisedimenticolales; family JAIQFR01; genus JAIQFR01. The sequence continues at coordinate 2,903 of JBGQAU010000106.1, read as the reverse complement.
GTCCCGAGATGGTCGAGCGCGGGCTCGCCGTCGTGACGGGGCTCTCGCCGCTCGTCGGCTACGACAAGGCCGCCGCGATCGCTCACGAGGCGGCGCGCACCGGCCGGACCATCCGAGACGTGGCCTCCGAGGCCACTTCCCTCACGAAGGAACAGATCGACGCCGCCCTCGACCCGTTCGGGATGACGGAGCCGCGAGGATAGAACCCCCCAAGACTCCCCGAGCATGCCCCGCCCCCGGCGTTCGCCGTCGCCGGGGGCGAGGTGCACCGGTCCTCAGGATTTCTGGTGGAAGGACTTGATCTGCTCGGCCGTGAACTTGTTGAGCTTGATCACCTTCGCCTGGTCGCGGACGATCTGGGGCACCTTGTTCTTCGCCGCCATCTCGTCCTTGGCCTCGACGATCATGTAGGCCGTGTGGTCGCCGGCCATGCACCCCCAGTCGGTTTTGGCCAACATCTGAGGCTCCTTCGCGGCCATGTCGTCCAGCACCGCGAGGCACTGCTCGGCCGTGTGCGGCGAGATGATCAGGAAGCGGTCCATACCCCCCTTCGCCATCGCCATCCCCTTGTGCTCAGCCGCGATGGACGGCGCGGCGACGAAGAAGCTGATCGTGACGAGCGCCGCGGCGATGACGGCGACGCCCGAGAATGAGGAGCGTATCGACCTCATGGCACTCTCCCTCCGACCGGCGCCCTCCCCCTTCCGGGGACGAGCGGAAGCAGCACGCCGGCGGCGTGCAGGAAACGGACTCAAACTGTCCACTATCAGAGCCTACGCCGCGTCCGCCGCGCCGTCAAACCGACGGCCTCCCGCCCGTTGACGCCGCAATCTCGATACGAACCGCGGAGTGATGATCTGGAGAATACGGTGTTTCATTCCTGCTCCAGGCGACGAGTCGACCTACCCGGATCGGCGGCCGTCGGCGCCGCGCCACTCGACAGCGCCGAACTGGGTGTTGCCAAGTAGGGTGTAAACGAGGCTGACGGTTCCCGTCGACTGGTGACTGTTGGCCCGGTCGGGATATTTGGCATCCCGGATGGACGCGATGTATTGGATCCCGAGGGCGTGACGGCCGATAAGGCGAACGCTGAATCCCGTGTTCAGGCGGTCGATGGCCTCCCTTCCCTTCGGGTCCTCGCCACCCTTGCCAGTCAAGTAATACGCGCGTTCCGTCAAGTCGAACATGGCCCTGTCGCCGAAAATGAAACGGAGCGCGACGAGCCCCTGTGGGGCAAAGCCGTAGTGGTAGTCGCGTTCACCTGTTTGGGTGACATTACCGGCCGCAGCGAAGCCGATCCCACCGAGAGCCGAGCCCTGGAGCGCAACCGCCCGCGAGAGCCACCATTGGAAGGTAGTACCGTAAGAGACGGAGGTGCTCGAGACGCGGAAGATGTGCGGCGATATGTAGTCATAGCCGCCATAGAGGCCCCATATCGCGCGATAGGAATCGCCGGCCTCGTGGTTCTTTCCGAGGAGGAAGCCTCGGATCATGACGTTATCAAAAGGGTTATGAACGTTGCCGAGGGTGGTGAATTCAAAATGGAAGTAGTCGAAAGGACGCGTGTGGCTATAGCCGGGCTTCCCGGGGAGCCCGTAGGCCATGACGAAGTCCGCGGTCGCCTCGGTCCTTTTAGTGGTGCTGGAGCCACCCTGGTCGCTCAGGCGCGAATTCAGACTTGCACCGAACCGCAGGCGCCAGACGATGGCCGGATCATGGCTTGGAAACACGGGCCTGAACCGGCTGCCGAAGGCACGGCGATTGAAACCCGTGGGTGGTGAGATCATCGCCGCGCCCAGCTCGCGCCAGAACCCTGGTTTGTCGCCATCGCCCTCGAGCACCAGGCTGGCCATCCGAAAGAGCGCCTCCCCGAAGAAGCTTCCGGAAATGCCGCTGGCGAATTGGTCATTGATGGATGGGCGCGTGGTCTCCCCGCCCGTTTCCCAGAGAAAGCTGCCCGCGTTGGTATAGAGGACGGATTTCCAGTAGCCGAGACCCGCCGATCGCGCGAGTCCATGGTACGTGGATCCCTGATACGGATGTCCGAACTGGTTCACGGCGAAGGCGTCCTGGTCGACCACCCAGGGCCCGTGGACGACGTGGTCCCAGAAGGTTGACGGGGTCGTGCTGTAAACTTTCTTTCCCCGATCCACGGCATGGGGGAAGATGAGCCGGTCAAACCCGTTGAGGAGAAGGATGAACCCCGGGATTTCGAGGGCTGGGATGAGGTGGCTCTTGCCGGCCCCCGTCCCCCAAGACATGGCCGATTTCGGCACCTCGGGCTCGGGCTTCACCCACGCTTTCCTGCCCATGGAAATATTTGCGGTCCGGTTCGGAGTCGCATCGGAAAGCTCCACCACGGCCGGTGCCGACATATCGTCATATCCAAGTTTCAATGCTGCGAGGGTGTAATTCCCCAGGGTTGGAACACCCACCGAATAGTTACCCAGCACATCGGTGGTCCCTGTTCCTGCCAACACGCCGGTACTTGCATCTTGTACCGTGATGATGACCCCTTGAATACCCTGATGGTTCAGGAGGTCCTTCACGGAACCCGAGATGCCGCCTCCTTGGGCAAAGGCCCAGCCACTGACAGAGACTACCGTACCCACGCGGAGCACCGCAAGAATCGCCCTGAGTGTTCTTCTCGCGCGTTGCATGACTTCTCCTTTGACCGATAGGAGACTCGTTGTCGCCATGGCATACCCCTGCCCCCGAAGAGTACCCAATCCGCCCGGAAATGATCCACACTTATTCTTTCCGGGGAAGGATGGTCAACGCGACAAAGCCACGCACGTGGTCCTGAGCGAGTCCGACGGACACGGCCCTGCACGCGATAGGAGCGACCGACCTGTGGGCATTCATGGATGCGATCACCGCGGGCACTGCGCTTCAGGCCAACG
>JBGQAU010000065.1:0-19028 GCA_041494445.1 Acidobacteriota bacterium | reverse complement strand
GAGGGCTACCTGAGGTCCGAGCGGTCGCTCATGCAGACGATCGGCCGCGCGGCGCGGAACGTCAACGGGACCGCGATCCTCTACGCCGAGCGGGTCACCGAGTCCATGAGGCTCGCCCTCGAGGAGACCGCGCGCCGCCGCGCGGTCCAGAAGGCGTACAACGAGGCGAACGGGATCACCCCCGAGACGATCCGCCGCGCCGTGGACGAGCTGATGGGGACGCCCCTCGCCGCCGACTACTCGACGGTCTCGCTGGAGGAGGAGGAGGCCGAGGAGGTGTTCGACGACGCCGAGGCGCTCGAGGCCGAGATCGGCCGGCTCGAGGCGGAGATGCGGCGCGCAGCGGAGCGGCTCGATTTCGAGGAGGCGGCGGCGCGCCGGGACCGGATCCGGTACCTCAGGGAGAAGGCGGTGCTGGCGTGACGCCGTTCTGGCACCCGCTCGCGGCCGTCTTTCTGGACGAACTGCGGGCGTACGCCACTCCGGGGCTGCTCCGCCTCCTGGCCCGGAGCCCGGCGGGGCTCGAGGTGACCTACGCCGGCGACCGGATGTGGCCCGCGATCCCGCACGGCACGAGGGTCGCGGTCACGCCGCGGGGCGCTCGGGGCGTCGCTCGCGGCGACGTGGTGCTGGCGTGGCCCGGCGGCATACCCGACATCCTGAGGGTCGAGGCCGTCCGGGGCGGGACCCTGGTGCTCGTGGGAGACTCGGCCCCCGGCGAGCGCTACGAAGTCGGCCCGGACGCCGTGTTCGGGCGGGTCGCGGCGGAGAGCGTGGCGGTGCCCCGCGCGGTCCGCGCGTTGAGGCGGCTCGCTCTCGACGTCCTCGAAGCGGCGCGGGAGGACGTGGATGCCTCCGCCGATCCTTCGGACACGGTCAAGGAGAAGTACGACGCGCAGGCCCCGTTCTACGCGCGGATGGAGGGCCCCGTCTGGGATCCCCGCCTCTCCCTGCGCGTGCGCTCCGCGGTGCGCCCGGGGGGCGCGATCCTCGTGGCGGGGAGCGGCGTCGGGCACGAGGCGTTCGCGCTCGCCCACGACGGGTTCCGCGTCAGGGGTCTCGACTATGCCCCGGCGATGGTGGAGGCGGCGCGCCGCGCGGCGGCGGACCTCGGGGTCGCGGTGGAGTTCGAGCTCGGCGACCTCAGGGCTCACGACGAGCCCACGGGCAGCCTCTCCGCGGTGTTCTTCACGTACGACGTGTACAGCTTCATCCCGTCGGCAGCCGTGCGGACCGGCGTGCTCCGCCGGATCGAGCGCTGGCTCGAACCGGGGGGCTCGGTCTTCCTCAGCTTCCGCCGGGTGAAAACCTCGTACCAAAGGTCTATCTTGAGCCTCCAGCTCGCGCGCCGCGCGGGGACGGCCGCGCGGGAGTGGGGCGCGAGCCACACGCGGTGGATCTCCGATGGGGGCGCGCTGAGGCGCTCCTTCGTGCGCTACTTCACCCGGCGCGCGCTCTCCGCCGAGATCGAGCCGGCGGGCTTCGCCGAGCGCGAGCGGGAGGGCGGGCACGTCCGCATCGTACGGCGCGGGGACGGGAGGAACCGTTGAGCTCCGAGTTCCGGGCTTCGAAAGGGGGGACCTACCGGGCGCGCCACGGGAAGCCGCTCCCGATGAGCTACTTCGCGACGGCGCGGCGGCCGGCGGGCGACCGGGCGATGGCCATCGAGCTGGGCCCGCTGAGGATCGAGATCGGCGGGCTCGACACCCGGATCGAGGCGGCTCTCCGCGAGCGCTACGGCCCGTACGCCGGCGACCCCCGGGTCGGGCCGGACGCTCTGCGCGTCCGCCTCGGCCTCGAGGACCGCGACTATTTCATCGAGCCGCCGGATACGCCCGAGTTCAACCCGGTGTTCATCGAGAGCGACGGAGGGCGGGTCCGGTATCTCGGTTACCGGCTGGCGGGCTGGTTCGACGCCCGGGACGGCGAAGGGGTGATGCTCCTGGCCCGCGGAACGTACGAGACCGAGCTGCGCGCGATCGAGAACTACGTCCGCGCGGCGGTCGCCTGGCAGGCGGCGAGCCGCGGCGGGGCGCTCGTGCACGCCGCCGGCGCCGTCCGGCACGGCCGCGGCTACCTGTTCTTCGGCGAGTCGGGGGCCGGCAAGTCCACGCTGTCGGCCAGCACCCTCCGGGCGACGGTGGTGAGCGACGACCTGTCGCTATTGCTCCCCGGGGAGGGGGGGCGGCTCGACCTCATCGGGAGCCCGTTCCGCGGAACGTACGAGGGAGGGGAGCCGGTCGTCGGCCGCTTCCCGCTCGCGGCCGGGTTCCGGATCGTGAAGGACACGCGAGCCGAGGTCCGCGAGGCGCCGCGGGTCCGGTCGCTGGCGGAGCTCGTCGGAAACCTCCCCTTCGTCGCCGAGGAGTTCGCGCGGCGCCCGGATCTCTTCGAGCGGATCGAGCGCGCGTTCGCCTTGGTCCCGCTCGCTCACCTGCACTTCAGCAAGGACGACTCGTACTGGGACGCCATCGAGAGGGCGGGGCTTTGAGCGGTTCGCCGGTGGGGCTCGCGTTCGACCTGAGCGGCATCGCGGTGCGGGTGCGCGGCCTGCCCGCTCCGCTCGATGCGCGCCTCGCGCACGAATGGTCGGCGTTCCTGGCGGGGGATGCGGGACGGTCCTTTCTCGATGTCGAGGTCGCGTGCGCGGAGCTGCCCGTCCCGCAGGGTCCTTTCGCTCCGAAGGCGATGCGATCCCGGCTGGACCGCGACCGCGCGCGATTCGAGATGCCGGAAGGCGACGTGTCCGTCGACGCCGGGGGACGCGCCGTCCTCCGCCTGTCGACGGCGGTGGCCGCCGAGCGGGGCTGGTTCGCGTTCCTGAACCTGCTGCGGGCGGCCCTGGCGTGGCGCCTGCCGTCCAGGGGCGGGATGCTGCTCCACGCGGCCGCGGTGACCCTCGACGGGCGCGCCTTCCTTCTCGCCGGGTCCGAGGGATCCGGCAAGAGCACGTTCGCGGCGCTGGCCGAGTCGCGGGGTGCGCGGGTCCTGAGCGACGACCTCGTCCTGCTCGACGGCGCCCTCGCCCCGGTCGAGGCGCTCGGCGCGCCGTTCCGCTCGACGCACCCGGGTGCCCAGGCTCCCGGCCGCTGGCCGGTCGCGGCGCTGCTGTTTCCCGTTCACGGTGCTTCGGCCCGCCTCGATGCCGTGCCCCCGCTCCTCGTTCGCGCCCGCGTCACCGCCAACCTGCCGTTCGTCGCCGAGGGGATCGAGGCCGACCCGAGGATCCACGAGGCGATCGAGCGGCTCGCCGGCGGGGTGCCCGCGCACGACCTGACGTTCGGCCGCGACCCGTCGTTCGTGGACCTGCTGCTGGGCTTTCCCCGGTAGGAGGGCGCCCGTGGACGACGGCTTCCCGCTCCCGGCCCTCCGCGCGAAAGTCGACGCGTTGCCCGACCGGCCGGGCGTGTACCTCTACCGCGACGCCCGCGGAAACGTCCTCTACGTCGGGAAGGCGAAGTCGCTCAGGGCCCGCGTCCGGTCGTACTTCCGGCCGTCCGCGCAGCACCCGCCGCGGATCGAGCGGCTCGTCTCGGAGGTCGCCGATCTCGAGATCATCGTGGTCGACACGGAGACCGAGGCGATCCTGCTCGAGGCGAACCTCATCAAGCGGGAGAGGCCGCCGTTCAACGTCGTCCTGAGGGACGACAAGAGCTTCCCGTACCTGAAGCTGTCGCTCGCCGACGAGTATCCGCGCGCCGTGCTCGTCCGCCGTCCGCGCCTCGACGGGAGCCTCTACGCAGGCCCGTTCATCCCGGCCTCCGCCGCGAGGAAGTCCCTCAGGCTGATCCAGCGCGACTTCCGGGTGGCGACGTGCGGCGAGGTCTTCGACGGGAAGCGCCGGCCGTGCCTCTACTACCACCTCGACCAGTGCCTCGCCCCCTGCGCCGGCAAGACCGCTCCCGCCGAGTACCGCCGTGCCGTGGAGGACGTCCGCCTGTTCCTCGAGGGGAGGCATCGCGAGCTCGAGGCGGCGCTCGAGGCGAAGATGAAGGAGGCCGCGGCCGCGGAGGAGTTCGAGAGGGCCGCCCGCCACCGCGACACCCTGGCGACGGTCCGGCGTCTCACGGTCCGGCAGCACATCGCCTCGGTCGGGCTCGAGGAGCAGGACTACTTCGCGCACCATCGCGAGGGGAGCGAGGTCGTTCTCGAGATCTTCGAGATGCGCGAGGGGCGGGTCGAGTCTCGCCGCGAGTTCGGCTTCGACGACCTCGACTTCGACCCAGAGACGTTCTACGCCGCGGTGCTGGCCCAGTACTACGCGGAAGCCCGGCCGCCGCCCGACATCTACCTTCCGGATCCTCCAGCCGACCCGGACTGGATGGAGCGGTGGCTTGGGGAGCGCCGCGGCGGAAGGGTCCGCCTGCGCGTCCCGGAGCGCGGGGTGAAGAAGCGCCTTCTCGACCTCGTGCGCAAGAACGCGGTCCTCGCGTTCGAGAGCCGGTTCAGGGCGCCCCACGCTCACGGGGTCGAGGTGCTGGAGGCTCTCGCCGAGGCGCTCGGCCTCGACGAGCCCCCTTACCGGATCGAGTGCTTCGACGTGTCGAACATCCAGGGGACCGACTCGGTGGCGTCGATGGTGGTGTGGGAAGCCGGGAAGCCGAAGAAGTCGGACTACCGCACGTTCACGATCCGCGGCGTCAAGGGGCCGGACGACTACGCCTCCATGGCCGAGGCCGTCACCCGGCGATATCGCCGGCTCCTGGCGGAGGACCGGCGCCTGCCCGACCTCGTGCTGATCGACGGCGGCCCGGGACAGCTCGGCGCGGCGGTCAGGGCGCTGGCGGAGGTCGGGCTGCCGATGCTGCCGGTGGTCGCCGTGGCGAAGCGGGAGGAAGAGATCTGGCTTGAAGGCGCGGGGAAGCCGATCCGTCTCGATCGGTCGTCCCCGGCGCTCCATCTCGTCCAGCGGGTCCGCGACGAGGCCCACCGGTTCGCGGTGACCCACCATCGGAGGAAGCGCGCACGGCGGACGCTCCGGACGGCGCTCCTCGACGTCCCGGGTATCGGTCCCACCGTCGCCAAAAGGCTGCTCCGCGAGTTCGGCAGCGTCGAGGGGGTGCTCGCCGCGGCTCCAGAAGCGGTCGCCAAGGTCGCGGGGCGGCGGGTCGCGGCGACGCTCGGGAAAAGCGGCATCCCGGGCCGGTCGAAATAGGGGCGTTCCCGCCTTTCCGCCATTCCCCTTGTCCCCGGCGTGCCGAAGCCCCTATATTCGACCTCCGTCGCGCGGCCTCCCCCGCGCGTTGGGGGGTTGGATTCGATGGAGAGATTCTGGAGAACTCTGCCCGGCACCCTCCTCCTCGTCCTGATCCTCGCCATCGTGACGGCGGCCGGCGCGATGGTCATCCAGGTCCACCGCGCGACGCACCCGCCTCGCGAGCGGGACGAGACCGGTGATCTCGGCGCGATCCTGTCGCACGTCGAGGAAGTCCGGTTCCGCTCCGCCGACGGGATCGACCTCGCGGGCTGGCTGGTCCGGGGCGCTCCCGGCGGCGCGCCCGTCGTTCTGTGCCACGACCTCGGAGCCGGGAAGGGCTCGCTCGTCAACCTCGCGATCGCCCTCCAGAACGCAGGGTTCACCGCGCTCGCCTTCGACTTCCGCGGGCACGGAAAAAGCGGGGGCTTGGGCTCCACGCTCGGAATCCACGAGAGGCGAGACGTCGTGGGCGCGTTGGATTTCCTGGCGACGCTGAAGGACGTGGATACCCGCCGGATCGGCCTCTACGGCGTCGGCCTCGGGGCCCAGGCGGCGGTCCTGGCGGCGGCGGACCGGCCGGCGGCGAAAGTCCTCGTGCTCGACGGCCTCTACCCCGACCCGGCGTACCCGCTGGTGCGGAAGGTCTACGCAGGGTGGGGGTTCGGCGCCAGGTACCTCGGAATCCTCCCGCGCCTCACGTTTTACCTGTTGGTGCGCGTGCCGTCGCGGGAGGAAAGCGCCGCCGACGTGCTGCCCCACCTCCTCTCGCGGGATCTGCTGTTCGTCGCGCCCGCGGGGGATACCGCCCTCGCCGCGGAGATGCAGCGCCTGTACGCGTCGGTACCGGAGCAGCGAGATGTGGACGCCAACCTGATCGTCCTGCCCGCCACGCGCTCGAGCCACCTTTACGGCGAGGAGCTGGACCGGTACAACCGCCGGATCACGGAGTTCTTCCAGAAGAGGCTTGCGCGCCCGTAGGCGCTCGGTGCTAACCTCCCCGTTCATGGCCAAGACCGACCGGGACGCGCTGCTGGCCTTCCTGGCCGACGGGAAGCGGCGGGTCGAGGACGCCCTCGACCAGCTGGTTCCGCCGCTCGGGACCTCGCCTCCGGCGCTCCACGAGGCGATGCGCTACACGCTGCTCCTTCCGGGAAAGCGGCTCCGGGGGATCGTGGTCCTGGCGACCGCCGGGATGCTCAAGGGGGACCCCGATGACGCCCTGCCGCTCGCCGCTGCCGTCGAGATGGTCCACGCCTCGTCCCTGATCCTCGACGACCTCCCCTCGATGGACAACGCGACGCTGCGTCGCGGGAAGCCGACGCTTCACCGGGTCGCCGGGGAGGCCAACGCGATCCTCGCGTCGGTGGCGCTGCTCAACGCCGCGTTCGCCGTGGTTCTCGGGGCCGAGGAGCTCGGCGAGAAGAGGAGAGGCGAGGCGGCGCGGCGCCTGGCGCGGGCGATCGGCGCGGAGGGGCTGGTCGGCGGTCAGATCGTCGACCTCGAGTCCACCGGGAGGAGGGTGGATCTCGACGCCCTCGAGTTCATCCACAGCCACAAGACCGGCGCGCTGTTCATCGTCGCCGCGGAGTTCGGCGCCCTGGCCGCCGGCGGGCGCGCCCGCGACGTCGAGGCGCTCGGGCGGTACGCCAAGAACCTCGGCCTCGCCTTCCAGATCACCGACGACCTCCTCGACTACAGCGGCAACCCCGAGACCACCGGCAAGGACGCGGGGCTCGATGGGGACAAGACGACGTTCGTGAGCCTGTGCGGCATCGACGGCGCGCGGCGGCTCGTGGACGAGCTGATCGACGCGTCCATCGCCACCCTGAGGCCGTTCGGGCGCCGCGCGGCCCTGCTCTCGGCCCTGGCGGAGTACGTCCGCGGCCGGGACCGCTGAGCCGTGCCCGACCGGGAAAAAGGACCGGGCCCGGGCTACGAGGAGGTCCGGCGGCGGCTCGTCGAGCGCGGCTACCTGCACGGGCGCATCGAGCGGTTCGTGCTGAGGGACACCGTGGGCCCCGGCTCTCCGGCCTCGAGGCTCCTCCTGACGGGGCTCAAGGCGGCGGTCCTGGGGGCGCCGATCCTCGGGGCGTTCCTCGCGGGAGCGGCCGTTGCGGCCAACCGCCCGCTGCTCACCGCGGCGGACGCGCTCCTGCTGTGGCTCTACTTCGCGGTGCTGGCGGGCGCGGCGCTCCTCGCGCTCTTCCTCTCCGTCGCCTTTGCCCTCGCGGCGCTGGCGAAGCGGCGCGGCGCGAGGGAGGGGGATGCCCTCAAGGCCTCGCTGCTCGTCGGCCTCCCCACGCTGGCCTACCTCGTCCTCCTCGTGTGGAAGAGCGAGGCGCCTTCAGGTCTCGCGGAGGACCTCCTCTTCCTTGCGGGAGCGCTCGCAGCGACACTGCTCGTGTCCTGGCTCGCCGGGCTCGTGTCGCTCGCCGGGATCATCGGGCGGACCGGGGAAGTGCCGGACCGTCGAAGGCGGGCCGCCCTGTTGCTCGTGGTGGCGCTCCTCCCACCGGTCGCGGTCTACCTCATCGTGCGGGTGGCGGCGGAGGACCCCGCCGCGGAGCGGCCGGCATCCGACTTCGTCCCCGCCGCGGGCGCGGGGCGGCTCCTCTTCCTGGGGGTGGACGGCCTCGACGGCGCGCTGGTCGAGGCGCTGGAGTCGCGCGGCGCGGTCGGGAACCTGCTGGCGGGGATGGCGCACGGCGCCGTGTTCCCGAAGCGACGGGCGGCCGGGGCGGAGCCTCCCGAGGTCTGGACCACGATCCTGACCGGCGTGCCCGCGACGGAGCACGGCGTAAGGAGCGTGGGCGCCGAAAGGCTCCCGGGCGTGGCCACACCGCTCCGCACCGGGGCCGGGCCCGCGCCGCTCGCCGCGGCGCTCCGCTTCCTGCTTCCCGCGCGGACCGTCCCCACGAGCGGGGCGGGGCGAAGGGCGCGCGCGCTGTGGGAGATCGTCGGTTTGAAGGCGCCGGCCGCCGCGGTCGGATGGTGGGCGTCGTGGCCGGCCGGGGAAGGGAGCGGGGTGGGCGGGAGCGGCGACGTCGTGTCGGACAGAGTGCTGGCGAAGCTGCTCTCCGGCGGGCGGGAAGACCGCGACACCTCGCCCGCGTCGCTCTTCGCGCGCCTCCGGAACGATTTCGGGACGGACCGCCGCGCGATCCGCGAGGAGTTCGAGTCGGCGTTCCCCCCGGCCGGGCAGGGGAAGGTGCGGGAAGTCGCCTGGGAATCGTTTCTCATCGACGCGTATGCCTTTCGGGTCGCGGACCGCCTCATGCGGGACCCCGCGCTGAAAGCGGGGTTCGTCTACCTGCCGGGGCTCGACATCCTCAGGCGGAGGATCGAGGGCGAGGGCGCGCCCTCGGGCGCCGTCGCGCTCCTGGAGCGGCAGGCGGCGCTCGAAGCCTACGTCCGCTGGCTCGACGGACGGCTCGGCCCCGCGCTCGCGCCGCCCGCCGGGACGCGGACGATCGTGGTGGCCGACCCGGGCCGGACCGCGACGGCGGAGGCGGAGGGCTTCGTGATCGTCGCGGGCGGTCCCGCACGGGCGGGGTGCGTCGGACCCGCGTTGACCGATCTCGACGCGACGCCGCTGGCGCTCGCGCTCGCCGGCTACCCGCGAAGCCTCGAGATGCGGGGCCGCGTTCCCGGCGCCTGCCTCGACCTACCTCGCGACCTCCCACCCCCCGTGCCGACGTTCGGCCGGCGAGCCCTCGCCGCCCGCTCCGCCGCCAGCGACTACGACCCGGAGATGGTGGAGCGCTTGCGATCGCTCGGCTACCTCAGGTGAGCGTGCGCGAGACGGGGTAGGTTTGGGTAAACTGAACACCGCGGAGGTCCCGCCGATGCCCCCTCCGAGGAAGAAGATGGGAACGTTTCACGTGGGTGGGGAGATTCTGAACGTGCGGCGGCCGGGTCAAGCGGCGAAGGTCGCCAAGCTCCTCGTGGACACGGGATCCGAGTTCACCTGGATTCCGGAGGGGACGCTGCGCCGGGCCGGGATTTCCATCGCGAAGAAGGACCTGTCGTTCGTGATGGCCGACGGCCGGACGGTGACGCGCTCGACCGGGTACGCGATCGTGCGCGCGGCGGGATTCGAGACCGTGGACGAGGTGGTCTTCGCGATGCCGGGGGACCTCGCCCTGCTCGGCTCGCGCACCCTCGAAGGATTCGGGGCGAGCGTGGACGCGCGACGAAAGCGGCTCGTGGCCGCCGGCCCGCACCTCGTCGCTTCGGCGGGGTAGGACGGGTGCGGTGCATCTTCTCGGCGCTCGCGCTCGCGGCGGCACTGGCGGCGCCGGCATGTGCCCTGCGATCGCGGGAGCCGGCGGGCTTCCCCGGCTCGTCGCCCGAGGCCTGGTCGCGCGCGCTGCGGGGGCGAGGGCTCGAGCCGGGTGACGTCGTCAACCCGGTCGCGTGGACGCGCGAGATGCGCGAGACCGCGGACCGCCTGGCGGGGCAGGGGACGGTCCACAAGCGGCTCGAGGCGCTCCAGGAGGGGCTCTTCGACCCCTCGCGCTTCCCGTTCCAGTACGAGTCCCGTGGGACCTTCACCGCCATCGAGGCCTTCGACGGGCGCAAGGGGAACTGCCTGTCGTTCACCTGTCTCTTCATCGCGCTGGCGCGGTCCATCGGGCTCGACGCGCGCGCGGCGGCTCCGGCCTACGAGGGGCGGAGCGAGCGCGACGGGGACCTCGTGGTGGTCAACACCCACGTGGTCGCCTCCTACGGCGTCGGCGACGCGCTGACGATCTTCGACTTCGACCGCACGCGCAATCGCCGCGTGATCGGCGCGCGCATCCTCGGCGACCTCGAGCTGGCGGCGCTCTATTCGAGCAATCTGGGCGTGGATGACCTCAGGGCGGGCAGCGTCGACCTCGCGATCCGGCGCTTAAGGATCGCGACTCGGCTCTCGCCGCGGTTCCTCGCGGCCTGGGGGAACCTGGGCGTCGCCCTGCGCCGCGCCGGGGACACGGAAGGGGCGCTCCGCGCGTACCAGGAGGCCCTCGGCCTCGACCCTCACGACCCGGGGGTTCTCGGGAACCTCGCGGCGCTCTATCGCCTGGAAGGGCGCGAGCGCGAGGCGCGGAACGCCCTGGCCGTCGCGGACGTGGGCAGCGCCTCGCCGCACTTCCTCGTCGTGCTCGGGGACCTCGAGCGGGCCCGGGGGAGGACGGGTCGCGCGCTCGGGCTGTACCGGCGCGCCCACCGCGCGGAGCCGAAGCTGGCCGATCCGTGGGTCGGCATCGCCGAGACCGAGGTCGACCGCGGCCGGCTCGGTGCGGCGCGCTCCGCCGCGCGGGAGGCCCTGGCGATCGACCCCGCGAACCGCGAGGCGCTCGATGTGCTCCGGCGGATCGAGGGCCGGGGGAGCCCGGCGCCGTGAGCCCCCTCCTCGCGCCCGCGCGGACGAGGCTGGCGGCCGCGGCCATCATCGCCGCCGCGGCGTTCGCGGTGTACCTGCCGGGCCTTCCCGGGGACTTCGTCTACGACGACGGCCGGCTCATCGTGCAGAACGACGGCCTCAAGCGGCCGTTCGATCCGGGGCGCGCGCTCCTTCGCGACTACTACGCCTCGGACCTCGACCGGATGGGGCTCGGCTACTACCGGCCGCTGGCGATCCTGTCGGTGGAGCTCGACTACCGGCGGGGCGGCGGCGCCTCCCTCCCGTTTCACCTGACGAACGCGGCGCTCAACGCGGGCGCGTCGCTGCTCGTCTTCCTGCTCGGCCTGGTCCTGTTCGAGGGGGCCCTCGGCGCATCGGCCGCCGCGGCGCTCCTGTTCGCCGTTCACCCGGCGCACGCGGAGTCGGTCGCGTTCATCTCGGGACGGGTGGATCCGCTGATGGCGGTGTTCGCCCTCGCCGCGGTCGTGCTCCACCTGCGCGCGGAGCGGACGCGGCGCCCATGGGCGTGGCGGGCGGGGGCGGGGCTCGCCTGGCTCGCGGCGCTGCTCTCGAAGGAGATGGCGGTCACGGTGCCGGTGCTGGTGGTCCTCCTGGAGAGCGCGCGGGAGGGATGGCCCCGCCCCGGGGAGCGTGCGGCCCGGGCGGCGAGGTACGCGCCCTACGTGGCCTCGGCGGCGGTCTACGCGACGATGCGCTCCCTCGGGCTGGGACGCCTCCTCGGCGCCGCGGACGCTTCCCTCGCCCCGTCGCTCCTCCGCCCCTTCGTGGTGCTCGGAAGCTACCTCGCGTGGCTCGTCGCTCCTCCCCCTCGCCTCCACCTCGAGCCGCCGCCCGTCGAAGGGATCGCCGCGGCGGCGGCGGTTCTCGCGGTCGCGGGTGCCGCGGGTGCCTCTGTCCTGCTCTGGCGGCACGGACGGAAGATCGAGGCGGCGCTCGTGGGATGGTGCGCGGTGTCGCTGCTCCCGGTCGCCCAGTTGAGGCCGATCGAGACGACGCTCTCGGAGCGGTTTCTGTACCTCCCGTCCGCCGGCGCGGTCCTGCTGATCGCGGCGCTCGCGCTCCACTCGGGGGGACGCACGCGACGCGCCCTCGGTGCCGCGGCACTCGCGATCCTGGGCGCCTACTACGCGGGGGTCCTGCTGTACCGGGTCCCGCTCTGGCGGAACGAGCTCGCGCTTTGGAGCGCGAAGGCGGCGGAGGAGCCGTCCTCGCTCAAGGCGGAGCTCAATCTCGCGCACGTCTACGTGCGCCTGGGGCGCCGGGACGACGCGATGTCCTCGTTCGAGCGCGCGAGGAAGCTCGGCATGGACCCCGCCCTGATCGACGGCGAGATCGCGAGTCTGCTCGGCGCGGCGACGCCGGAGGGTAGGATCGCGACGCTCCGCCGCTCGATCGAGCACTCCCCCGGAGACGGGGCGCTCCGGAGCAATCTCGGATTCGTTCTCCTCGAGCGCGGGGACGTCGCCGCGGCGGCCGAGGCGTTCGCGAAGGCGGTGGAACTGACTCCCGCCCGCGCCGAGGCCTGGCTCGGCCTCGCGATGACCCGGCTCCGCTCGAAGGACGTCGAGGGCGCGGAGGAGGCCGCGAGGCGCGCCGCCGCGCTGAACCCCGACCTTGGACTCGCCGCGGCGCTCGTCGCCGAGTGCGAGCTCAGGCTCGGGCGGCCGTGCGAGGCGCTTCGCCTGGCGGGGCAGGTCGTGCTCGACGACCCAAGGGAGCGGGCCGGGCTCGAGCGGGTGCGAGCGGCGGCCGAGACCGCCTGCCGCGCGGCCAGAGGTGTTGCAAGTCAAGGCACCGGCCGATAGGGGTTGCAGGCCGCCCGGGCTCGTCGTACATTCCGAGAGTTAATTAGGACAAATTAAGTACTTAAACCGGACAACCGCGCGGATTCGCGATACATTACGCCGTTGAACCCTGGAGGATCCTCGACGTGTCTGCCGACACGATGTCCCTCGCCGACCGGCCGCGCCGGAACCCCGACTGCGCCTATCGTGAGATCGGAGACGAGGGAGGCCTGGTGGTGCTCCCCGGGCGGAGCGAGGTGAAGGTGCTGAACCCCGCGGGGCTCAGGATCTACTCGCTGCTGGACGGGAAGAACACGGTCGAGGAGATCGTGGCCGCGGTCACCTCGGAGTTCGAGGTCCCGGCGGAAACCGCCCGGAAGGACGTCCAGGAGTTCCTCGGCGAGCTGGCCGCGCACGGGATGCTGGGCGAGTAGCGGCCGGCTCCCGGGGAGGCTCGCGAGATGACCGACGCGACGGGGAAGAGCCCGTACACCCGTCTGATCGAGAAGGCGTTCGCGGAGGCGATCCCGCTCTCCGCTCAGTTCGAGATCACCTATCGGTGCAACCACCTCTGCACCTTCTGCTACAACTCGCCGACCGGAGCGAAGGAGATGACCACGCCTCAGATCTTCGAGGCGCTCGGGAAGATCTCCGAGTTCGGCGTCCTGTACGTGACCCTGACGGGCGGCGAGCCGCTCTGTCACAGGGACTTCTACGAGATCGCGGGCGAGGCGCGAAGGCTCGGGATGGCGCTCAGGATCTACACCAACGCCTACCTGATGGCCGATGCCGAGGTCGCCCGGAAGATCGTCGCGCTCCGCCCGTTCGAGGTGGAGGTCTCGCTGCACGGTTCCCGCCCGGAGACGCACGAGGCGCTCACCAAGATCAAGGGCTCTTTCGAGAAGACCGTCCGAGGGATACGGAACCTGAGAGAGGCCGGGATCAAGGTGCAGCTCAAATGCCCCATCACCCGCCTGAACCAGGACGAGCTGTTCAGCATCCGGGACCTCGCGGACGAGTTGGGCTGCCACATGACCTTCGACGCGGTGATCACGCCGAAGGACGACGGGAACATCGACCCGCTGGCCCTCCGCGCCGACGAGGAGTTCCTGCGCCGGTACTGGGGCGAGTGGTACCTCGATCTCCACCACGGGAAGCTCCCGCCCAAATCCAACCACTGCGCCTCGGACAAGGCGGAGGCGGTCTGCGGCAGCGGCCGGTCCGGTTTCACCGTCGACCCTTACGGGAACATCTTTCCTTGCGTCGCGTTCCGCCGCAGGGTGGCGAACATCCTGGAAATCGACAGCCTGGAGCAGATTTGGAGATCTTCACCGGTCCTGGGTAAGGTCCGGGACCTGGCGGTGGAAGCCAGGCAGCGGCTCGACCAGCACGAGAACGGGCCTTACTTCTCCTTCTGCATGGGGGTGGCGGAGACCCAGACCGGGGACCCCTTGGCCATGTACCCCCAGGCCGAGGTGAACGCCAGGGCGGTACGGCGGGCTTACGAACTCCTGGAGATCGGTTCGGCGGCCCCCGAGAGAAAAACTCCTTGAAAAGGAGGCGGGTGCACCGTATAAGTAAGCTTGCGCTGGGCGAACTGGCGCGGAGATGTAGCTAAGTACTTAGTCCACAGACGTTTGATCCTAGGTCAGGGGGAGGCGAATGAAAAAGACGTACGAGCGTCCCGCGATCGTCCACACGGAGAAGCTGGAAGCCCGGGCCGTGATTTGCTCGAAGGCCACCGAAGCTTGCAACGCCGGCCCGATCCAGAGCTAACGAAGAAACTCTAGGGAACCGCCGCGGGACCCGGTGACGGTTCCCCGAAGGGTGCGATGAGATTCCCCAGAAGGTTCGCCTTCTGGGCCTTGTTGCTGGCGACGACTTCCGGACGGGGCGTGGGTTCCTCGTCCGAACCAGTTGTCAACCCGGTCGGGGAATCCCCGGAAGCCGCGGGGTTCACCTTTCGGGTATCGACACCGGCGGTCTCGCTGGCGGAAGACCCGGAAGGTCGCTACGCCATCCGGATCGAGGGCTTCGGGGTGCTGGAGAGGCGCCCCGAAGCTCCAGATCTCCCGTACAAAGTCGTTCGGGTCGCGATCCCCGATGGGGTGGAGCCTCGCCTCGAGGTGGTCCTCGAGGCCGAGGACGCCCGTCCTGGGTTTCGCCCTCGCCCCGTCGCCCGTCGCTTCGCGGATTCGGCCGGCCCGGACACGGAGCCGCGAGTCACCGAGGTTCGGCGGGAGTCGCCGGCTTTCTACGAGGGGAAGGGAACGTTCCCGGCCGAGGTGGCTTGGCTCGGCGACATCGGCGTCTTCCGGGACCAGCGCTACGTCGAGGTCCACCTCGCGCCCGTCCGGTTCGACCGTCAGTCCCCGGGTCTCAGGATCGCGCGCTCGTTCAAGGTCGCGGTCCGCTTCGACGGCGACCGCGGGGAAAGACGCGAGCCGCGGCCCGACCCGAAGCTGGAGACGGTCTATCGGAACTCCTTCGTCAACTACGCGCAGGGAACGACCTTCCGCCTTTCGATGACGGCGCCCCCCGGCGGCCTTCTCGCGCCCGCTCCCGCCTCGCCCGAGGCGACCCCGCGCTACAGGATCAAGGTGCGAGCCAACGGCGTCGTCCGCCTGGACTACGCGAGGATGGCGGCGACCGGCTTCCCGAGCTACGCGCTCTCGTCCTGGAAGCTCACGAGCAACGGGGTCGAGGTCCCGATCGAGGTCCACGACCCCAACGGGAACGATCTGCTCGACAACATTCCGGCGCAGCCCGAGTGGGTCCAATTCTACGGGCAGGCGCTCGACTTCGATCCCAAGACGGTCCTGAACCAGGACCAGGGCGGCCCCACGCTCAACCTGTACGAGGTCGCGGACGTCACCGACGAGAACGTCTATTTCCTGACGGTCGAGACCGGCGCGCGGGCGCGCATGCCCGACCTGGCCGCAGCGCCGCAGGGGATGATGCCGGCGGCGGACTTCGAGGCGGTCTCCCACCAGGAGACCGACAACGTGTGGGTCCCCCTCGGGGGGAACGACCCGTGGTACTGGAAGCCGTTTCTCACCGCTCCTGCGTCCAGGACCGACGCGGTCCCGCTCCCGGGGCTCAAGTCCGGGAGCCTTCCCGCGCGAGTGCTCGTGCGCGTCCGCGGGTTCACCGAGTCCTCGGTCTATCCGGACCATCACAGCCGGATCACCCTCCAGTACGACGCCACGCCGGGAGACGATCTCGCGTGGAACGACGACGACGGGACGTTCGACGGGCGGATGGTCTACACCCACGACTTCACCTGGACGTACCCGGGCACGGGCCAGCAGCTCCAGAGCCCCGCCTACGTGAAGACCGAGGCCGTCACGGTCCCCGGCGTCACGAACACGATCGTTCTCGACTGGATCGAGGTCCGGTACCGCCGGGCGTTCGCGGCCTCGGGGGACGCGCTGACGTTCGACTACCCGAACGGGGAAGCGGAGTTCGAGATCACCGGTTTCTCGAGCGGCCCCACGAGCCCGCCCTCGGTGTACGAGATCACGGGCCTGGCCGGGGGGACCGGCATCGTGAGCCCCGTGCGGCGCACCGGCGCGACCGTGGCCGGCGTCGGGCCTTATACGATCCGCTTCCACGTGGCGGAGGACACGTCGATTCCCACCGGGACGACACGGCGGTTCGTCGTGGCGGGGGACTCCGGGGTGTCGGTCCCGGCCGACGCGGACTTCCCGGCGGACACCGTGTCCGACCTCCGCGACACCACGAACCAGGCGGACATGATCGTGATCTCGCGGCCCGACATCCTCGGAGCGCAGGCCTCGCCGGTGCTGAACCAGCTCCTCTCGCTCCGCCTCGCGCAGCAGGGGATCACGTCGAAGGTCGTCTCGCTCCAGGACGTCCAGGACGAGTTCAACGACGGACTGTACGGCCCCAACGCGATCCGGAACTTCCTGAAGTGGGTGATGTCCACGGCCCCCGGCGAGGGATGGTCGACCCCGAAGCCGTTCTACGTCCTGCTGATCGGCGACGGATCGTACGACACCAAGCACAACGAGACCGCGACCGCGGTCAGCGACTTCGTCCCGACGGTGATCGTCCTGGATTCCGACTACCAGCTGGCCTACCTGGCGAGCGACAACGCCCTCGCGGCCGTGGTCGGCACCGATCACCTGGCGGACCTCATGATCGGGCGGATCGCCGTGCGCTCGGACACCGAGGCGCGCGATGCCCTGACGAAGATCTACAGCTACGAGAGCGCGCCGCCGTCGGGGAACTGGACCCGCCGCGCGCTGTTCGTGTCGGACCGCGGGCACACAGGATCGAACGGCGTGATCGACCCGAACGACGGCGCCGACTTCGAGGCCACCATCGCCGAGGCGATCGCCTACATGCAAGCGCCGCCCTACACCTACACCAATCTGCGGTACTGGAGCGATTACTGCACCTCGACCTCCTGCAACCACACCAAGATGACCAACGACATCGAGGCGGCGCTCAAAGAGACCGGAGGGTCCGGGGTCGGCGCGGTCATCATGCAGTTCGTCGGGCACGGGAACTTCCAGATTTGGTCGGACGATGCGATTTTCGCCCAGGGATGGAACAACCGCCTGGACGTTTCCGCTCTGGAGAATCCCACGAAGCTCCCCTGGCTGATCGTGGGGGACTGCCTGAGCGGGGGCTTCCACACCACGTTGGACCACTCCATGGGCGAGGACTGGCTGAAAACCTCGACGGGGGGGGCGATCGCGGTGTCGGCCCCGACGAATCTCGGGTACTCCACCGAGCACCACGCCATCACTGAGGTGATCTGGGGCGACCTGTTCGGAAGCCACAAGGAGCGGACGCTCGACGTGCCGGTGATGGACACGCTGTCCAGGCTCTGCGGCGACGCCGATTACGCGGGATGCCAGGGGTTCGTGCTCCTGGGCGATCCCGCTCAGCGCCTCGCGCTGAAGTCGGTCGCGCCCGCGACGGCGGTGTCCGCCGCCGGCGGGAACGCGGTGGTGAACCTCGCCTGGCAGGCGAGCTCGACCCCCGGGACGATCACGTACGACATCTGGCGGACCGAGAACCTCGCGGGGAGCTACACCCGGGTCGCCACGGGGCGAACGGGGACCGCCTACGCCGACTCCGGCGTCGTCAACGCGAAGACCTACTACTACTACCTGGTCGCGGTGGACTCGGAGGGGTTCGAGAGCCGCTGGTCGAACTTCAACTCGGATTGCGTGGTGAGCGGGCCCGACTGCCTGCGCGCGACGCCGCTGAACCCGAACCCGCCGGCGGTGCCGACCTGGCAAGCCGTGCAACCGGTCACCGACCCCGAGACGGGGGCGCGCCTCAACCTGGCCTGGAACGCGAACGGCGAGTCCGATTTCAAGAATTACACGATCCACTACGGGACGGCCCCGGGGGTCTACACGACCCACGTCGACGCCAGCAAGAACACCGCGTACCAGCTCACGAACCTCCAGAACAACGTCCGCTACTACCTCGCGCTCACCGCGACCAACACGTCGAGCATGACCTCGGGCTACTCCGTGGAGCAGAGCGCTGTGCCGACGTTCGTCCGCGGCGTGAGGTCCCCGGGGTTCATCGCGACCCTCCACGTGGACAAGTCGGTCACGTTGTTGGACGCCGTCCTGTCGTGGACCGCGGTCACGACGGACATCTACGGCAAGGCCACGACGATCGCCCGGTACGAGGTGTACCGCGCCCTCTCCCCGGACTTCAGCCTCGCGACCGCGACGCTCCTCGGCACGCCGACCGGCACGAGCTTCACGGATTCGCAGGCGCTCACCGCCGGGAAGCCGACGTATTACTACGGCGTGCGCGCGATCGACACCGCCGGTAACCCGGGCGGCCTCGACAACCAGCTCCCGAACGGGATCGACGTCCTCACCGCCTTGGTGTCCGGCGGTCACGTCGTCCTCTCATGGCCGGCCGTGACCACGACGTTCGACCCGCCGGCGTGGCCGACAAGGATCGACCACTACGACGTGTACGCCACGGACCACCCGTTCACGCGGGCGGACATCCGGAACGGGACGATCACGAAGGTCGCCTCGCCGACCGGCACGTCGGTGGACGTCGGCACGCCGGTCCCGACCCAGTACTACTCGGTCCTCTCGGTGGACTCGAAGGGCAACCTCAGCTCCTTCTGACGGCCGATTCTCGGTAGAATGAGGACCCTTTCGCCGAGGTCCGATTGGCCGATTCCCGCGCTCCCGAAACTTCCGACGACCAGCTCGTGGCCGCGGCCCGCGACGGGAACGTGCGCGCCTTCGAGACGCTCCTCGATCGCTACCAGGTCAAGGTGCTGCGCGTCCTGCGGCTGATGGGAGTGCCCTCTCGGGACCGCGAGGACGTCGCCCAGGAAGTGTTCATCCGGGTGTTCCGGCATCTCGACGGGTTCAAGGCCGGGAACCCTTTCGCCGGCTGGATCTACCGCGTCGCGGTCAACGCGACCTACGACTACCACCTCAGAACCGGCCGCCAGGCGCGGGACGAGGTGCCGTGGGACGCCGGGGCGGGGGAGCGCGCCGCCCACGCCGGCCCCGGGCCCGAGCGGGAGGCCGAGGCGAGGGGCCTCCGCGATCGCCTGGAGGCGGCGCTCGGCGCGCTGAGCGAGCGCGAGCGCGCGGTGTTCGTCCTCAAGGAGATG
>JBGQAU010000140.1:0-3908 GCA_041494445.1 Acidobacteriota bacterium | reverse complement strand
GTCGGGAGAGGCCGGCGCCGGGGGGGGGCCGGAAGGAGGAAGGGCGTCGCCCTCCTCCGTGAACGGGATCGGCGCGGCGGGAGGCGGCGCGGCGGGCGACGCGGCGCCGGCGGTGGTGCGGACCTCTTCCTTGGCGCGCTCCTTCCCATCTCCGTAAGGGTCGGGCGCGATCGAGGGGCGCAGCGCCGCCGCGAGCTCGCCGAACAGTCCGCGATGGCTCACGGCGTCCGCGGTCTCCGCGCCAGCCGATTTGAGGGCGCCGCCGGTCTCCTTCAATTTCTCCATCTCGACCTCCCGCTCGAGCGTGCTCCGGAACTCCGCGGTCGCCTTCCGGAACTCGGCCACGGTCTTCCCCAGCGCGCGGCCGATCTCGGGCAGCTTCCGCGGGCCGAACAGGAGAAGGGCGAGGATGAAGATGAGCAGGATCTCGGGACCGCCGATCGAACCGAACATGGCGGGTGCCTCCTTTCGTCACCCCCGGACCGGCGCTCCCGTCCGTCTTTGCCGCCGCGTCTCCGACAGCATATAATGTAACCCTTCTGTAAACCTCTTCCGAGGGGACGTGATGAAGCGAACGGGCGGTCGATCCGCGCTGGTGGCCCTTCTGGTCCTCGCCGCGTGCTGCACGCTGGGCGGGCTGATCGGCGGGCGGGCGCGGGCGGAGGCCGACAAGTCCGAGGCGCTCCTGCAGTCGTTCGGCCGGGCCCTGGCCATCGTGGAGGACAGCTACGTCGGCAAGCTCGAATCGAAGGCGGCGGTCGAGGACGCGGTGCAGGGCATGCTCCACACGCTGGACCCGCACAGCAATTACCTCGACAAGGAAGCCTACAGCGAGATGAAGGACGAGCAGCGCGGGAAGTTCTTCGGTCTCGGGATCCAGATCAACAAGCCGGGGCCGGACAAGCCGCTCACGATCATCGCGCCGATCGACGGGACCCCCGCGAGCCGCGCCGGCCGCCAGGCCGGCGACATCATCTCCAGGATCGAGGGGGCGGAAACGATCAGCCTGACCGTCCAGGACTCGGTCCGGAGGCTCAAGGGCGAGAAGGGCACCAAGGTCACCATCACGATCCAGCGGCCGCGCGAGGACGCGCCGTTCGACGTCACGCTGATCCGCGACGAGATCCCCACTCACAGCATTACGCTGGTCTACATGGTCCGGCCCGGAACCGGCTTCATCCGTCTCTCCAACTTCACATCCACGACCGCCACGGAGCTGGACGAAGCCGTCAAGCACCTCCGAACCCAGGGGATGACGCGCCTGATCCTGGACCTCAGGAGGAACCCCGGGGGCCTCTTGGAGCAAGCCGTGCAGGTGGCGGAGCGGTTCATCCCCGCGGGAAAGATGATCGTGTACACCCGCGGGCGCGTCCCGGGATCGGACCAGGACTATCCCTCCGCGAAGGAGGTGGACCGCGTCGATCTTCCGCTCGTCGTCCTGGTGGACCACTCTTCGGCGTCCGCCAGCGAGATCGTGTCCGGGGCGATCCAGGACCACGACCGGGGCCTCGTCGTCGGTGAGACCACCTTCGGGAAGGGTCTCGTGCAGCGTGTGATCCCGCTGCGCGGGGGCGGCGCCGTCGCTCTCACCACGGCGAAGTATTTCACTCCGTCGGGCCGCCTCATCCAGCGCGACTACTCCGACCTCGACGACTACTTCCTCGAACCGGAGGAGGAGGCCGACGCGCCGATTCTCGAGCAACGGCCCGCGCCGGACCGGCGGGAGACGCGGCACACCGATTCCGGCCGGATCGTCTACGGCGGCGGCGGGATCACCCCCGACTACGTGGTCCGCGCCGATCGCGCCCTGCCCGCCCTGTCGCGCCTCGTTCGCGACAACCTGCTCCTCGAATTCGCCGTCCGGTACGTCCCGGCGCACCCGGACCTCAAGCCGGGCGTCCCGGTGGACAAGACGTTCCAAGACGAGGTCCGCCGCTTCATGGAATCTCGGTCGATCCCTTTCGACTCGGCCGTGGAGGCCGCCTGGCCGCAGGTCGAGCTCCAGCTCCGGGCCCAGATCGCCAAGGTGAAGTGGAGTGCCGAGGCCCAGAACGCGATCCTCGCCGAGGCCGACCCGCAGATCCAGAAGGCCCTGACGCTCTTCGACGAAGCCTCGCGGCTCGCCAAGACCGGCGAGCGGAGCCGGGCGGAGAAGGAGCGCGCCCCCCTGGCGTCTCCGGCGTCATCGATCTGACCTTCCGAATCCCCTCCTCGAACCCCCTTGCTCGAGCTTGACAGCCCCGGGACGCCGTTCTATAGTACCAGCACTCGCACTGAGCGAGTGCTAGTTGCTACAAGTAAGTCGTTCAAAATAGGTGACTTGTCAAGAAGGAGGCCAGGAACATGAAGGTGAAGCCCCTCTACGACCGGATCCTCGTCAAGCGTATCGAGGAGAAGGAACAGAAGCGCGGGAACATCATCATCCCCGACACCGCCAAAGAGAAGCCGATGGAGGGGAAGGTGATCGCGGCCGGCAACGGGAAGCTCGACGAGAACGGCAAGAGAATCCCGCTCGAGGTCAAGGTCGGCGACCGCATCCTCTTCGGCAAGTACGCTGGCACCGAGATCAAGATCGACGACGACGAGCATGTAATCCTGCGCGAGGACGAGGTTCTCGGCGTTATCGGGTAAACGGCCGGCACGACCGGCGAGGTGCCGGCCCCGGGACGCCTAAGGGCGCGGTGGGTCGGCCGTCACGCGAAACAAGTTTTCTCAGGAGGTGGAGAAGCGATGGCTGCCAAGAACATCACGTACGCTGAGGACGCGCGGCAGGCGATGCTGCGCGGGGTCAACAAGCTCGCGGACGCCGTGAAGATCACCCTGGGCCCGAAGGGTCGCAACGTCGTCCTCGACAAGAAGTTCGGCTCGCCGCTGTCCACGAAGGACGGCGTGTCCGTGGCCAAGGAGATCGAGCTCGAGGACGCCCGCGAGAACATGGGCGCCCAGCTCGTGCGCGAGGTCGCCAGCAAGACGTCCGACGTCGCCGGCGACGGCACCACGACCGCGACGGTTCTGGCCCAGGCGATCTTCCGCGAGGGAGTCAAGGCGGTGACCGCCGGCGGTAACCCCATGGACATCAAGCGCGGCATCGAGAAGGCCGTCGAAGCCGCGATCACGGACATCCGCAAGCTCTCGCGCCCGATCGCCGGCAAGGCGATCGCCCAGGTCGGGAGCATCTCGGCGAACGCCGACGAGTCCATCGGCGAGATCATCGCCGAGGCGATGGAGAAGGTGGGCAAGGACGGCGTGATCACCGTCGAGGAGGCCAAGGGGCTCGAGACCTCGCTCGAGGTCGTCGAGGGGATGCAGTTCGACCGCGGCTACCTCTCCCCCTACTTCATCACCGACCCGGAGCGGATGGAGGTCGTCCTCGAGGACGCGCACATCCTGATCCACGAGAAGAAGATCTCGTCCATGAAGGACCTGCTCCCGGTGCTCGAGCAGGTGGCGAAGCTCGGCAAGCCCCTCCTGATCATCGCCGAGGACATCGAGGGCGAGGCGCTGGCGACCCTGGTGGTCAACAAGCTGCGCGGCACGCTCCACGCCGCCGCGGTGAAGGCGCCCGGCTTCGGCGACCGCCGCAAGGCGATGCTCGAGGACATCGGGATCCTCACCAACGGCAAGTGCATCACCGAGGATCTGGGGATACGCCTCGAGAACGTGAAGCTCGAGGACCTGGGCCGCGCCAAGAAGATCGTCATCGACAAGGAGACCACCACCCTCGTCGAGGGCGCCGGGAAGGCGAAGGCGATCGAGGGTCGGGTGAAGCAGATCCGGACCCAGGTCGAGGAGACGACGTCGGACTACGACCGCGAGAAGCTCCAGGAGCGGCTCGCGAAGCTGGTGGGCGGTGTCGCGGTGATCAAGGTCGGCGCGGCGACCGAGACCGAGATGAAGGAGAAGAAGGC
>JBGQAU010000011.1:0-49452 GCA_041494445.1 Acidobacteriota bacterium | reverse complement strand
CTTCACCTGGGCGATCTGGGTCAGAAAGTCGCCAACGGTCACCTTGCCCGCGGCGTTCGCCGGGACCATCACTGCAAGCGCGACCAAAGCCATCAAAGCGATCCGAATCACTCTCTTCATGAACGTGACCTCCCCGCTCCGGGAACCTCCAGTTTAAGAAACCTCATAAAAGCTAAAGTGCCCTACTTATACGGTCAATCGCTTCATCGTCAAGCTGTTTCCGGTCGGTGCGAGCGATAACAACCGCTCCGACCACCTAACTTCCGCTGTACTTTCGCGCGTACCGTACCCCACCGTCTCTTCAACGCGCAGGTCTGTATACGGTGAAGTCCTCCGCCGGTCAAGGAAAGTTCGCGCGGGAAAATTCGCGCAGCGATCCTCGCGCGGACCCACCGACCCGGGCACCACGCCGTCGTCAACGGGGTACCGGCTTCTCGACCACGGTCATCTTACGGATCCGGACGTCCTTGATGGGCTTGAAGAAGGGGCGCGCCGTCTGCTGCGTGCTCGGCAGCCTCGATATCCGCTGGAGAACCTCGAGCCCGTCGACGACCTGGCCGAGCACCGTGGCCTGGCCGCTCCAGGCCGGCTCCGCTCGCAGCATGACGATGAACTGCGATCCGTTGGTCGGCGGCGAAGGGCTGAGCGGCTTCATCAGTACCGTGCCCGCGACCACGGGAACGTTCGACGGGTCCGCGGGGTAGCGGATCGGGGGCATGCCCGCGCCATCGCCCTGCGGGTCGCCTCCCACCACGAACTGGTCCGGATGGACCTCGTGGAAGGACAGCCCGTCGTAGAACCCCGCGTTCGCCATATCGATGAACGCCTTGGTGGCGAGCGGAGCGGATTTCGAGAAGAACTCGAGCGCGAACACCCCCTCGTCCGTCTCGACGCGGGCCCGGTACTCCTTGGAGGGGTCGTACTTCGGGATCAGACGGACCACGAGCGTCGGCGACGACACCCCGTCAGCCGCCCAACGAATCTCGTACTGGCCGGGGCTCCCGAGCTCGGGGAACACCTTCGTCAGGTCGATCACGGCGCTGTAGGCGTACTTCGGCGCGAGCCGCTCCGGCCGGGAGGGCTCGCCCGCTTCCGGCTTCGCGGCACGCTTCAGGAGGGCGCCGCCCGTGGCGCGGACCTCGAGCCCGGCGGGCAGCGGGGTCTTGACGGGGTTCTGAACCTCGGCATCCCCCTCGTTCCCGATGCTCACGCGGAGCTCGAGCGGGTCGCCCGAGTAGTAGAGCGAATGGGAGAGCTCGAGCATCGCCTTGACCGTTCCCTCCTTCGCGGGCGCCTTCCCCGGGCCGACCACGTCACCCGGCGCGGCCGCGGCGTGGCCGCAGAGGAAAGCCGCAGACAAGACGAGGACCGCAGGACGCATGGCTACCTCTCGATCCCGGTCGGCGCGGGCCGCCGCCAGGTGGCTCGAACCGGATGAACCGAGCATTATAGGCCGCCTTCGCCGGCAGGGCCAAACCTCTCGCCGCCCCTGGGCGTGCGGGCCCATGCGGCGACTCTCACCTCCAGGGCGCCGGAAGCTTTGAGCGCAAGCGCGCATGCCTCCGCCGTCGCGCCGGTGGTCATCACGTCGTCCACGAGCAGGACGTTCAGCCCCCGGGCACTCCTCGACGCGCGGAACGCGGACGCGGCGGCCGCCCGCCGCCGCCGAGCGCCGAGCCGCTTCGCGACGGCGGGGTGAGTGAGCCTGCGGGCGAGGAGGCCGCTGCCGATGGGAAGGCCCAGCGCGGCCCCCACCGGCAGCGCGATCTCGAGAGCGGGGTTGTATCCCCGCCGAATCCTGGACCAAGCGTGCGCGGGAACGGGGGTGACCACGTGACAACCGCGCGCGAACCCCGAGGCCGCGAGCACCTGCGCGAGCTGGCCGCCGAGCGCCCGGAGCACTTCCCGCTTGCCTCCGAATTTGGCCGCGAGCAGGAATCGGCGCGCGGCCCCTCTGTACTCCACGGCGGGACGGACCCCGTCGAATGTCGGAGCCTCGAGCGCGCACGCCGCGCACCTCCCGTTCGCGGGACCCAAGAGGTCGGTCGAGGTGGGCATCTTCAACCCGCAGGACCGGCAGAGCGGCGGACGGAGCACGTTGAGCTCCGCCCAGCAATCCGGGCAGGCGCCGAGACGGTGCCGGGGGCCGAGCGGCCGGCCGCACACGAAGCAGCCGCCCGGCAGGAGGATGGACGCGACCGGGTGGCACGCCGCGCGGTGGAGCCACCTCGCGGCCCGGAGCCACGCCGGGACGGAAACCTTGTTCGGTCCGGTCAAGGGCGATCTTTCCGGGAAGGCGATCGGGAGACCCGGCGATTCCGCGGGACGCGAGGCGGGCGACTACTTCCGCGCGGTGTAGACCGGCGCGGGCGGGAGGCCCAGCTCTTCGAGGGACATCTCCTCGCGGAAGTTGAGCTCGGCGGTATTCCACTCCCCGCAGCCGGGGCAGCGATCGACCCACTCCATCGAGGTCTCGCCGCAAGCGCGGCAGCGGTACTCGAGCTGGGTAAGCTCGGTGTCCTTGATCACCTTCCGGTACTCCGCGGCGGCATCGCGGTGGTTCTTCCGGCGCTCATGGATCCGGCCCAGCAGGTAGTGAAGCGTCGGCGCGTACGAGGCGCGGCTCTCGAGCGACGACAGCACGGCGAGAGCGTCATCGAGCATCTCGAGGCGGAAGTAAAGCTTCCCGAGGAAGAACCGCGCGAGGGTGTCGCGCCCGGCCCGCGCCGCGCAGCGCTTGAGCGCCTCGATGGCGGCCAGCGGCCGCTCGCGCTGGAGAAAGTGGTCCTCGATCAGCGTCAGGAACACGGGGTCGTTCGTGGACTCGAAGGCATGCTCCCACGCCTCGATCGCCTCCTCCTCCTTCCCCTCCTGCCGTACCGCCTCGCCGAGCAGCACGTGCGCGGGAATGAATCGTGGGGCGTCCTTGAGGACCTTCCGCAGTGCGGCGCCGGCCTCCCGGGCGCGCCCGGCGCGGAGATGCTCGGCGGCGATCTCGTAGCGAACCCCGAGGCCGACGCGGGCGTCCGCGGCGTCGCGGGGGTCGCTGGCGTCCGAATATTTCTCGACGCGCTCGTGCGCCTCGAGCGCCTTCGCGAAGCCACGCTCCTTGATGTGGAGCGATCGCAGCTTGCGCCATGCGAGCACCGACTGTTTCTTGAGGGCGATGATCTTCCCGAGCACCGCGCGGGCCCGGTCCAGGTCCCCCTTGGCCTCGTGATCCTCCACGAGCTCGTAGAGCGGGCGCGGGTCGTCCTCCTTGAGGTGGTGCGCCTTCCGGTGGTACTCGATCGCCTCCGCGTACTTCTCCTCGTGGCGAAGGACCTCTCCGATCTTGAGCAGGGTGTTGAAATGGCGGCTGTCGCGCTCGAGGACCGCGCGGAAATGGCGCAGCGCCTCCTCCTCGCGCCCTTCGAGCACCGCCGCCAATCCGCGGGTGTACTCCTCTTCTATCTCCTCCGCGCGCTTCGTGGCCTTGCGCCGGCGCGAGCGCTCCACCAGCATGCCCGCTTCGCGGGTGAGGCCGGCCAGCACCGTGATCGCGACACCCACCACGAAGAAGATGAGGAGCGCGAGTCCGACCGGGAGGTTCACGCCGCCCCAGAAGTGGAACGGACGCTCGAGCACCTCGCGGTTCGACACGAACAGCGAGGACGCGGCGTAGACCACCACCATCGCGAGCAGGATGAACAGAAACGTCCGTACTCTCATGAGATCGGTTCCCGGCGGACTTCGCGGGCCCGGTCGGACCCGGGCGCAAGACCGAGGCAAGATTAGTGCACCGCCAGGGGTGCGTCAAGAACGCACCGGCGATCCGCCGGTGTCCTTCAGTCGGCGCCGCGCTACTTGTGGTACGGCACCCCGCGCAGGATCGTGATCGCGCGGTAGAGCTGCTCGGCGACGAGCGCGCGCGCGACCTCGTGGGGGAAGGTGAGGGGCGAGAGCGACCAGACCCGGTCCACCGCCTCGAGGACCGCTCGATGAAGGCCGAGCGGCCCTCCGACCAGGAACGTCGCGGCGGGGCTCGACCAACGCTCGAGCGCCCGGGCCAGCTCGTCGCTGTCCAGAAGCGCACCGCCGCGGTCCAGGGCCACCACGGTTCCGGCGGAGGGCCATGCCCCGCGAAGCGCGTCCCCCTCGCGCTCCCGCACGTGATCGTCGGAGTAGCGGCCGCCGGCGCGGACTTCGGGCACCCATCGCGCCTCGTAGCCCGCGCCGAAGCTCCGGATGCGGTCGGCGTAGAGGTCGTGGAGCGCCGCCGCGGCCCCGTCCCGCGGCTTGCCGACGGAGAGCAGGAGGAGCCTCACTCCCCGGCCTCTCCGGACGGGTCGTCGTCGCCGCCGCCGGTCGTGGCGGGAGCGGGGCGCTGCCGGGCGCGGAGCCTCTCGTGCAGCGTCTTGCGGTGGATTCCCAGGATCCGCGCGGCCGCCGACTTGTTGCCGCGTGTGCGCCGGAGCACCTCGTCGATGTAGGCATGCTCCAGCACGTCGAGAGACATCGCGCCGGAGGCCGCGGAGCGCAGCCCCAGCGGGCTCGCCAGCGAGAGGCCCCCGGGGAGGTCCGCTTCGCCGATCGTCTCTCCTTCCGCGAGAACCGCGGCCGCCTCGATCGCGTGGCCGAGTTCGCGGACGTTTCCCGGCCACGCGTGCCGGAGCAGGACCTCGACCGCTCCGGGCGCGAGCCGCCGCGGGGGGAGGCGGTGGCGGGATACCGTCTCGTCGAGGAGGGCCTGCGCGAGTACAGGGATGTCCGCCCGGCGGTCCCGGAGCGGCGGAAGCGCGAGCCGCACCACGTCGAGACGGTAGAAGAGGTCCTCGCGCAGCCTCCCTTCTCCCACGAGGCGCGCCGGATCCTCGCGGGTCGAGGCGAGGATCCGGACGTCCACCTCCACCGTCCGGTTCCCCCCGAGGCGCTCGAAGCGCTTCTCGTCGATCGCTCGGAGCACCTTCGCCTGGAGCCCCGGCTCGAGCTCCTGGATCTCGTCGAAGTAGAGAGTCCCGCCGGCCGCCCGCTCGAACCGGCCGGTCCTTGCCTCGTGGGCGTCCGTGAACGCGCCCTTCTCGTGTCCGAAGAGATCGCTCTCGAGGAGATCCGCGGGAACGTTCGCGCATGGGACGTCGACGAACGGACCGGCCGCGCGGGGGCTCCTCTCGTGGAGGAACGCCGCGAGGCGGTTCTTCCCCGTGCCGGACTCGCCGGTCAGCAGGACGTTCGCTTGGGACCGCGCGGCGCGCTCGGCCATCTGCAGGAGGCGCCGAAAGGCGGGGTCGCGCGTATCGAAGTCCGGCACCGCGGTACTCCGAGCGCGCCGGTCAGCCGGACTTCCGGGTGCGGCAACGGGGCGTCGCGGGCACCGCCGGCGGGCGGGCCTCCTCGCCCGGGAGAGCAAGGAGGGGCGCGTCGCTCCAGAGCCGCTCGAGACCGTAGTAGGCGCGCTTTTCCTCGGTGAACACGTGCACGACGAAATCGAAGTAGTCCAGCAGAATCCACTCCGCGACGCGGCGTCCCTCCACGTGGCCGGGCTTGCGCCCGAGCTCCTTCGCGAGAAGCTCCTCGACCGCGTCCGCGATGGTCAGGGCGTGGCGGCCCGACGTGCCGTGGCAGATGACGAAGTAATCGGTGAAGACCTTCAGGCGCCTGAGGTCGAGGATCACGGTGCGCTCGGCCTTCTTGTCCTCGGCGGCCTCGATGCAGACGGCGAGTTCCGGTGTCAGCGACGTGCCTCCTTTCGGTACAACCCTTGATGCTGAATATAACGGGCCACCGCGGCGGGTACAAGCCCGGTCAGGGGCTCTCCGGCCGAGGCCAGCGCGCGGACCCGGCTCGAGGAGACCGGGAGGGGCGGGATCGCAACACGGTAGATCCGTCCTCCCGTCGTCTCGCGCCCCGCGTCGGCCGCGACCCCGGCACCGGCCTCGCACGGGACCGCCACGGCGCGCGCCGAGAGCTCCGGCGGGAAGTTCCGGGGGGCGGCCTCTGTCGCGGCGGTCCCGCCGGAAGGCCGGTCCACGGCGATAAGGTCGAATTCCCGGAGCAGGTCGGCGCAGAGGTACCAGGTCCCGATTTCGCGCAGCGCGTCCGTCCCGAGGATGAGCAGCGGGCGCACGGGCGCCGGGCCCGAGGCGAGGGCGCGAAGGGTGTCCAGGGTGTACGAGACGCCGCCCCGTTCGATCTCGATCTCGCTGACCTCGAGCCCTTCCCGTCCTTCGACGGCGCGACGCAGCATCGCGAGCCGATGGACCGCGGGGGTGAGATCCGGCCGGCTCTTGTGCGGGGGGGTCGCGCAAGGCACGAGCAGCACGCGGGGCAGGCCGAACACCCTCAGCACCTCCTCCGCGGCGTGCAAGTGCCCCTCGTGGACCGGATCGAATGTCCCGCCGAGCACCCCGACGCTCTGGAATCGCCTCGTGCCCGGCGCCGTCACCGGTCATCTCGACGCGCCCGGCGGCGATCCCGCGGCGACGGCCGCGGCGCGACGGCGAGCTCGCCGCCGTCGAGACGGTCGAGAGCCGCTCCGATCTCCCCGACGAGCCGGTCGAGGCCCTTGCCGGCGACGGCGGAGACGACGACCAGGATCTGGCCGCGACGCGCGGCGTAGGCTTCCAATCGGCGCAGCGGGGCCGAGTCCTGCAATACATCCGCCTTGGTGGCCACCAGGATCTGCTCCTTCTCGCCCAGCTCCGTCCGGTAGCGGCGCAGCTCCTGATTGACGGTCCTGACGTCGGCGACCGGGTCCCTCCCGGGCACCGTGGGATCCACCAGGTGGAGGAGCAGACGACACCGCTCGACGTGCCTCAGGAAGCGGTCCCCGAGGCCGGCGCCCCTGTGGGCCCCCTCGATGAGCCCCGGGATGTCGGCGACGACGAACGAGCGGAAGTTGCCACGATCCACGACGCCGAGGTTGGGGGAAAGCGTCGTGAACGGGTAGTCGGCGATCTTGGGCCGGGCGGCGGAGATTCTGGAGATGAGCGTGGACTTCCCCGCGTTCGGCAGTCCGACGAGGGCCACGTCCGCGAGCAGCTTCAGCTCGAGCCGCAGGACGCGCTCCTCGCCAGGGACCCCCGGCTCGTGCCGGCGGGGAGCGCGGTTCGTCGAGGTCGCAAAGCGCGCGTTTCCGCGGCCGCCGTGCCCCCCGGCCGCCGCGACGAATCGCTCCCCGGGATGCGACAGGTCGGCGAGGAGCGTCGAGTGCTCCTCGTCGGTCACCGCCGTGCCGACCGGGACGGGCACCACCAGGTCCCCTCCCGAGCGGCCCGACTTCAAGGCTCCCTGCCCGTGGCGCCCCCGCTCGGCCCGGAAAATCGAGCGGTAGCGGAAGGCGAGGAGCGTCGTGACCTCGGGGTCGGCCACGAGCACCACCGAGCCACCATTCCCACCGTCGCCCCCGTCCGGGCCCCCCTTCGGGACGAACTTCTCCCTGCGGAAGGAAAGGCAGCCGTTCCCTCCATCGCCGCCGGCCACGGTGATCCGGGCTTCGTCCACGAACACGGGGTGAGGTCTCCGTGATGAGTCTAGCTCGGTCCGCCGGCGGCCGGAGCGGCGGCGCCGGAAACACGAAGGCCGGCTCGGGCGAGCCCGGCCGGCCTCGGTGGTCCGCGGGAAGTTACTCGGCGGGGACGACGCTGACGAAGCGCCCCAGACGGCCGCGGTCCTGGAACTTCACGAGACCGGGGGTCAACGCGAATAGGGTGTCGTCCTTCCCCCGGCCGACGTTGTTTCCCGCCTGGATGGGCGTGCCGCGCTGCCGCACCAGGATCGTTCCGCCCAGGACCCGCTCGCCGCCGAACCGCTTCACGCCGAGCCGCTGCGCGTTCGAGTCGCGGCCGTTCCGAGAGCTTCCACCCGCCTTCTTGTGCGCCACGACGACCTCCGGGGATCAGGCTTCGATCACGTCGATCTTGACGGCCGTGAAGCTCTGGCGGTGGCCCCACCGCTTGCGGTTGGAGTTCTTCCGGTGCTTGAACAGGTAGCCGATCACCTTCACGCCGCGCCCTTCCGCGACCACCGTACCGGTGACCCGGGCTCCCGGGACCGTCGGCGTTCCGACCTGGGCGTCGCCGCCCTCGCCTACCATGAGAACGCGGTCGAAGACGACCGGGGCGCCGGCCTCCGCGGGGAGCAACTCGACACGCACCACATCCCCCACCCGGACACGGTGCTGCTTTCCGCCAGTCTCGATCACCGCCACCATGGATGGGACCTCCGAGAATCCGCAAAACGGACACTATAGACAGCCGTTCGAGGGGTGTCAAGAAGCGGGGAAGCGGGTGCGGAGTCTACCGGCTGCGGAGGTGGAGGAGGACGGACTTGACGATCGATTTCAGGGTGTCGAAGACGCCGAGGCCGCGCGTCGCCACCGCCTCGAAGACCGGCTCGTTCTTGATCCTGAGCGCCGCGACCATCTGGGGGACCGGCACGGCGGTCGGCAGGTCGCGCTTGTTGAACTGGAGCACGTACGGGACCTTGGCCAGATCGTAACCGTGCTCCTTGAGGTTCTCGTTGAGGTTTCGGATCGATTCGACGTTGGCGTCCATCCGGATCTCCTGCGAGTCCGCGACGAACACCACGCCGTCCACTCCCTTGAGGATCAGCTTCCGCGACGCGTCGTAGAACACCTGGCCGGGCACCGTGTACAGGTGGAAGCGCGTCCGGAACCCCCGGATCGCGCCGAACTCGATCGGGAGGAAGTCGAAGAAGAGGGTGCGATCGGTCTCGGTGGCCAGGGAGATCAGCTTCCCCTTGGTGTCGTTCCCGGTCCGCTCGTAGACGTACTGGATGTTGGTCGTCTTCCCGCCCAAGCCCGGGCCGTAGTAGACGATCTTGCAGTTGATCTCGCGAGCCGCGTAATTGATGAACGTCATCGGGAACGGATCCTACTACGACCGCGCACGGTCAGCTGAAGAGGGCGTCGATGTCCTCGTCCGTGATCTCCGCGAAGGGAGACCGCGCGCCGAAGAACCCCGCCCGGCGCGCCTCGGAACGCGCCACCACGTCGTCGAGGATCGCAGCGAGATCGGCCGTCGCCTTCTTGACCCTGAGCCTGACGAGCCCGAGCGACGACCGGAGGTCGAAGAGCACCAGCAGGATCGCCGTCCCCGCGACCACGTTGATGTGTAGGTTGTCGCGCTCCCCCTCGTGAAACAGGATCGAGAACTCTCGCTCGCCGATCAGCTTGGCGAGGCCGTCGGTGGCCGCGACGTTCCCCGCGGTGAGCGAAGCGAGGGAGGTCGGGTCGATCGCGTCCAGGTCCCCGGAGAGGGCGAGGTGCTGGCCGTTCTTGTCCAGGAGGAAGACGAGCTTCGCGTTGGCGTCCTGGCGAAGACGCTCGAGAACGGCGACGAGCCGCCCATGATCGGCCTCCAGCAGGACGAGATCGGCAACGGCCATGGGACCCGCAGCGCCCTCCCCCCGGCGGACGCCGCCGGGCCAAGGCGTTAATCTAGCTCTCCCCTTCCCGCGGAGGCAAGTCGGTCGAGGCCGGCACGCCGTCTTCCCCTCTCCAAGGCGGCTCCTCAGTACTCCCGGCGGCCCTCGAATGCGCGGGTCAAGGTGAGGTCGTCGGTGAACTCGAGGTCGGCACCCGCGGGGAGTCCCTGGGCGAGCCGCGTCACGGGGACGCCGAGGGGCTTGAGGAGTCGGGAAAGGTAGACGGCGGTTGCCTCCCCCTCGACGTTCGGGCTCGTCGCGAGAACCACCTCGCGGAATCCCTCCTTGCGCGTCCTCTCGAAGAGCTCGCGGCCGCGGAGGTCGTCCGGGCCCACGTCCTTCAGCGGCGAAAGCGCCCCGCCGAGGACGTGATAGACGCCGTGGAAGGCGTGGGTTCGCTCGAGGGCGGTGAGGTTGGCGGGCTCCTCGACCACGCAGACGACCGTGCGGTCGCGGCGAGGATCGGCGCAGATGGGGCAGAGATCGCCCTCGGCGATGTTGAAGCAGACGGAGCAGAAGCGGAGCCGCTCTCTCAGCTCCGAGAGCGCCTCTGCGAGCGCCGAAACGTCCTCCCGCGGCGCACGGAGGAGGTGGAACGCCAGGCGCTGCGCGGTCTTCCTGCCGATGCCCGGGAGCTTCCCGAGCTCCGAGATCAGCCGCTCGAGCGGTGGAGGCAGCGATCCCATGGGTCCCTCACCGCATCCCGGGCATCTTGAGCCCCGACGTCATCCCTTGCGTGAGACGCTCGACCTCCGCGTCGACCTTGCGCCCCGCCTCATTTACGGCCACCAGCACCAGGTCCTCGACCATGCCGGGATCCTCGGGCGTGATCGCCTCGGGGGCGAGGTGCAGCGACACGAGCTGCTTCTTGCCGTTCATCCTCGCGGTCACGACGCCGCCCCCGGCGGTCGCCTCGACCTCGAGCGCCTCCACGTCCGCCTGGAGCCTCTCCTGCATCTTCTGGAGGTCCTTCATCATCTTTCCGAGATTCATGGGGAATCCTCCGGCCCGCCGGCCTCCGCGCCCGCGGGCTCGACTTGCCGAATGGCCTCGAGTGGGCGGATTTCGACCACCTGCGCCCCGAATTCGGCGAGGAGCCGCCGTATTCCCGGCTCCGATCGGGCGCTGTCCAGCAGGGACCGCCGATCGGTCTCGGCACCGGGCGAGGGTACGGCGGCGGTGGCCGTCTCCGCCGCCCCTGGAACCGGTGGCCGCGCCGGCGGCGGTGGCGTCTCCGCCGTCGGGGTCTCGCGCACTACCGCGGCCGACTCGATCCGGACGCCCACCCGTGCGCCGAGGGTCCCGAGCGCACATCGGCGGAGCGTCGCGAGGTTTTCTTCGCGCTCGACCACTCTTCGAACCGCGTCGAGCGCCGGCGCGTAAACGATTCGAAGCAGCCCCTCTTCCAGGGCGAGGGAGGCGGCCTGGGCGATCGCCGCGCCGAGCATCCCGCCCGTGTCCCAAACCGCCGCGCGGAAGCGCTGGACGGGGTCGTCGTCCCGAAGGTCGGCACCGGCGGCGGACGGAGAAGCCGGCGCGGCAGGGACCGGGAAGTCCGCGCGGGGGTTGCCTGCCGCAGCGCTCAGCGCGGGATCAGGGGCCTTTTTTTTTTGAGGCGTCGTCGGCGCCGGCGAGCGTGGAGCGGCCGGCGCGGGTGGGGTGGGGCCCGCGGTGCGACGCTCCGGGGCGCCGCTCGGGCCGAGGATCGCCAGCAGATCCTCGATCGGCTTCACGGCGCCGAGAGACGCGAGACGCACCAGCGCGGCCTCGAACAGGAAACGCGGCTGGCTCGAGCCCTTGAGTCCCGGCTCGAGGTCGGCGAGGATCTGGAACGCTCGCGAGAGATCCTCCCTCGAGAGCCCGTCCGCGGCCTCGACCAGTGCCGCCGCCTCCTCGCTGCCGCGCGTCAGGAGATCCTCCCGTCCCGGGAGGGTCCTGATGAGGATCAGGTCGCGGAGCACCGCGATCATTTCCCCCCAGAAGTGCAGCAGGTCGTGCCCCTCCTCGGAGAGAGCGTCCAGGAGGCGCAGCATCGTCGCGGCATCGCGCGAAGCCAGCCCGCGCACCATCCCGGCCAGCGTCTCCGTCCGGACCGCACCCAGCACCTGCAGGGCCTGGTCGTCCTCGACCTCGTCCCCGCAGAACGCGAGGACCCGCTCGAGCACCGACAGGGAGTCCCGCACCGACCCTTCGCCCGCCCGCGCGATCCTGTCGAGCGTCCCGTCGGAAATCCGGAACCCGCCGCTGTCGCACACCTTTCGTAGGTGCGCGGCGACCTCCCTCGGCGCCACCCGCCGGAACTCGAACACCTGGCAACGGGAAAGGATCGTCGGGAGGAGCTTCTGGATCTCCGTGGTCGCCAGCACGAACACCACGCGCGGCGGAGGCTCCTCGAGGGTCTTGAGAAGCGCGTTCACCGCCGATTTCGAGAGCATATGCGCCTCGTCCAGGATCAGGATCTTGTGGCGATCCCGTACCGGCGCGTAGGAGACGACCTCCTGGAGCTCGCGGATGTCGTCCACCCCCGTCCTGGACGCGGCGTCCATCTCGAGCACATCCATGCATCGCCCTTCGGCGATCTCGCGGCACGGCGCGCACTCGCCGCAGGGGGTCGGGGTCGGGCCGCTCTCGCAGTTCAGGCACTTGGCGAGGATCCGGGCGACGGTGGTTTTCCCGGTCCCTCGGATCCCGGCGAAGACGTACGCGTGCGCGAGGCGGTTGGCCTCGATGGCGTTGCTGAGCGTGCGCGCGACGTGCTGCTGGCCGACCAGCTCCTCGAGTCGCTGCGGCCGCCACTTGCGGGCCAGGACCTGGTACGTCACCGCTCCCCGCCCCGCTCGACCGCGTCGAGGGTCGAGCGTCGAGGGCCGAGGATCGGGGGCCTCGAGCCGAGCGCGACCACGTCCGCTCCTGCCCTCGACCCCTCGCCCTCGGACCCTCGACTCCTCTGATGGGGCCCAAGTGAACCTGCGGCACCTGCGGTGGCCCGCTTACCGTTGCTCCCTTCCGGGCCTGGCGGGGTTCACGGAACCGCAGTGCACAGGGCTCGGGCCCCGCAAAACCGGGTCCGATGCCGCGCGATGCGCGGAACCGGACGCTTTCATCGTGGCGGAGAGAGTGGGATTCGAACCCACGGTACGGTTACCCGTACACACGCTTTCCAAGCGTGCACCTTCAGCCACTCGGTCATCTCTCCGCGGCTGTTCCGAAGGTCGGGCTTCGCCGCCGGACGTCGATACGACCGGTTCGGCCCCCGGCCCCAGACTCATCTCCGTCTGGCGGAGAGGGTGGGATTCGAACCCACGTGCCTCCTCACGGAGACAAAGCGCTTTCGAGGCGCCCCCGTTACGACCACTTCGGTACCTCTCCACGCTCCTTGAGCGACGTGATCGCTCCCTGAACCCTCGTGGCGGCGCGCCTCTCCCGGAAAAAGTCTAGGAGAAGCCCCGCCGCCCGGTCGGCCAACACGCCGCCGACCGACTCGAAACGGTGGTTGAAATCGGCGCCGCCGGCCCGGAGCGCCGCCAGGCGACCGATGGCGCCCACCTTCAGATCGGGTGCCCCGTAGACCACCCGGGAGATCCTAGCGTGCATCGCGGTGCCGAGGCACATGAGACAGGGCTCGACGGTGCAGTAGAGCGTCGCGCCGATGAGCCGGTAGTTCCCCAGGTGCATCGCAGCGGCCCTCACCGCCAGGACCTCGGCGTGTGCCGAGGGATCGGTGAAGGCGAGGACGGCATTGTGGCCCCTCCCGACGACGACGTCGGAGAGCACCACGACCGCGCCGACGGGAACCTCGCCGGCGAGTCGCGCCCGAGCAGCTTCCTCGAGCGCGATTTCCATGAACCGCTCGTGCATCCAGTCCCCTGGAATCACCCCGGAAGGAGCCACAGACCCTCGCGGGGGACCTGGTCGGACCGGAGGGATTCGAACCCCCGACCTACTGGTTCGTAGCCAGTTGCTCTATCCAGCTGAGCTACGGTCCGTTCCGGTCGATCCGGCTGGCGGAGCGCCGCCCCACGAAACAAGCGCGGATACTACCATTGGCCTCCGATCTCGTCAACGCAGTTTGAGAATGCCGTTTCGTGATTATACAAGTATGTATTGAGCGATTTGCATATTTGCTATCGCCACTTTATATTCTGACACGAAAGGGCCGATAAAGCAAAAACACGCAAAGCGAGGATTGCACCATGGGTAGCGAGAGCGAGAACGGCCGCCGCTTCTTTACGACCTCCGAGGTCGCCAGGTACTGCGCCGTCACGAACGACGGCGTGCTCAAGTGGATCAAGTCCGGGAAGCTCAGGGCGTTCTCCACTCCGGGCGGGCATTACCGGGTCGCGATGGAAGACTTCCGTGCGTTTCTGCAGAAGTTCGACATCCCGATCGACGAGGCTTTCTTCAAGGGGGCCCAGAGAAGCCGCGCGGTCCTCGTGGTCGACGACGAGGCGGACATCCGCGAGATCGTCCGCCGGATCCTGGGCGAGCTCGAGCCGGGGCTCAGGATCGAGGAGGCCGTGGACGGCTACGACGCCGGAATCAAGATCGGAAGCCTTCACCCCGACTTGATCGTCATGGACGTGAGAATGCCCCGGGTCGACGGCCTTGCGCTCTGCCGCTCGATCCGACAGAATCCCGAGACGAAGGGAATCAAGATCCTCGCGATCACCGCGTTCCCGGAGCAGGACATCATCCGACGGATGTACGACGCCGGAGCGGACCTCTGCCTGATCAAGCCGCTGCAGTTGGAGCACTTCCGACTCGAGGTGCTCCGCCTCCTGAACGAGGCGGGCCGGACCGAGTCGGCCAGCGTCTAGACCGCGAGGAGCCCTTTCTCCACGAGGCTGCCGACCGCCGCAGGTCAGCGCGCGCCGCTGCCCATCAGCACGACCTTGACGGTCTTGAGCGCGATCCAGAGATCGAACAGCGCGTTACAATTCTTGATGTAATAGAGGTCGAACTTGAGCTTCTCGAGGGCGTCCTCCTCGGACGCGCCGTACTTATACTGGACCTGCGCCCAGCCCGTGATCCCGGGCCGCACCGCCATGCGCAGCCGGTAGTAAGGTATCCGACTCTCGAGCTGCTCTACGAAGTGCTTCCGCTCCGGGCGCGGCCCCACGAAGCTCATCTCGCCCCGGAGCACGTTGAGCAACTGCGGGATCTCGTCGATCCTCAGCTTCCGAATGACCCGGCCCACGCGGGTGATCCGTGGGTCGCCGGCGCGGGCCCAGATCGGCCCACTGCGCCCCTCGGCGTCCTGAACCATCGAGCGGAATTTCAGGAGCTTGAACTCCCGTCCGCCGCTTCCCATGCGCTTCTGCCGATACAGCACCGAGCCCGGGCTGTCGAGTCGGACCAGGACTGCGGTCAAGAGGACGACGGGGAGGCTGACGACGAGCAGAATCAGCGAGAGCACCACGTCCAGCAGCCGCTTCGCGGCGAGGCGAAGGGGCGAGGTCTTGAACCCGTCGGAGAAGATCAGCCACGACGGGAGCATCGTCTCAACGGCCAGCTTGCCGCTGGTCCGTTCGATGAACGACGTCGTGTCCTCGATTTCGAGCCCGGCGAGCCGCAGCTCCATCAACGGCTCGAGGGGGAGCTTCCCCCGCTTCTCGTCGAGGGCGACGAGGATCCGGTCGGCACGCCGCGGGCAGTACCGGGTCAGCGAGCGGAAGTCCGTCTGGATCCGCACGCCCATGGCAAGTACCTGGCCGACGCGCGCGTCGTTCTCGTCCGCGAATCCCACCACGACGTAGTCGGACGACAGGTTCTGCGAGATCCAGTGGCAAAGCTGCCGCGCGCTGCGTCCCGTGCCGAGCACCAGCACCCGCTCGCGCCAGCCGTCGAGGACGTTGAGCCGCGCCGCGGCCCAGCGCCATGCGGTCACGGCGGCCGGAACCGCGAACGCCCCCTCCAGCGTGAGGAACCCGGTCAAGGGGCGCGGGGATCCCCAGTAGACCCAGTCGGCCAGAAACCCGAGGACCCCGAGGACCAAGGAGACCACGGACGCCAGCGCGATCTCGCGGCGGAGGTTGTTCTCGTCGCCGACCCTCGCGCTTCGAGTGATCGCGACGCAGGCGACGAAGAGCAGGCTCAGCCCCGCGATCTGCAGGGCGGGCGCGGTCCGAACAAGCCCCTGCGTCACCGCCATCGTCGCGGTCGCGAGCCCGTAGAGGACAACGAAGGTCAATCCGCCTTCGAGTGCGAAGGAGAAAACCAGACGCGGTCGGGTCAGGCGAAGGAGCGTCATGGCGGCAACCGCAAACCCCTCCGCGGTCGGGTCGGAGCGTCGGATAGAGAGCCCAAACCGCTGCGGGCGAACATTGCACCTCCCGGGTGCAGCCCCCCCCAACGTTCGCGCACCCCAAAGCTGTTCATCGTCTCACCGCTGGAGACTGGATGAAGGGTACGAAGCGCCGGGCTTTGTGTCAATGAAAAGTAGCAACGATCTCGTCGCGGACCTGAATCGGAGATACGCGTTATTGAATTAGTGTAAGAACTACCAACGCCATCGACCTCGCGAATGCCGAATTTCGCAACATATTTAAAACGGTTCGCGACCGAACTTCCTCGGACCGCGGCGGAGTGATGCTGGCGGAGATTCTTCGGCCTTGTTCGGGTTTACCGCTTGACGTGGCCTCGTCTACTCTATATACGTTTTCACGGTTTCCGGGCGAGCCCGCCAACGGCTCTCCGGGATTCGCGAAGGTGGAGGGTGGCGGGATGAGACTCTCGGGAGCGTTGTTGTGTCTCCTGGTCCTCGGTGGCCTCGTCCAGGCCGAGACGCCGTCCGAGCCCGCTCAGGCGGATGCGACTCCGGAGTACAGCATCGGGATCGAGGACGTGCTCAGAGTATCGGTCTGGGGGGAGACCGCTTTGGATCTCCGCACTCGCGTCCGGCCCGACGGCAAGATCACCGTGCCGCTGGTCAACGACATCAAGGTCGAGGGGATGACGCCCGATCAGGTGCGGAAGGAGATCGCGCGCCGGCTCGCCAGCTACATTCGAGACCCCAACGTCACCGTCAGCGTGGAGGAGATCAACAGCTTCCGCGTGTACGTGCTCGGCGAGGTCAACCGCCAGGGACCCATCAGTCTCTTCCGGCCGACCCGCTTGCTCCAGGTGATCGCCGCGGCGGGCGGCCTTACTCAGTTCTCCAAGAAGGAGCTGACCATCCTGCGGGAGGAAAACGGAATCGAGCGGCGCGTTCGCGTCGACTACAAGAGGCTCGTCGCAGGGGACGCGAGCCAGGCGAACTTGTTCCTGAAACCCGGCGACACGGTTCTCGTCGACTAGGCCGCCACGCGAGGTCCGCCGATGAGACTTCTCCCCCCACGCGGGTTCCCCACCGCCGCGCTCCTATTGCTCGGACTGGCGGTGGGTCCGTGTCTCGCAGCTGTCACCACGTTCCATCCGGCGGTGATGATCGAGGGCACGCACTCCGATAACGTGCTCTACGTGGCAGGGACCGAAGGTCCCGTCGCCGACTGGGCTAGCCGTGTCGCAGTCGATCTCCCGGTGCGGAGGACGGGGCAGCGAGGTTCCCTGGAGTTCGGCTACCGCCCCTCGTACGAGAAGTACCGCGACCTCTCCGTCCTCGACCACGCGGAGCACCGACTCCGCCTGCTCGCGACCACCGAGCCGGGCCGAGGCTCTTCGCTCAGCTTCGGTCTCGGGTACGAGAGGACGCAAGCCCAGGGCGTGACGAGCAGCGCCAGGTCGCCCGATTTCTTCCTCGCCGACCGCACGAACCGGGACTACTACACCGGTGAGGTCTCCTGGCGCAAGCAGGCAGGGGCGAGCTGGCAGTGGGCTAGCGCCTTGCGCGGCGCCCGGATGGCCTACACTCCCATCTCCGGCCTCGAGACGGGAACGCCCGCGGCGGAGCTCGAGGACCGCAACGAGTATGAATTCAGCGTGGCGCCGTCGCGGGAGTTCTCCCGTGCCACCCGCGCAGGATTGGAGTACCGGTTTCAGCGGTTCGAGCTCGCCGCGAGCGGGAATGAAAACGTTCACATGCTCGGTTTGACCTTCGACCGGATCGTGTCGCGGCGCGTCTCCTTAGGCATGCGGCTGGGCGCATTCCGCAGAAACTTGGTGCCCCCCCCCGGATCCGCGCTGGCGGGCGACGAGTCCTCGGACGGAGTGCAGGGCGGCTTGACGGTGCAAAGGACCTTCCGCCGCGCCTACCTGTCGCTCACGGCGGACCGTGGTCCGTCGTCCGGCGGCGCGCTCCGGGGTACCTCGACGGACACCGCGGTCGGCCTCCTGGCGGGAGGGGGAGTGGAGCGGCGGTGGAGGTGGCAAGCCTCCACACGCTGGGCACGGCGCGAGTCGAACGAGGCGGGCACGTCCACGCTCACGAGCGTGGGCGGCGGGAGTTCCCTCGAGTGGTTCCCGAAGGCGACGGTCGGTCTTCGGGTCGGGGGCGACTACGTGAAGCAGTCGGGAAGCGATCAGGAGGCCTTGAACGGGTCGTTCACCACCGTTAGGCTCGGTCTCACGTGGTATCCGCGCGGTCCGGAGGACGCGGAGAGGAGGACACACTGATGCCTCCTTCGAGCAACGCCGTGATCCTCGAGCTCGTCGACCGGGTCCTCCGCTCGTGGTGGACCTTGGTCGCAGGCGTCTCGCTGGGGCTCGCGGGGGCCATGACCGCGCTTCACTACCTCCCGAAAACCTACGAGTCCAGCACCACCATCTTCGTGGCGCCCCAGCAGATCCCCCAGGATTTCGTGAAGAGCACCGTGACCGACGATATGTCCATCCGTCTGGCCGCCTTGCGGGAGGCGGTGTTGAGCCGGCCGTACCTCACGAAACTCGTCAAGGAAACGCTGGGGACCCAGGCCGACGCCGAGGAAATGGAGCGCACGATCAAGTCCATGCGCTCGCGGATCGAGGTCCAGGTCATGGAGAACGAACGAGAGGGCAGCCGGTCGGGGGGTGTGTTCCGCCTGACTTACCGCGACAAGACTCCGCAACGCGCGGCGCAGGTGGTCAACACCCTCGCGGACTTCTACATCGAGCGGAACGTGAGCTTCCGCAACACGCAGGCGGAGGGGACCACGCGCACGATCGAGTCGCTGGCCAACGACGTCCTCGCCCAGCTGCAGGTGCAGGAGCGCTCGGTCGCGGACTTCAAATCGCACCACCTTTACGATACTCAGGTGCACTTCGAAGCCAACGTGCAGCTCCTCCATGGGCGGCAGCAGGACCTGGCGACGCTCGAGCGGGATCTCGGGCTGGCCAGGGACAAAGTGCAGACGCTCAAGGCCCAGGAGGCGCAATGGGCGATCTCCGGGGCCACGGACGTCGGCGGCGCGGCGGTACTGGACCCCTACGCCTCCCGCC
Organism: Acidobacteriota bacterium; assembly: GCA_041494445.1. Classification (GTDB taxonomy): domain Bacteria; phylum Acidobacteriota; class Polarisedimenticolia; order Polarisedimenticolales; family JAIQFR01; genus JAIQFR01. The sequence continues at coordinate 30,675 of JBGQAU010000011.1, read as the reverse complement.
TGTCGCAGCTGCAGCGAGAGTACGAGGCGCTCCGCGCCCGGTACCGCGACGACCATCCGGACGTGAGAGCCAAGAAGCGCGAGCTGGACGACTTCGTCGCCGGAGGCGACAGAGCAGCGGGCTCCCCCGGTGCCCCGACGGGGGACGGGACGGGCTCGAGCCCATCGACACCGCTCCGGCTCCAGATCCAGGCGGCGGAGCGAGAGGTCGCGAGGCTCGAGACGGAACAGAACCGCCTTCGCGGCGAGATCGAGACGTACAAGCGCAGGATCGAGGACACGCCCCGCGTCGAGCAGCAGCTGGGGGAGCTGTCCAAGGGTCTCGATGTCCTGCGCGAGCGCTACAAGGACTATCAGACGAAGGTGGAGGAGGCCAAGGGATCGCAGAAGATCGAGGCGACCCAGAAGGGGGAGCGGTTCGAGGTGATCGAGCGGGCGACGCCGCCGACGCTCCCCGTGCGCCCGCTTCCCCTGCTGGTGTACGCCGTGTGTCTTGCCGGGGGGCTCGCGCTGCTCGTCGGACCGGTGGCCCTCCGCGCCCTGCTCGTTCCAGTCATCTCCTCCGAGACGGGGCTGCGCGACCTCGTGAGCGTGCCCGTGCTGGTCGCGGTCCCCAGGCTCTTCACCCGGGACGTGGTCCGCTCGACCCGGAACCGGAGGCTTCGGAACGTGGGGGCCTCGGTCGCTTCCGTGACGATCCTGGCGCTCGCGTTGACCTTTTTCGGAACGGGCTTGTGAGAGTGCCCATGAGGTTCCGATTCACGGCGCGGCCGGTGGAGTCGCTTCCCGTCGACCGAGGCGACGAGATGGCGGCCTCCGCAACGAAGCTCTCGGAAGGGGTACCGCTGTCCCGGATCATCCCCAGGCAACTGGTCGGCGGGCCCGAGATCATCATGAGGGGCGTCGCCCGCTCCATGGCCGCCGAAAAGATCCGCCGCCTGAAGACCCTGATCGAGAACGACGAAAACGGCTCGCCGAGGGTCATCGTGGTCACCAGCGCGACGCCGCAGGAAGGAAAGTCGGTCATCGCGCTCAATCTGGCGCTGGCGTTCGCGTCGGACAGGAAGACCCCGACCCTCCTCGTGGACGCCGACCTGAGGCGTCCGAGCGTCGAGAAGTGGATCGTTCCGCCGCCCAGCCTGGGCTTTGCCGAGCTGCTGGCGGACCGCACGGACCTGGAGCAAGCCATCCTGCGCTTGAAGGACACGGCGCTCGAAATCCTCCCGGCCGGGCAGCCTCCGCAGTACCCCGTCGACCTCCTCGGGTCGGACCGCTGTCGCACGCTGGTCGCCGCGCTGCGCGAGCGCTACCAGCGGGTGATCATCGACACCCCGCCGATCGTCCCGTTCACCGATGCGGACGTCGTCGGTAGAAACGCGGACGGGACCCTCCTGGTGGTGCGGGCCCGCCAGACGCCGAAGCCCCTGTTCGTCCAGGCGGTCTCGATGGTCACTTCGTCACGGATCCTCGGAGCGGTACTCAACGACGTGATCGTCAATCTCGCGGACCGCGACCGCCACTACGGCAGGTACTACGGCGACTACTACGGCAGGAAAGACGGCGGGAACAAGGCATGAGCGCGGGTCGGTCCGGGAAGCGGGGCGCCGGTGGCGAGGTTCCTCGCAGAGTCGTCGCGCTCGGGGGCGGAACCGGCCTTCCGGCGGTGCTGCGCGGCCTCCGTCCTTTCGCCCAGAGCGGTCTGATGAAGGACCTGACCGCCGTGGTCGCGATGACCGACGATGGCGGCAGCTCGGGACGGCTGCGACGCACCCGAGGCCTCCCTCCTCCCGGCGACCTCCGCAACTGCCTCGTGGCCCTGTCCTGCGAGGAAGATCTGCTGGCCGGGCTGTTCCAGCACCGGTACGACGGGACGGAGGACGTTGGGGGGCACACGGTCGGGAACCTCATCCTCGCCGCACTTGCCGAGATGACGGGAAGTTTCCTGAACGCCGTCACGGTGTCGAGCCGCGTCCTCCGCACCGTCGGACGGATCCTGCCCGTCACGCTCCAAGACGTGGCGCTCGAAGCGGATTTCGCGGACGGTTCCCGGGCGATCGGCGAGACGGCGATCGGGGCCACCAGCAAGAGGGTCCGAGCAATCCGCCTCCGGCCGCCCACCGCGGTGCCGACACCGGGGGTCGTGGAGGCGATCCTCGGCGCGGACCTTGTGGTGCTTGGACCGGGAAGCCTTTACACCAGCCTGCTTCCCAACCTCCTCCTCGCGCCCGTGGCGGAGGCGGTGCGGGCGACGAAGGGGGTGGTCGTGCTGGTCGCGAACCTGGTTAGCGAGCGCGGCGAGGCTGCCGGGCTCGATCTCGCGGACCAGTTGGCGATCATCGAGGAAGTCGCGGGCGGCCGGTTGATCGACGCGGTACTTGTCCACGAGGGACCCATCGACGAGGCGACGCGGCTCCGCTACCTGGCCGAGGGAGTCTCACGGCTTTCTTGGTCCGAGCGCTCGCGACTCGACGTGGTGGTCGTGCGCGGGAGATTGTTGGCGTTGGGCCCCAAGCTCCGCCACGACCCCACGGCGACCGCCGACGGGCTCTTGGAGGTCTGGTGGGCCGCACGCGCGGCCGCGGGAGACCGCGCGCGGGTCTGAGAGGGTCCTCTAGGTTTGCCGGGGATTTGGCGGACGACGGCGTCTCCGAATCCCGGTCTTGGGTGGAGTCGAAGGTGGCGAAGAAGAACTCGAGGCACTGGGACGAGGAGATCCTGACGAGTCAGGAGGCTCGCGGGCTCCTGAAGATAGGGAGGACCAAACTCTGGGATCTCACGACGGCGGCGAGCATCCCGGCCTACCGGCTGGGAGAGGGGAAGACCTCCCCGCTGCGCTACAAGAAGTCGGACCTGTTGGGATGGCTCGAGAGGCATCGCTTCGCTTCCGAACGAAACGCGACGAAGGAAAAGCGCGAGGAGACCGTCTAGCCCGCACCGGCTCGCGGTGCGGGTGGGATGGGGGATCTGAACGGTGAGGTGGGTCTTCTGGATTTCCGTCGGTTGGATCACGTACGCGTATGTCGGTTACGCGCTCGTGCTGCGTGTACTCGCCGCGAGCCGCCCGCGCCCCGTCGTGCGCGCCGACGTTCACCCGCGGGTCTCGGTCATCGTGACGGTGCATGACGGCGCGCGTGAGATCGGCGGGAAGCTGGAGGACCTGCTGGAACAGGAGTATCCGCCGGACCGTCTCGAAATCCTGGTGGCCGACGACGGCTCCGGCGATGGGACCGACCGCCTCGTGAAGGAACAGTTCGCCGAGCGAGGCGTCCGCCTGGTGCGCCAGGAGCACCGAGGCGGAAAGGAGCGGGCTCAGCAGGCGGCGGTGGCGGTGGCAAGGGGCGAGGTTCTCGTTTTCACGGACGTCGGGACCCGACTGGACGGGGGCGGGATCGCTGCGATCGTGCGGAGCTTCGCCGACCCTACGGTGGGATGCGTCAGCTCGGAAGACCGCCTGCTCGGGCCGGAAGGGAGGCCCGCAGGGGGCGAGAGAGGGTACGTCGGATACGAGATGGGGCTCCGGCGGCTCGAGTCGCGAGTGGGGTCGATCGTCGGCCTCAGCGGCTCGCTCTTCGGCGCCCGACGGGAGGTCTGCGCGGATTTTTCCGACCGTCTCGCGAGCGATTTCCGGATCGCCCTCGTCGCCGTGCGGCTTGGCTACCGAGCCGTGGCGGACGAGGGAGCCGTCGGCTACTACCGCGACGCAGGGGCGAAGACCTCCGAGTTCGCTCGCAAGGTGCGCACCGTTGTGAGAGGGCTTACCGTGCTGTTCGCGGAGAGGGAACTGCTCAACCCGTTCCGCCACGGTCTGTTCTCGTGGCAGCTCTTCTCGCACAAGTTGACGCGGTGGGTCGTCCCTTTCGCGATGCTGGCGGCGCTGGCCGCCAGCGGCGTCTCGAGCCCCCGGGCGCCGTTCTTTGCCGTGGCTTTCGCGTTGCAGGCAGCCGGTTACGCCGCCGCCGGGCTCGTGGCGCTCTTTCCCGTCCTCGCGCGGCTCCCCCTCGCGCGCGCGCTGCGCTATCTGGTCGAGGTCAATCTGGCCATCCTCGTGGCGTGGGCGCGTTTCCTTCGCGGGGACCGGATCGTGGCATGGATCCCGTCGGCGCGCTGATGCTCCCGCGTCCGCTCCCACGTGGCGGTGGCGCCGGTGTCCGTCGCGCCTCGAAGAGCGCGTCCACCGGCTGGCGAGGAGCACGTCGTGGTTCCGCGGTCGGCTCGCTCTCTGTCTTGTGGAGTATGACGGCGCGCCGGAGGCTCGAGAACCCTTCCTGGTGGAGTTGCAGACACTGGATCAGCGGGGCATCCTCGATCACCGCCGATGCGGAGTAGCGGCATGGCCGGAGAAGTGCTCAACGCCTTCAGCGTCGACGTGGAGGATTACTTCCAGGTCTCGGCGTTCGAAGGGCTGTTCCCGCGTGAGCTCTGGGAGAAGGTTCCGCTGCGCGTGGAAAAGGGGCTTCGCACGCTTCTCGATCTCGCCGCCGATGCCGATGTCCACGGGACGTTCTACGTCCTCGGCTGGCTGGCCCGTGCGAGGCCGGATCTCATCCGCGCCATCGCGGACGCGGGCCATGAGGTCGGCTGCCACAGCGACGAGCACCGTCTCGTCTATGCCATGTCTCCCGAATCGTTCCGGAAGGACCTCGCGCAAGCCCTCGCGGCGATCCAGGACGTGACGGGGACGGCGTGCGTGCTCTACCGGGCGCCGAGCTACTCGGTGACTCGCCGCAGCCTGTGGGCGCTCGACATCTTGGCCGACGAGGGAATAGAGATCGACAGCAGCATCTACCCGGTTCATCACGATCGCTATGGCATCGTCGGAACCCCTCCGGGCCCGTATAGGCCCCTCCGTTCCCAGCCGGGTTTCGTGGAGTTCCCGCCGTCCACGGTACGTATCTGCGGCGTGGCGCTGCCGTGCGCCGGAGGAGGGTACCTGCGCGTCTACCCGCTGTCCTGGACCCTCGCGGCCATCCGACGGATCAACCGCAGGGAGAGGAGGCCTGCGATGGTCTACGTGCATCCCTGGGAACTGGATTCGGAGCAGCCGTCTGTGTTGGCCGGCCTCGTGAGTAACTTGCGCCATCGGGTGAACCTGGGGCGGACCGCGGATCGGGTGAAGCGACTTCTCCGTGAGTTCTCCTTTGGCCCCGTGTCCCGGGTGATCGAGAATCTCGGAGGGCCAGGTGCCCTTCCGTTCGCGTGCCTAGAGCGGCCGGCATCCCGAACCGGGTGATCGGCATCGAGGGAAGAGGTGGAACCATGCAACGGCTCATCTTGGCCCTGATTGCGCTGCTCGCTGTCGGCGCGGGTGCGCTGCTCGCCCTTAAGGCGCTCGCGTGGCGCAACGGCTTCCGGAGTTACAAGGCCCAGTTCCAGGACTTCGGGGGCATCGCCACGTTCTCCGCGGCGAACGCGAAACTGTCCGCGAGCGGGGACCGGCTCGACGCGGTGTTCCTCGGCGCGTCCCACACGCTGGACTGGGGAGACCTGCGGCAGAGCTTCCCCGGATTGCGGCTCGCGAACAGGGGAATCAGCGGCCAGGCGATTCCCCAGTACCTGGTGCGGTTCCGACAGGACGTCCTGGATCTGCATCCGAAGGTCGTCGTGATCGAGGGATGCGCGGTGAACACGACCTACGGCCTGCCTGTTCGAGCCGTCGTCGACAGCTACGCGAGCATGGCGGAGCTGGCGAGGATCCACGGGATCGAGCCGATTCTCGCGACGATCACTCCCGTCAGCTCCTCCCTCGAAAGACGGGAGCCGGGGACGAACGACGAGATTCGGAAGATCAACGAGGCGATCCGCGAGGTCGCCGCGAGGGGGGGGTACCGCGTCGTTGACTACTACTCGGCGGTCGCCGGTCCGGACGGAACACTTCCCGCCGCCGAGTCGCGCGACGGGTTGCACTGCGACCAGAAAGTCTACAATCGTATGGCGGAACTCCTAAGACCGGTGCTGAAGGAGGCCCTCGAGGCCGCCGAGCCGGCGGCCACCGCCGAGAGAGGCGTGCGGCGGTGAGCGGGAACGATCCGCGCGTTCTCCCTCTCCGCAGGTGAGCGCAGGATGACGACACCAAGTTCGGACGAGATCTCGGGGTTCTTGGCGATGCCGGATGGACGATCCGTCTACGTGCGCCAGTACTCCCCGGTCCGGCCGATGCCGAGGAGGCCCGTGGTGATCGTTCCCGCCGACGGCGAGGAGCGGACCTGGTCTCAGCGGACGATGGTCAACCTGGCGCGTTTCCTGGCGCTTGCAGGACATCCGGTCGTCCGTTTCGACTTCCGCGGGCAGGGGGAAAGTGACGGGGTCTTCGAGGGGACCGATGTGCGTTCCCGGCTGGAGGATCTGGCGGCGGTCACGGAGCGCACCCGCGCCGGGACCGGGGTGGTGCCGGCGCTCGTGGGTCTTCGCCTGGGTGCCACGCTGGCGGTACACCATGGCGCCGCCTCCGGCGCCGCCGGGCCGATCGTGGCGGTGGAGCCCGTGGACTCCATCACGAGCTATACGGGCGATCTTCTCCGGAAGAACCTCGCGCACCAGCTCGTCGTCCACAAGAAGGTGCTGCTCAACCGCAAACAACTCGTCGAGCAGGTGCGCTCCGGCGCGACCGTGAGCTGCAATGGCTTCCACCTGTCTCAAGGCTTCCTGGATTCCCTGGAACAGCTCGAGTGGGTCGAGGCCCGGCAACGGTGCGCGGCCCTCTCGGTGCTCTGGGTCAGCCGTCTTGCCGGGCCGTCGGAAGAAGCGTTGGAAGGCGTTCCCCCGTTCTGGTCGGAACGTCCCATCCTCGGTCCGCATCCCTCCGTGCTGTTTCACGCGGTCCAAACGAAGCTCGACGGCCCGCCCGTGAAGGCCTGGGAGGGACCGTTCCCGTTGCAGGACGCCACCCGTGAGGGATCGAGGGGCGTCTTCATACTGGCCGACGGGCTCCGGCTCGCCGCGACCTGGCATCCGTCTCGCGCGGAGGGGAAGTCGTTCCTGTTCCTGAATCCCGGGCCGAACGACCGCTCGGGCCCCCACGGCCTCTACACGAAGCTGGCCATCGCGCTGGCGAGGAGAGGGCACCCCGTGCTGCGGCTCGATGCCTCGCGCATCGCGGAAAGCGATGGCGATGACCAGGCCAACCAGGGACGAGCCGTCGTCGACTACCACCGCGAGATCAACGAGGGTGCCATGGTCCCGAGCGCGCTGGCGGCACTGGATTGGCTCGCGAGTCGCGGCCACCGGGAGACCGTGCTCTTCGGCCTCTGCGGCGGCGCCGTCAATGCGGCCCTGGTCGCCTGCGAGAGACGGGATCAGGTCAGCGGCGTCGTCCTCCTCGGCGCCCCCGTGCTGCATCTGGGCGTCGGCAAGGAGGTCGCCCTTTCGGACGAGGCCGTTCGCGATGAGGTGAAGATCCTGCGGCACAAACTCCTGGACCCGACCTCCCTTATCCGCTTCGTCACGTTTCGATCGGAGTATCGTGCCATCTGGCGCGTCCTCGCGGCGAAAGCGCGACGGCTGCCCGGTCTGCGGCGCGGCTCGGGCGCCGGCGAGATCGAAACGCGGCTGCACCCGCAGGCGATCGTGGGCTTCGTGCGCGCCCTGGAGCGATACTCAGCGGGAGGCGGCCGTGCGACGTTCGTCTTCTCGGAGCATGACCGCCTCTTCGACCTCTTTCGCTCGTACTTCCCGCCGATCGCCCTGGGCGAGGGCCTGCCCGAGGCGATCGATCTCCGTGTCCTGGAGGAAGCGAACCACAACGTCACGGATTACGCCGCGCAGGAGCGGCTACTCGAGATCCTCTCGAGCGCGCCCCGCGCATCCCGGCCGGTAACGGCGAAATGATGCATGGTGTCGCGGCGCTTCATGGCGACAGGGTTCCGCATCGTGAACGCGATCCTGGTGAACGCGGCGACGGAGGCCGCCTGATGGTCCGGAGGAGAACTCGGCTCCTGCAGATCGCGTACGGCATGGGTGTCGGCGGCATGGAGAAGGTCGTGTCCGATCTCTGCCGTCGCCCGGATCCGTCGCGGTACGATGTCGCCGTCTATTGCACCCATGTCAAGGGCTCCCTAGGCGAGGAGCTCGAATCCAACGGCATCCCGGTGTTTCACGAGCCCGTTCGCCGCCGCGCAGACCACTGGCTCCGTCCCGCGAGGATCTTCTGGTTCTTGAGGGAGCACCGTCCCGACGTCGTGCACACTCACAACACCGCGGCCTTTCTCGACTCGGCGCTGGCGGCGCGAGCGGCCGGGGTCCCGGTGCTCGTGCATACCGATCACTCGAGGCGGTATCCCGAGCGGCGCCGCTACGTGATCGCGGAGCGGTGCATGCGCGGGCTGGCCGACGCATTCTGCGCCGTTTCCAACCATACCCGCGAGGAGCTCGCTCGCTTCGAGGGGATACCGGAGTCACGGATCGAGGTGGTGCACAACGGGTACGATCTGCCCTTCGTCCCCGGGGACGCGGATCGCCGCGAGGTGCGCGCCTCGCTCGGTTTGGACGACGACACCCCGGTGATAGGGATGGCGTCTCGTCTCGAGTGGCAAAAGGGACACGACCTGTTCGTGGCTGCGATGCCGCTCATCCTCGCCCGCATGCCTTCGGCGCGGGCGGTCATCGTCGGGGGAGGCTCCAAGGAGGGGGAGATCCGGGAGCAGATCCGCAGGCTCGGCCTCGAAGGCAAGATCCACCTGACCGGCGTCCGACCGGACGTCCCGCGGTTCATGGCGGCCTTCGATCTCTTCGTGATGACATCGAACTTCGAAGGGATGCCGATAGCGGCACTGGAGGCGATGGCGGTCTCGCTCCCGATCGTCTCGACGGCGGTCGGAGGCGTTCCGGAAGTGGTCGAGGACGGCGTGACGGGCAGGCTCGTCGAGGGCAGGGAGCCGGCGAAGCTCGCGGCGCAGGTGGTGGAGCTGATGTCGGACAGGGGGACGCTCCGACGGTTGGGTGAAGCGGGTCACCGCCGGTACGAGCAGCGCTTTCGGGTGGCCTCGATGGTAGGCGCCTACGATGAGATCTACCGCCGCTGTCTCGCGGCGCGATCCGGACTCTAGCAGACGAGAATTTCCGTGTGGCACCACCTCAAGTCGCTTTCCAAGCAGACCATCGTCTACGGGGGAGGTCTGCTCCTCAAGCGCGGCATCGGATTCTTCATGATTCCGGTGTACACCCACTACATGAACCCCTCGGAATACGGTCTGCTGGAGATCCTCGAGCTGACGGGGTTCATCGCGGCGTTCTTCGTCGGTTTCGGGATGCTTCAGGCCGCGTACCGCTTCCACGCGGACGTGGAAGGCGCCGAGGCGCAAAGGAGCGTGAAGACCAACGCGGTCCTGACGGTGGTCGTGCTGGGGACGGCCGTCACCCTCGGCCTCTTGGCGGTGTCGCCATGGATCGCCAGGATCTCCGCCGGGAAGGCCGAGCTGGCACCGCTCGTGGTGCTGCTGTTGCTGGGGGTTTTCGTCAACGAGCTCTCCCAGCTCCTGCTCGGCTTCTTCAGGCTCGAGGCCAGACCTGTGGCCTACGTCGTGTATTCGCTGTCCTCCACCGCCGTCAACCTCACCCTGAACATCGTCTTCCTGGTGGGCCTGGCGATGGGGCCGCGCGGAATCCTGCTTTCGACGTTGATCTCGGGCTTCCTTCTGGTTGTCGTGCTCATGGCCCGTTTCCTTCCTGGTGGCGGCTGGGAAGTCGACTTCAAGCTGATGCGGCGGATGTTCGCCTACTGCCTTCCGTTCATTCCCACCGGACTCATGGCGTTCACGGTGAATTTCTCCGACCGGTACTTTCTCAGGGCATTCACGGACATGAGCACCGTCGGCGTCTACGCGTTGGGTTACAAGCTCGGAATGATCGGGGGGTTCCTCGTCGGGGCGCCGTTCGCGCTGGTGTGGAAGGCGCAGGCGTTCGAGATCGCCAAGGAACCCAACGCCCAGATCACCTACGCCCGGGTGATGACCTATTACACGGCCGCTCTCCTCGCGGTGTGCGCGGTGCTCTCGGTTTCCGCCCGGGAAATCGTCGCGCTCATGGCGGCTCCGGAGTACGCGCGAGCGGCGTCCATCGTGCCGATCATCGCCTGGAGCACGGTCTTTCTCGCGCAGGAATCCGTGGTACAGGTGGGCACCCTCCTCAAGAAGCGGACCGTGTGGCTGCCCGTCATCTATGCCGGGACGATGATCATCAACGTCGGACTCAACCTCCTCCTCATTCCCCACATGGGCATGATGGGGGCGGCGTGGGCGACGGTGGCCGCCCTCTTCTTCCAAGTTGCGATGGGTTACGTCGTCGCCAACCGGTTCTACCCCATCCGCTACGAATGGCGGCGGTTGATCGCGATGGCGGGAGTTGTGCTACTGGCCCAGGCGGTGGCCAGCGTCGTGCCGGCGTGGGCTCCCGTGGGCTCGCTGGCGCTCAAGGGCGTCATCCTTGCCGGTCTCGCGGCGGCCCTGCTTGCCCTGCCCGGGTTCCTCCTGCGGGACGAGCGGACCCTTCTGTCGAATCTGCTCGGAAGGGTCGTGCGCCGGAGTGAGGGTGCGTCCCCTTGAGAACACTGCCGCGGGACCAGCGAGATGCTCCACGACCTCGGGCGCCGAGCGTGCCACCGCCGGCACGCGACGCGACGCCGGACCGGGCGCTCGGCGTAGGCACGTGGGTCGTCATTTTCTACCTGATCCTGGACTACGGGAAGCCACAGTTCTACCTCCACTTCCTCGACTATCTCATGCCGGGGTTGTGGATAACGATCATCGGTGCGGTCGTCATCTTCGTCCGTCCGAAGCTCAGGTTGCCGCGTGAAGCCTGGCTCGTGCTGGCGTTCCTCCTCGTCATGGCCGTGGACGTCCCTTTCGCGATCAACCCCAGGTACGCGTACAAAGCGTTCCAGGCCATGCTGCAGATGATGCTGGCCGGACCATTCGTCATGATGGTCGCGCTGGATAACGTCCGACGCTTGCGGGCGGCGATCTGGACCTACGTCCTGGTTGGTAGCTACCAGGGGATCCAGGGCCTCTTCCGCGGCGGAGTAGGCGTCGGGGGCCTCTTCGTCGACGAAAACGATCTCTGCATGTTCGTCGCCACGGTCATCCCCCTTGCTTTTTTTCTCGGCATGACCGCGGGAGCACGGCTTCAACGCCTGATGGGCTTCTCTCTCGTGGTGGTGAACATTCTGGCGGCCGTGGTCAGCTTCTCACGAGGCGGCTTCCTCGCCCTGTGCGCGGTTTTCCTGTGCATCATCCTGAGAAGCCGTCGCCCGGTGTCGACCCTGCTCCTGATCACCGTGGCCCTCGCGGTCGTCTATCCCCTGGTCCCGCCGGCCTGGTTCCACGAGATGGGGACCATCGAGTCGGCGACCCGGTACGGTGACACCGGGGAGACTCGGCTCTACATGTGGGGGATCGCGTGGAAGGTCTTTCTGGACCACCCCGTGATGGGCGTGGGTGGCGGAGATCTCGGCAGACAGCTGCCCGAGTACGAGCAACCGGGCTCCGGCCACGCGTCGCTCTGGGGGAGGGTCTGTCATTCCGTCTATTTCACGCTGCTGGCCGAGAGCGGCGTGGTCGGGAGCGCCCTCTGGGTCTGGCTCGTGGTCGGCTGCTTCCTGACGACGGCGAGGGTCGCGCGGAAGCTGATCGGAAAGAACGACGAGCTTCGGGAAAAGGATGTGGAGCCGCCGTTCGAGGCGAGAGCGCTCGTGGGAGCATGCCGAGGACTGGAGGCGGCACTGATTGCCTTCCTGGTGGCGGGCGCGTTCCTCACGGTCAACTACTACCCCGTCATGTGGTCGCTGGTCGGATTCGTCTCCGCGACTCGCCTGGCTCTCCTGAGCGATCCGGCCCTCGTGGGATTGATGGCTGCCCCGTCAGAGCCCTCTCGAGGGGGGAGGATAGCCCCGGGGCAAGGGCGAACTGGCGAGCGGACTGGCGCCGGCGCGACGGCGCCCGCCTTCGGCGGGTCCCCTGAAGGGAACGCCGGCTGATGCGCGTCCTGTGGATCGGTCATTTCGCCCCGTACCCGCGTCGAGGAGGGGCGCCGCAGAGGAGCTACCACCTCCTCCGCGAAGCCGCGGGGAACGCCTCGGTGCGGACCGCAGGCTTCGTCGAGGACGTGCGGCCTCTGGTCTCCTCGGCCACGCTCTACGTTTGCCCGATCCTCGACGGTGGCGGAACGCGTCTGAAGCTGCTGGACGCCATGCCCACGGGCAAGCGGATCGTCGCGACCCCGGTCGCCGCGGAAGGCGTCGTGCCGTCGCGAGCTATTCATGGGGCTTGATCGGCCGACACCTCGCGGCCGCCTATCGGGAAGCTGCCCGTGAAGGACCCACTCCGCGAGAGCCGTGACGGAAGGAGCTGACATGCGCGCATGGACGGAGAACCGGAAGAAGTGGGTTCGCGTGCTGGCCGTGATCGGTGCGGTCCTGGTCTTCCTCTATGTCGTCCGAGCGGTCTACACGTTCACGTTCTACAAAGCGTCCATCTGGTTTCCGAGCTACCTCGCTTCGCTGTTCGCGAGGCAGGAGACCGTGGCGGACGCGAGAAAACACGTCGTGTTTCTCATGGTCGACCATTATGAGCCGGGCCGCGACGAGGAGGCCGACGCGAGGAGCGAGCGGTGGCTCGCCAGGTTCCGTGCCATCGCGGACCGGCACCACGATTCCTACGGGAACCGTTTTCGCTATAGCTGGTTCTATCCGTATGACGAGCACCGGGAACAGGTGCTGACCGGCCTTTGCCGGGCGGCCGCCGAAGGATACGGCGAGGTCGAGCTGCACTGGCACCATCCGCGTTCGGACTCGCAGAGATTCCCCGCCATGCTGGACGACGCGATCCGCTGGTTTCAGCGCCACGACGCCCTGGTCTCGGCCGGGCCGAACCCTCGGACTCAGTTCGGCTTCATTCACGGCGTCTGGGCCTTGGACGACTCCCAGCCCAGGTGCGGAGTGAGGCGGGAGCTGGACATACTCTTTCAGCACGGCTGCTACGCGGATTTCACCTTCTCCACCATCGGCACGGTCTCCCAGCCACGCAAGATCAACTCGATCTACTACGCGACGGATTCGGACGCGCCCAAGTCCTACGACACCGGCGAGGACGTGACGGTCGGGAAGCCGATCGAGGATCGCCTCATGATCTTCGAGGGGCCGATCGGTCTCAACTGGATCACGTGGAGGCTGGACTACGCCGCCGTCGAGGCGTGGGCGAGACCGACCCCAGGCCGGATCCGCCGCTGGATCGGCGCGAACATCCACGTGCAGGGACGACCGGAGTGGGTCTTCGTCAAGGTCTACTCTCACGGGGTTCAGAGCCAGGATGTGATCCTGGATCACGATCTGGACGGGATGCTCCGCTCGCTCGAGGAGATCTGCCGCGCCCGCGGGATCACGCTGCACTATGTGACCGCCCGAGAGGCGTACAACTTGGTGAAAGCCGCCGAGGCCGGGAAATCTGGGAACCCGGAGGACTTCCGCGACTACCGGGTCCCGAAGCCGGCGACGTCGACCCTCCTTCAACGCCAAGCAACTGTGGCGAGCGGGCCGTGACGCCGTCGAAACGCCCCGCCGGGCAGGCGGCGGCGGCCGAGCGGCTGGCGCTCCACTTCGCCCCGGGTCCCTGGCTCGAACGTTACGCCACGCTCTATGCGGCGCTGGCGCGGAACCCTAGAGCGGGGAGCCGGCCCTGACGCCTCCCCGCGTGTTGGGCTCAGTCGATTCCGCGTTCGCGCCGGGCTCACGGGACTTTCAGCTCCTTGCACGGATTCCGGCGGAAACGAAGTGGGCCTTCGGTCCCGCCGCCCGGTCTCGCCTTCACACGTCGCAGCGGAACTCGCCGATCGCCTCGATCACGAGATCCTGGTCCGCCTGACTGAGCTCATTGTAGAACGGGAGTCGCAGCAGCCGGTCGCTGACGTCCTCGGCGACGGGACAGTCGCCCGGCCGGCCGCCGAAGCGAAGACCCATTTCCGACAGGTGCAGCGGCAGAAAGTGGAATACGCTCAGGATCCCCCTCTCGGCCAGGTGGTCGATCAGCCTGCACCGCGCATCCAGCGATGGAAGAACGATGTAATACATGTGGTAGCTCTGCTCGCATTCCGGCGGCACGACCGGCGTTCTGACGCCCCAGCTTCGCGCCCAATCGACGAGATTCGCGTGGTAACGCTCCCACACTGCGCGACGCTTGCGCTGGATCTGCTCCCACGCCTCGAGTTGTCCGTACAGAAACGCCGCCAGCACGTCGGACATCACGTAGCTCGATCCAATATCGACCCAAGTGTACTTGTCGACCTGCTTGCGAAAGAACCGACTCCGATTCGTGCCCTTCTCGCGGATGATCTCGGCCCGCTCGACGAGACTCTGATCGTTGATCAGCAGCGCGCCGCCCTCGCCGCAGGTGAAGTTCTTCGTTTCGTGGAAGCTCAGCGTCGCGAGGCGCCCCAACGTCCCCAGGTGACGCCCTTTGTACTTGGCGAACAGGCCGTGTGCGTTGTCCTCTACCACCGGGATCGCCCGTTGGTCGGCGATCGCGAAAATCGCATCCATTTCGCACGCGACACCGGCGTAGTGAACGACGACGATGGCCTTCGTCCGCGGCGTGATCAACGCCTCCAGCTTGCACTCGTCGAGGTTCAGGGTGTCCGGTCGGCTGTCGATGAACACCGGCCGAGCCCCGCGCAGCACGAAGGCGTTGACCGTCGAGACGAAGGTGAAGGAAGGAACGATGACCTCGTCCCCTGGCTGGATGTTCAGCAGCAACGCGGACATCTCCAGCGCATGTGTGCAAGAGGTGGTCAGCAGGGCTTTGGGGGCGCCCAGCACTTGCTCCAGGAACGCCTGACACCGCTTGGAAAAAGTCTGGTCTCCGGCGATCTGACCGATGGTCATTGCCTGGCTGATGTACTGCTGCTCCCGGCCGACAAGCGACGAGCGGTTGAACGGTATGCGGTAGCTACTCATGTTTAGACCTCTGCAGCACATACCACTTGTGATAGTAGAGTTCCACGCTGCGCGTGACGAAGCCGCACCGCTGGTAGAGTCGCTGCGCCGCCACGTTGCGCCCCTGTGTGACCACGGAGGCGTTTCGCATCCCCTGCACCGTAAACCAACCCAACGCGCCTTCCACGAGGCGGCGGCCGACGCTCCGACCCCGGGCCCGCTCGACGACGCCCACAAGACCGATCGTCCCGCAGTGTTCGGCGGCGTTCAGATGGCAGGAGATATAGCCCGTGGCCCCCTGTTCGTCCTCGGTGACGAAAACGGCGTCGGCATAGCCCTCAATGCTCACTTCGACCCACCGCTGATAGAGCGCGTCGCTCTGCGCGAGCGGGATGTTCGGGTCGTAGTGGAACCGGGTGTCGCGATAGCTGACCCGCGCCGTTTCTCCCAGGATACTGGCATCATCGGGCCGGGCCTGCCGCAGCCCCGCCAGTTCGAATCGGCCCTGGTCGGTGTCGATCATCTCGCGCTCCAGGGTCACTCGAACATCGACTAGCCGATAACCGGCGTCCTCGGCCGTGCGGGTCGTCGCGCCGTCGTCTGCGCGCGCAAGGAAATACAGGCACGACACACCCCGGCGGCGACACCACCCGTCGACCTCCCGGGCGATCGCCGGGTCCAGCTTGCGAGACCGCACCCTCGCGACGGAAAAGCCGAAGAACTGGCTGTCCCAGGGGAGCGACTCGCAAGGCTCGAGCAGCGATCCGTCCACAGACGTCACTCCACCGCCGGCGTCTCTTCAAGAACCGCGTACACCGGTCGCTCCATCATCCGAGAGTGCAGTCGCGCCAAGTACTCGCCGATCAGTCCAAGGGCGAACAGCTGGGCGCCGGAGAAAATAGCGATGATAGAGGCCAGAAATGGGAATCCGGCCACCGTTGTTCCCTGCAGCAAGTAGCGTCCCAAGACATAGGTCAGCACGCCGACGCCGAAGAACGTGAACGCGAAGCCGATCAGGCTCGCGAGGCGCAGCGGCCAGGTGCTGAACCCCGTGAACATGTTCAGCGCATGGACCAGCAGCTTGCCGAGAGTGTAGTTGGAGACGCCACTCGCGCGGGCATCGTGGCGCACGCTCACCGAACTGAACTTCGCCGTTCCCCAAGTCAGGAGCACGTCAATCGAGACATACGGACTCTGGTAGTTGGCGAATGCCTGCCGCAGCCGTGTGCGAAAGACGCGAAAGGCGCTGATCTTGCGGGCCGTAGCGGCGCCCATCGTCTTTTGCAGCACCAGCTTGGTGATCACGGAGGCCAGATCCCGCAGCAGACCGTGCTGCTCCTTTTCCGGTGGGCCGTAAACGACGTCGAACCCCCGGTTCAGCTCGTCGAGTAGCTTGGGAATCTCCTCCGGCGGGTTCTGAAGATCGTCGTCGATGGTCACGATGAACGCGTAAAGCGCGGCGCGAATGCCGCACAGGAGCGCGTTGTGCTGACCGAAGTTGCGCATCAAGTTGAAGCCGCGGACCCAGCCGTGGGTCTGAGCCAAGCGCTTGACCACCTCCCAGCTGCCGTCGCGGCTGCCGTCGTTGACGAGGATCACCTCGTAGCGCTGCGTCCGGCCGCGCAGTACCCCCTCGAGGCGCGCGATCAGCAGTGGCAGCGTCGCTTCGCTGTTGTAGACCGGAACGACGACCGAGACGCCACCCGCCAGGTCAGCGCGCGCCTGGAGGGAGGCGAACTCATTTTCGCCTCCCACGCTGTATCGGGTCATACGCACCACCTTCCGAAGTCAAACGGCGTTTGGCCTCGCTGATCGACTCATGTCCGCAAGAGCACCGGCGCATTCACCATGTGGACCTCTGCCGCTGGCCTCTGTTCACCTCGGAAAGCTCGGTCGCCATGCCGCCGTCCTTTCGTCCAGTTCGCCGAGATGGTACACCAATCGGATCGTTCGTAGGGTAGGCGCATCGCGCCAGCCGTCAGTCTGGAGCGACGGCGCCAGCAGCGGCGCTCGGAGGCCAACTTCCGGGGGCGCCGAATCGTCGAGGATAGGGCAGGGCCCTCCGAATCAGGACGGCTTGGCGACGGGGTGCAGTAACCGGCAGACTGTGAGCGCTTCGTTCGATCCCCTGAGGCTCGCGACCTGCTGCAGCGAGTAATCCGGATAGGCCGCCAGGAACTTCTCGCGCCACCGGTACTTTTCGTAGTCCGCATTGAGGACCACGAACTGAACCGAAGGCAGCACCGCACGGATGTCGGCGAAATGCCCACCATCCCTGGTATTGTCGACGATCAGGAAGCCACGCCGGACGTCCAGAAACGGGTAGACCTCGGTGGGTCCAATGATGACCGCGCGAGAGGGGGAGTCGTTTTGTATGCGTTCCAGGAGTCGACCTATCGATACGATATTGTACCCGGAGATCCAGCCACTCCTCGCGATTCTGGCGGCCAAGACCAGGGATGTGAGTCCCGCCAGGAGCGCCAAGCCGATGGCGACAAGTCGCATTCTGCTCGGGGATTGCCCGAGCGACGGAAGGCCCGCCGCGAAAAGAAGGTAGAAGAATGGTGTGGCGGGAATGGCGTGGAAGTCGGTGGGGTGCGGATCCAGGAGCAGGAGAGATGCGAACATGACGACCACAGCGGAAAGAAGTCCGAGATGCGAGGCCCCGGCTGCGGAGTCTCGGCGGATGCGCGGGATCGCGAGAGCTACGCCACCGAAAAGAACCCCCAGAGAGGCGACATTGGTCGTGAAGAAATAGCCACGCCAACGCAAAACCTCCTTGGCGAACATGACCGAGGGGCCGGCGTAGAACAGCGATCGGACCTTGTCGGCCGCGGTCACGCCAACGGTGTGGGCGCCCTGCACGGCTGGCGCAACGTGCGCGAACAGACGTCCGCCGAAGACGAATGCGACGAGGAACGCAATTGTCATCGCAGCGGGAAAGAGCAGTGCCGTGCGACGCCGACTCCTCGCGAGATAGTCTCGGGTGATCACGTAAGCCATCACTCCAAGCCATGGCACGACAGCGGTTACGTGAACGAGAGGCAGCAGGAAACAAGTCAGTACGGCAGCAGCCGTCGAGCCGACGCTTCGTCTCCGATCGACGAAGCAGAACAGCAGCAGCGCGATGGTGGCGACTGCAATGTCGGGGCGAATGTCGGCGGCGGCGGTCAGCGACACCGTCTGGTCAGTGAGGAAGATGCCGAGGACAAACAGGCGCCAGATGGTGCTCGGGACAATCGCGGACAAAGCAAGGTACAGGACGACGACCAGAGCGACCAGCTCGATGAGGCTGAGGAACTTGACGGTGTAGATGTTCGGCGAAAACAACTTGAACCAGATTGTCGTGTAGAGGACCCGTATAGAGTTCTGAGTGACGAATCCGAACGTGGCGCCCGACCCGCCGTGCTGCAGTTGCTCAGCGGGAGTCCGCAGGTTTCCGCCGAGAGTGCCGTGCTGCGCCAGTTCGAGAGCGGGGTAGCTGTACCAGCCGCCGTCACACCCCAGGGCTTTGTAGTAGAAGCCGGCGACATATAGGGCGATTGCAGCGATGATCAGGAACGCAATCATCGCCGGGGAGGGGCTGTAGGCAGCGGGAAGCGGCTTCGTCATCGAGAATGCGGGTTTGGTGTGCCGGGTCAAGAGCAAGGTGTTCCCCGGGTCGCGTCTTACGGCTCTGGGCGGTGCTCGAACAAAGGTCTCGATCTTATCGGGAAGCCGTGCGGGGTGCGGTTTTCCGCTCGAAGATGGAGCGGTAGATGCGCTCGGTGGCCGCGACATTGGCCGCGATCAGGAATTTCTGCCGGATCGTCTCCTGTGCGCCAAGGCCGAGCCGACGGCGCTCTTCGGGATGATCCAGCAGGAAACCGATCTTCGCCGCCATGGCTTCCGAGTCGTTGGGCGGTACGAGGATCCCTGACACGCCGTCCTGGATGGCCTCGGACGTACCGCCAGTGCTCGTGGCGACGAGCGCCCTGCCCAACGTCATCCCTTCGAGTACCGTGCGGCTGAACGGCTCCGGGTCCACGGCGGCGTGGACCATGACGTCGAGGACTTGGAGGAACTCCGCGACGTTGGGCTGGTAGTCCAGGATCTGGACCGTTTTCTCGAGCCCGTTGTCGGCGATGAAGCGCCGCAGCCCTTCCAGGTACATGCGATCCTTGTCGTCGCGATCGGCCACCCCTCCCACGATCACGCAGCGTAAGCCGGGGCGCTCGGCGTGAAGGAGCCGGATCGCCTCCAGGAGCACTAGCTGGCCCTTCCACGCACGGATCATCCCCGCCATTCCCACGACCGGGCAGTCCTCCGCGAGCCCGAGGCTCCGACGAACCTCCGCGGGGCTACGCCGGACTGTCGAAAGGAACTCGTCGGGATCGATCCCATTGTGGACGGTGGTGCACTTGGCTCGCGGAATGCCGGCGGCGACCAGGTTGTCCCTCGCCGAGTCGGACACGCAGATGATGTGGTCCGCCCAGCTCGCGAACCGGGCGTTCAACCGCGGGACCGGTCCGATCCCCCGCTGGTGGATGACGACCTTCCTTCCAAGGAGCTTGGCAGCCAAGAGAAGCTCGGAGCCGGCCGTGACACCGTTGTTGAGGTGGACGAGATCGATCTTCTTTCTCGTGATGAGGTGGAGATTCCGGAGCAAGAGGAAGGTCGACATCCGGAAGAGATTCGCCACCCGCTGGACGAAGGAGGCCAGCCCGCGCAGCGGTACGCACCAGGCCGAGCCGGAGCCGCTCCAGGCGCGCCGCAGGTCGACCGGCGACGGGTAACGGAGCAGCAGGATCTCACAGCCCGTGGCTCGGTAACGCGGCATCAGGTCGTGATCCCGATAGAAAGCCACCACCGGTCGGTAGAGCGATCTATCCATACGTTTCACGAGGTGCAGGAGTGAACGGTACGACCCGCCGGTCGTTCCGTCGAGGTTCTGCTCGATGAAGAGGATCGTGCGTCGCGGCTGCATCGGTCCTTTCTGCCGGACGTTGCCGTCGGCTATCTTCGGCGCGAATTCTAGCACGCCGCGACGCGAAACGGAGCCAAGCCAGCGGCCGCGCGTCACGGTCGGCCCGCCGTTCGCCGACCGTCGGACGCGGGGCGTCAGGGCACGAGTCCCCTTATCCAAGCGCATGGGCCGCTTCCGACCTTCCGGTCGGGCGTATGCGCTCGGACGTACGTGGCTCAAGGCGCCGGATGCTCTACCCGGCGGCCGCCACGGGATGGCGGGACCCCCTCGTGTCGCCCGGACCGCCCTCAGTGCTGCAAGGCGCGATGTTCACCGCTTGTCGGTCCGGGACACATTTTGGACGTCGGCGGGTGGCGATGTGTCTGCGGGCGGGCTGGTGCATCCGATTCTCTGCCGACTGATGACGAAGTTGTCGTAGTACTTGTCCTCGTTGGCGATAGCGCCCGTATTCCAGTACGCCTCGAGCTGGATGGCGTTGATACCGTAACTCGAGTAGCTGCCACGGAAGTTCAGATCGCTGCGGCCGGCCTGGCGCGCGCCGTCGATCCAATATTCCTGCACGCCATCCGACGCACCCGAGGTATTCAGCTTGGCGTGGAACTCCATGCACCGCCAGACGCCTGCATTGGCGGTGTCGTAGACATGGCGATCCGCCCCGTCACGCTCGCCGAGCCACGTGAAGTTGCTGAGGTTGTTGTACCCGCTGCACGCCGGAGTCGAGCCGCTCACGCACGACGCCGGGTCCAAGGACGTTCCGTTTCCTGGCGGATTCTGGTCCTGCCAGAAGTGCGCAACGAAGGTCTGCGACCGGTCCGAGCGGTAGAATCCCGTGGCACGTGTGATCTTCTCCGGCTGCCCCGTCCAGTCCGGCTGAAGTTTCATGTAGAAGCGCCAGTACACGTCGGTGAAGTCGGTCGTGTTGCTGTAGTTCGATCCCGCCGGGTTCCTGCCGAAGTAGCGCCAGACGTAGCCGACATCCACCGCGCCGGTGACGTAATGGAAACGGAGGGACTTCGAGCCGGCGTAGTGGTCGGCGGCGGATACGCCCATGGCCGGAAGCGGACTGCTGTAAGCGACACTCGAATCGTCGTAGCTCGACAGCAGTGCGCTGTCATTGGCGTACTCGAAGTCGTCGCACCAGATCCAATCGGGATGCGTCGTCTGCCAGTTCGTGCACTCAAGGCTCGATGGAGCCGACGTGCAGCCCGACGTATCGCGGGCGCAGCCGGAGGAGCAGGTCAGGGTCCCGCCGTCGAAGCCGAGCCCCTGGCAGGTCTGGCCGCCGAGGGCCGAGCCGTCGCACTGCTCGCCACAGGCGGATTGGACCTGGCCGTCCCCGCAGCGTCCCGAGACGCACGAGGTGGTGACGAAGCCCGTGCACGAGCTGTTGCACTGGAGCGTGCCGCAATAGAGGCCCTGGGTAGCGCAGGTCGCCCCGCCCAGATCGCCACCGTCGCAGATTTCCGTCCCCTCCTTGACACCGTTGCCGCAGACCGGGGTAGGGACGGTCGCCCCGCAGGTGTGTCCGACGCAGCCCGTGAAGTTGGGACACGTGGTGCAACCGTAGGCACCCACCTCACCACCCGTGCTAGAAGCGGTCTTGCAAGAGGTACTTGCCGTGATGTGATAATCACCGGGCCATGTGTTGCTGACGAATGAACACGCAGTAGTTTGCGAACTCGCCTCCCCGCCTCCTACCTGTGCAGCCCAACTAGCGAGTGAGGTGTAATTCGTGCCACTACCCTGGAAGTGTGCGCTTGCGGGGTAGATGTTGTGGTTGAGATTGTAAGCAGCGCGATACCCCCAACTAGGCGACATGCAAATGGCAAACGCGACGGCACTATCCGTCGTGCAATCAATAACATTAGGACACGTCATGGAACCGACAGTGATGTTGTTGTAAGCAGTTAAGGATACTTGAGGATTACCGTTGGTGGCCCTAGTGTCAAACACCTCGATTCGTGTGCCGACGAACGTGTTGTTGTACGCAAAGCCATCGGGCATATCCCCCGACCATTGTATCGTAGGTCGGATCGTGCCCCCGCCACCGCCGCTGCCGCTACAGCTAAAGCCAGGCCCCTGATGCAAGATGTTGCCGTAAATTTGAGTGCCAACGGGAGCTAGTGAGTCTCGCTGAAAGTGAACACTTATGCCACCTTCAATGTCATTGTATCGAATGTGGCTGTTCCTGGGGGACTCTTTGAAATAGATGGCAGCATCGGGAGTAACACCTGAGCCGCGGCGGAAGGTGTTGTATTCGACGATGTGGTTGGAGTCTCGATACGTCCTGTAGAAGCAAGCGAAGCCGCTGCCTGTCGGCGTAAACATGTCGTGAAAGTAGTTGTGATGGACCCAAGCGTTGGTCACTCCAAGAAGATAGAGTGGACCGAAGTTGCCGTCGTTAATCATGCCGCCTGTGAACTCAGAGTAGCGGATCTCAAGATTCCGGATGCCGTCCCTACCATCGTGAATGGCGTACAGCAGCCCGTCAACGCGCAGGCCATCGAAGATCAATTGGTTGGTCGTGCCGCTGACGAAAATAGAAGGAACCTGTTCGGTGCTAAATCCGCAGTCCGCGTGGTGACACAAACGAGGCTTGTTGCTGCGGTCAGCACCCTTGATGGTTAGCGGGGCGCCCGAGGTGCAATTCTTGCCTGCAATGTTGAAGGCACCATTCTCGAAGTTACTACCATGGGGTGCTGCTGGGTTGGAGTAAATACCATTGAACGAATCGTGCGCGCCCTTGATAGTGATGGTGTCACCACAGGCTGCGGCGTCAAGGATATCGTGAAGTTCTATGCCTGTTTTCTTGGCGCCGGGCTGGCCAGCAGCAGAAGCACACTGGTCCACGAGACCATTCCCGCTGTACGTGCAACCGCCGTCCAGATAGTAGGTGGCGGCATGCGTCTCGCCGATGCCCCCTCCGAGCCCCCCGACGAGGGTAAGCAGCGCGAGGGGGAGAATCGAGCCGAGGATCCGTGCCGTGTCCCGCATGGGTCGCCTCGCATCTAAGGAAACGCAGAGAGCATGGAGACTTCCGGGGAGCAAGACTCGCGCCACCGGAAGCGGAAGTCGTACGCGCCCTCTCCGTTGGGTCCGGAAGCGAGCGGAAGAAGCGCATCCCTCTGGAGCATTACGATTGCGTAGTTCCGGTTTCGCGACGGTTCGTCCGACGGATTTCCCACATCGCGCATCAATCTTGGTGCCGCGGCGGGAAGTGACGGCCGCTGCTCCCGCCCCCCCCCGCGCTTCCCCGGGGAGGTGAGCCGCTCCATTTCGATGGTTTCGCGATCATTTCCCTCGGGACGGCACCCCTCGCCGACCACACCGAGCATCCGGCATCCCGCCACCCAGAATGGCCCATTCTGCCTCTGAGTTGGCATCGACCCGTGTGGATTATACACCTTGCCGGAGCGCCCGGCGAAGACGGCGGTACGCGCTCCGGAGTCGACGCCGTCACGGGATTTCGAGACGAGCCTGAAATCAACTGTATGCCAGAATAGATGTAAGTCCCCTGTTTTCAACGGACGCACGCTCAGCGCGGCATTGTGCGCAGACCGCCCGCCGCGCGCGAAGCTGCCCGCCCTGCCCGGGCGGTCGAGGATCGTGGCGAACGAAGAATGCGCAAGACGATGGCTTGCGCCTGATGATCATGGGCGACTACCCTAGTCCCTCTTCTTGAAGCCGGCACCTTCTTTCGCCAGAACGCCTGGCCCGTCGAGCAGGAATGCCGATGAGATGGAGCGTACGGACTCGCTGGTCTCGTTCCGCGACGCTGGCCGAGACCTCCCGGCGCTGGTCGGAGGACCGCATCACAATAGGGGCCTGCCCATCACCTTCGCTCAGCGCGCCCCGGACCCGACCTGGCTCCGGATATCGAAGCCCAAGGAGCCGGAAACCGCCGAACGGCAGCCCTTCGCGGGGTCGAGGGGCAGGTCGATGGTGAAGGTCGTTCTCGTTTTCGGAACGCGGCCCGAAGCGATCAAGATGGCCCCCGTCATCAGGGCCCTCGCGGAGCATCCCCAGATCTTCGATTGGCGGATCTGCGTGACAGCGCAGCACCGGGAATTGCTCGACCAGGTGCTCGCGATCTTCGGCATCACCTCCCATCACGATCTCAACATCATGACGCCGGATCAGGATCTGTACGACATCTCGAGCCGCACCTTGAGCGGCCTCCGAGACTATCTTGCAGAGGAAAGACCGGACTACGTCCTGGTGCACGGCGATACCACGACGACGTTCGCTGCTGCTCTCGCGGCGTTCTACCAGAGACTGCCGGTCGGCCATGTCGAGGCAGGACTCCGCACGAACAACCGATACAGCCCGTACCCCGAGGAGATGAACCGCAGGCTCACGAGTGCCATCGCCAGCCTTCACTTCGCTCCAACGACTCAGAGCTGCGCCAACCTGCTCAGGGAGAACGTTGAAAGGAACGACATCTTCATCACGGGGAACACCGCGATCGATGCCCTTCACCTCGCGCTCTCGCAACCGCATCTCAGCAGCCTGCCCAATCTGTTCCCGCCGGGTCGACGCGGTCTCCTCGTCACCGCGCACCGGCGGGAGAACTTCGGGCCGGGCATCCGCGCCATCTGCCGGGCCCTGCGATCCATCGCGACGCGACGGTCCGACATCCACATCGTCTACCCTGTGCACCCCAATCCGAACATCCGAGTCCCCGTACGTGAACTGCTGGCCGACCTGACAAACGTCACGCTCCTGGAGCCGCTCGAGTACGACGTTTTCGTGCGGCTCATGGCGGACTCGTATCTTGTGCTCACGGATTCGGGCGGCGTACAGGAGGAGGCGCCCAGCCTGGGGAAGCCAGTCCTCGTGCTCCGAGAGTGCACCGAACGACCGGAAGCCGTCGTTGCGGGAACGGTCCTCCTCGCCGGGAGCTCCGAGCAGGATATCGTTGCGCTCACGGAGCGGCTGCTGGACGACGGCGAGCTGTACGAGTCGATGGCCCGTGCGATCAACCCGTACGGCGACGGGCGAGCAGCGATCAGGATTGCATCCTTCCTGTCGCGCCGGAGCGGCCTTGGCCCGACGGTCTTGAGCGACGTGGGAGAATTCGAGACATAGCGCACTGTTCGCTGATTTGACCCCCGGACGGAGAATGAAGGCGCTCCCCGGTGCCGGTCTCAGGGGGCGGTTCCCGCCTGTTGACACCTGCATGTCCAGTGTCCCGCCCGAGTTCTTGAACCGCCGCGACGCGCAAGTCTTTCGGGGACCCAGGGGAGGACATTTATTCGGCATGCTTCGACGGCATCCGACTCCCCTCGGAACGATTGACCCTATCGGGTGGACCGCGGCTCTCGCGTGAACCTCATGACGGCGGCGAGTGCGGTCGCCATGTCACGGCCCCAGTTGTAACGGCGTTCCACCGCAGAACGGCCGTTCGCGCCGAGCCTGCGGCGCAACTCGGGATCCAGCAGGGCTCGGATCTGGTTTGCGATTCCTGCGATGTCGCCGTCTCGGAAGACTCTTCCACAGTCTTCGGCGGTTACGATCCGCTCGAGCGGCGCGGCGTTTGAGACCAGAACCGGTTTGGCGCAAGCCATGCAATCGAACAACTTGTTCGGGACCGTCGTGTCGGTGTGTTCCGTTTTCAGATGAGGGATGACCCCGACGTGACAGCGTGCGATGACGGCGGGCACGCGGGCGAATTCGAGCCGCCCATGGAAGAAGACGCGACCGGCCAGCTTCAGCTCCGCGGCCAGGCTGCGCAAGCGGGAGAGGTAGTCTCCATCCCCGACGACGTGCAGCCTCGGCACCGGGTCGCTCTCCTGGAGTTCGGCCATGGCGGCCAGGACCTGATGGAGACCTCGCCGACGGGTCACGTTTCCGACGTAGATCAAGTCCACGTGATGGGGCGAGAGGGACGGAAAGGTATCCGGAGGAGTCAATGCGTCGGGTGCGTCGAACAACGTCGTTTCCGGCGTGTTGGAGACGATGGCCACGCGCTCGGGCGGAACACCCAGCGTGAGGAGATGGTCCCGCATTTCCTCCACGACGACGAAGAACCCGTCAGCCCGCCGCGCGACAGATCTCTCCATCCTCCGGGCCAGGGTTGGGTTCTTCAGAATCCGCGACCGCAGGGGGATCGGGTCGCTCGCGCAGACCTCCCGCCACAGCGCAGGGTGGTTCTCGGCCATGTCCACGATCACGGCGATTCCGGCGGAGTCCGCAAGACGGATGGCGAGCGGCGCCAGGGGCAGATCCCGGACGACTACCAGTTCCGGCCGGGCGTCTCTGATGCAGCGTCGGATCGCAATGGCCCACAGCGGATTGAAGAACGCGGGCGTCGAGAAGAAGGTTGCGAATGCTCTCGGGAGACGCGGGGCTGGCACCCGTTTGCAGTGTATGTTGCCGACGCTCTCGTACTCGGGCCGGAGTGCGAGGTTTCGACAGACGAGGTGGGTCGTGTGGCCCGCATTCTGAAAGCCGACGAGCAGTTTCTCGATGCGGATGTCCCAAGGATAGTCCTCCGCATAGATTGCGACGATGTTCATCGGGCCGGCACCATATCAAGTCCGATTCCGCTCGCGCGGGCCTGTTCCTCGAATTGCGAGACGGAACCGGACCCCGGAGGCGGATCCGCGGCGCCCACTCACGCGAAAACGGCGCGGGCGGGAACGCGTGTCGATCGGCCCTCCTGGAGCCGTGCCGGCGCCCCGCGTCAGCGAGAGCCTCTCGGCACGCCTGCCAAAGCTTCCTCGTAGCATCTGAGCGTACCCTCCACCATGGAGTCGAGACTGAAAGCGGTCGCGATCCTGGAGCGGGCCGCGGCGCTCATGGTTTCGCGCCCTTCCGGCGATCGGAAGAATGCCCGAACGGCGCGGGCGAGCGCCTCCACGCTGGACGGTGGCACAAGGAGACCGGAGACCCCGTCTTCGATCACTTCCTTCAGCCCGCCGACATTCGTGGCGATCGCCGGAAGCCCGCGCGCCATGCCCTCGATGAGCGCGTAGGGCACGCCCTCGTAGAGGGACGTGAAGAGGAGCCCGTCCGCCGCCGCGTAGGTCGCGTCCAGGTTGCCGAGAAACCCCGTGAGGCGGACCGTAGCCTCCAGCCCCTGCTTTGCCACTGCCCTCTCGAGGCGGGTACGCAGGCGGCCCTCGCCTACGACCAGGATGCGCAAGGTCGGCATCTCCCGGGAGAGGCGGGACGCGACACCGATGACCAGCTCCGGGTTTTTCACGTCGGTCAGCCGGCCGATCCATGCGAGAACGCGGCTGTCCCCCGGGATCGCGAGCGAGCGGCGTGCTTGCTCGCGACTCATCGGGGAACACTCCGGCAGACGAACGCCGTTGCGAATCAGGACGCATCGGTTTTGCGGATAGCGAGATTCGAAGTGCTTCAATACGTCGCCGGACACGCAGATGACCCGAGAGACGCAGCGCCGCGTGACGATCTCGTCCAGGACGGCGTAAAGGGCGCGTTTCCAGCCGTGAAACCCGCCGTAAGTCTCGGGGAGCCCATGTTCCGTCTTCACGACCGCAAAGCGCTTCGCCCGCAAAGCGCGCGCCGCGAGGATCGTCGCCTTGTAGCCGTGCAAGTGGAAGACGTCCGTGCCGTCGCCGGACAGCCTCCGGATCCAGGACGGATACGAGAGGACGGTGGGAGAGGGAAGATGCTCCACCGCCACGCCGGCCTCCTTGATGGCGTCGTAGAGACGGCCCCTGGAGAGGAGGCAGACGCGTACCCGGACGCCCACTCGCGGCAGCCACCGGGCGAAGTCGAAGATCTGCGTTTCGGCACCTCCCCACAGATCCCCGCTGGCCAGCACCGTGATGGACAGCGCTCGTCGGACCGGGGTGCCTGGATCGAGATGACCGTTGGGGAGCACGACCTCCGCCTTGTACCAGATGCACGAGGCTCCCGTCAATCGCCCGTATCACGCCGGGTGCACGACACGGTGGTGAGGCTTCTCGTCCTTCGGCCGCGGCGGTGAAATCGGTATCCCACTCTGTGCGCAGGAATCGGTCGCCGCGGTCGGTGGGAAGGGGCGGGTCCGGTTCAGGCTCCGGCCTCTCTTGCTGCGCGCTCGAACGACTCGCGCACGCGGATCAACCCTCGTGCTCCGAGACCCGGATAGCAGGGAAGGGTCAGCAGTGTGTCCGCGAGCGCTTTCGCCCCGGGAATCGGCTCGTCGGGGTTGGCGAGATGCTCGCGGAGCGCCGGGATGTCGGCCAGAGTACCCGGATACATCGCGCTGGGCGCGACGCCCAGACGGCGGAGCCCTGCGATCACGGCATCTCGGACCGATCGGGACGGTGCCAGGATCGGGATTCGCAACGGTCCCGACATTCGCGCGGCTGCCGTGAGGCGCCAGCCTGGACGCGCGTCTACGCGTTCCGCCAGACTCGACGCGTTTCGCGTCCGGGTCGCGCTCAGATTCTCGAACTCCCCGAGGACGCGGACGCCGAGACGATCCTGCCAGCCACGGAAAGGGGCATCGGCAGGGAAGCTCGGGTCGTAGACGGTGGACCCGATCCCCAGGAAGGGAAGAGGCTCGAGCAACCCGAACAAAGCGGGGCCCTGGCACACCGACGTCGCAAGCAAGGCCAGGACTCCGTTCCAGCCACCTGCTCGCTCCGCAGGTCCCGCTGTCGGGTCGCCGTCGAACCGGAGCAGGGCCCCACCCCCACCCAGCGGGAGCGGCTTGCCGCGACCGAAGGAAAGTACCACCATGGGAGACCCAGCGGGCTTCCGGTCCGGCCAGGCCTGAGCGGCGTCCTCGATCACCCGCACTCGAGGGCCGCGCGTCCGGAAGAAATCGACGAGTTTCGTCAAGTCGATCGTTCGTGCGAAGAGATGGGCGCCGATCGCGGCGGCCACGCGGTCGATGGGCTGTGCATGAAGCGACGATGGCTCGTAGTCCAGGGTCACGGGATCCACGTCGGCCAGACGGACGCGGAGGCCGCAGTGCACGACCGCGGCCGGGACGGTCCAGCACGTGTACGCGGGGACGACGACCTCGTCTCGACCCTCGCTCCCCAGGGACTTCAGCGCGGCGACGAGAGCGGCCTGGCCGCTGCCGAAGAGAGTCGCGCTGCGGGCGCCCATCCGGCTCGCGAGCATCTCCGCGAAGCCGGCTTCGCCGGCCACGCTGCGTCGGAGCACGGCGGGGATGATCCGCGTCACCCCGAAGGGAACGGCGACCGGCGGGACCAACCTCATCAATAGGGGATCCTCGCGGCGAGAAACGGGCCCAGGCGGGAGGTCAGGAACGCCGGTAGCCTCCTCCACACCGCGGCGGCGACCGAACGTCGCTCGTCGCCCTTTTCGGTGGCACGGCCGCTCCGCCCGCGGGCAAGCACGTTCCAGACGAGGGTGGATTCCGAGGCGCCCCACTGGAGCTTGAACCGCGCGTTGCCGGTCCCGGGACTGGAGCGGCCGAAGTCGAAAACGCGGGCTCCACGCGAGACCGCGAACTCGAGCGCGGTCCAGTACACGAGCATGTTGACCCCGAACCGGTCGTGCTTCCGCAGGGACGCCGCCCAAGGGATCTCCACCCTGTCCCCGCTTCTCAGCAGCGCCCCCGCGGCGGCCGGCCGCCCGTCCTTCTCGACGACCGTGTACGCCACGTCGTCGCCGAACACGGACCCGAGACGCTCGAAGAAGGCTCGCGGCAGCACCGGCGAGCCCAGCTCGTGCCATTTCCGGACGAGGAGGGGATAGAAGAGCCGGTACCCTCCCGGGCCGTCCACGCGCGCAGTGTACCCCTCCTTCAGCGGTCTCTTGATCTGGGCCCGGAGTTTCGCGCCCAGAGCCCGCTGCAGCCCCTCCATGCCGCCGTCGAGCTCCAGCGTGTAGCAGCACTTGCCGCGCCAGGCGCCGATGGGAAGGTCGCCTCCCTCCCTCCCGCGCAGCTCGAGACGGTCGGCACCCAGCCTGCGCGCCAGATCCACCGCCTCCGTCGCGAGGCCGGCACGCGCCTCGGGGTCCGACGCGAGGACCCCGGCGTAGTTCAGGTAGGGGACCGACGTCAGGAACCTCCCGAGGAAACTCCTCTGGACGACGAGAGGCAGAACGCCCACCCAGCGCTCCCCGCGCTTTGCCACGAGCCGCAGAGGCTCGTGCCCGAACACTTCGCCGAGCAGGTCGAGGAACTCCCAGCGATGTCCGACCTCCGCGCCCGGGCAGCTGGCGACGAACTCCCTCCACGCCACGGCGTCGTCCCCGCCGGTCACGATACGAATCTCGGCGCGGGGAGGGGGACCGTCCTCGAATGCTCGGCCGGCGTTCATCTCGCGCTCCATGATAACGGATAGTCCGGCCAGCTCGTCGCGGCGGCGGGTGTGGATCTCCGAATCGCCCCCGGTGACGGAGCAAGTCCACGGACGGAAGATCGACCGACACGGCCATCGGCACGAGGAGTCGTCGACGGGTGAGGTTGCCGTGGCACGCGGGGGCAGCGAAGCGGCGAACACGGCAGGACGGCCGATGGGCCCGCGAAGGGGTTTCCGGCCCGGACGTCGCCTGAACTCGAGTGCGGAAGTGGCATCCTCGCTCGGCGATTCCTGCGCCGAAAAGCACCCCTTTTGGGGATTATTGAGCTTCGAGGGCTCGCCGGGGGCGCGGCTCCCTAGCCGAATCATGACGAGTGTCAACTTTGTAACCCAATCTTTGCGCGCAAGATAGCCTCTTTCGCGGTACATCTTCGGGGTCGGGATTGGCTTCCGAACGGACCACGACACCTGGAGGTTCGCGATGCTGAAGGGGTGTTGGGCGGGGGTTCTCCTAGCGACCGTGCTTCTCATCCCGCCGGCCTGGGCCGACCGACG
>JBGQAU010000119.1:0-5992 GCA_041494445.1 Acidobacteriota bacterium | reverse complement strand
TCGGCCGAGATGCGCGCTTACGCGACGCTGCTCCTTTTCATGACCGCCGCGTTGTACTTCCTGGAACGCGCGTTCCTTGAGAAGTCGCCGGGGACGCTCTCCCTGTTCGCTCTGTTCCTGTCTGCTGCGATCCTCACGCATTACTCCGCGATCTGGTTCACCTGTGCGCTGGGCGTCTACGTACCGGCGCGCATCTTTGCGTCGCGACCCGGCGCGAAGTTCACCCTCGGCTGGCTCGCTTCCCAGTCCATCGCCGCCGCCGTCTATGTCTTTCTC
This sequence comes from Acidobacteriota bacterium, assembly GCA_041494445.1. Classification (GTDB taxonomy): domain Bacteria; phylum Acidobacteriota; class Polarisedimenticolia; order Polarisedimenticolales; family JAIQFR01; genus JAIQFR01. The sequence goes on along the minus strand of JBGQAU010000119.1, from coordinate 5,716 downwards.
TACTTCACGCACATCCGCGGCCTGCGCGGCAGCCCGATCGCCCAGGAGGCCTCGACCGGCTGGCTGCAGACCGCCTTCTTTCATCCGGGCCGGGAGAGTCTGCTCGCATTCCCGTTTAGGACGACCGTCGCCGTTTTCCAGTACCTGTTCGCGTCGCCGAAGACCGGCATCGTCGCGCTGGCCGGCTTCATCGCCGGGCTGGCCGTGCTCGTCAGCCGCAGGCTCCGGCCCGAGTCGAGGCCGCGCCGGGTCCTCGCCCTGCTGCTCGTGCTGCCGTTCGTGTTCTCTTGTGCAGGCGCCATCGCGGGCCTCTTCCCCTACGGCGACACCCGCCACACCGTCTTCCTCGCCCTGTTCGCGGTCGCCGGCGTGAGCGTGCTGATGGCCCGGGTCGCAGGACGGCGCGCGTGGCTGGCGATGTTGCTCGCCGCGTTCCTCGCGGGAGCGCTCAACGTCAAACCGTCGATGGGCGGCCAGTTCATCGACCGCCGCGACCAGCGCCGCGAGGTGATGACCCGATTGCTGGCGTTCGTGCGCGACGTCATTCCGCGGAATGAGCCGATCCTCACCGACTACCAGACCGCGGTGCTGCTCGGTTACTACCTTCGGGGCCGCGATTCCACGTTCCTCTCCGGCCAGCCGGGCGCATTCGTCGAGCACGACTATGGTGGCCGCCGGATCATCCAGGCCCGTGAGTGGGATTTCTCGCGCGAGAGCTTCGCTGTGGCGCTGGACAGGCTGCGGAAGGAGCGCGGGATGCCGCCGAACCAGCCGATTTGGGTGATCGATGCGGGGTGGGGCCCGCCGCTGGTCTCCCAGCGCGAGCGGTTCGGCAGCAACATCTGCGTCTTTCAGGTGCCGGTTGGCGCGTGGCCGTAGCGCGCCTACCTCGATGCGCGCCGGCCCGCCGAGCTCAGCTGCCACAGCCGCCACTGGTCGGAGAACGAGCGGAGGACGTCGAGCCGGGTCCTGGGGAAGCCGTTCTCCCAGTACTCGCGACAGGCCGCGACACGGTGCGGAATGTCTTCATAGAGGTAGTAGCGGTTCACGCCTGTCACCGAGGGATGCGCCTTCCCATAGCGCCGGACCTTCTCCTCTCGGATGCTTCGGTCCTGCCACATCAAGCAGTAGTGAAGAAGGTGGGCCCCTTTCAGGCGGAGGCAGGGATGGTGGCGGCGATAGTCGCCCGGGAACGGGTGGTGGATGGGTTGGGTCTCGTCATAGCGCAGCTCCGGTGAGTTGCGGAAGAGACGGAGCTGCCTATCGGGATAAAGGCCCCTGGCGTGAACGTAGCGCCGATCGTCCACCATCCAGTACCTTGGGAGCCTCACGCTCCTGGCGCGCGAGAACAGGACACGGGGAAGCAAGCGAAGGAATCGCGGGCCCAGCAGCTCGTCCGTGTCGAGAATCAAGACCCACTCGCACCTGGCCTGATCGAGCGAGAAGTTCTTCTGTCGCGCGATGTTGCCGTCGAACGGCCGCACGATGAAGCGCGCCTTGGCGTGCCGCGACACCACCTCCGCGGAATTGTCCTTGGAGCCACCGTCGACGTAGACAATCTCGTTCGCGATGGCATCGGCCTGGTCCAACAACGGGCCGATCCGGTGCGCCATGTCCTGGCCGACGATGCAGACGCTGAGGCACGTCCGAGAGCGGTCGTTTTCCTCGCGAGGGTCCTCGACGCGGCGAGGCGCCTGTTCTTCCTTCAACCCTGGACGCCTCCCTCGACGAGGAATTGCGGATAGGCGGGCTACGGAGCGTATATCATGCCACAGCTTGGTGTCGAGGTTCGGGGGCATCGTCGTCCATTCTCGGTTCGCTCCCGCCCCGGTCCCCGCGGAGCCGGCCGGCTGCTCCGTCGGGGCGTGTCTTTGCCGGCGCTCCGCCTCGGGGCCCGGGTCGTGGTAACCTGGACCGGGTACGCCACGTGGAAACCCTGGGAGCGCATGCGGCGTATAACTCACCCTGAGCCCGGCGCACGTGGCTGAGCTGCCGGGCACACGAGGGACCCGCGTTGAGATCCACGGTCAGGACAGTCGGCACGAAAGGCGCCACCGAAAGAGGGATCGAGGAGTCGAGGCCGGACGAGGTCCTCGTCGATCTCGCCCTCGAGGGACGGCGGGAGGCCTTCGAGGCGCTTGTTCGCCGGCACCAGAAGCCGCTGCTCAACTATCTCCACCGACTCACGGGACTCCGGGACGGGGCCATGGACCTCGCCCAGGAAGTCTTCATCAAAGTCTACGTCTCCCTCGCATCGTTCGACCCCCGGTACCGCTTCACGACGTGGCTCTATCGGATCGCCTCGAACTGCGCCATCGACCACATGAGAAGGAAACAGCTCCGAACGTACGCTATCGAGCCGGCGCAGGGAGACGGTGATCGGATGCCCGCGGAGTCCGGCCTCTGCGGGCATGACCCGACGCCCCACGAAGTGCTCCGCCTGCGCGAAATCGAGGGGAGGCTCGACGCCGCCATCGCCGCCCTCCCGGTGGCGTACCGGCAACTCATCCTCCTGCGGCACAAGCAGCACTGTCGCTACGACGAGATCGCACGGATCACCCGGCTGCCGATCGGGACGGTCAAGAATCGGATCTTCCGGGCGAGAGAGATGCTCAAGAGCCAGCTCTCCGATGTTCTGGACCGAGGGCTGTGACGTGAAGACCTGCGAGAGGCTCCGACCCCTGTTGTCGAGATTCGCCGAAGGCGAGGCGGACCCCGAGGAAGCCCTCGGCGTGGCCGATCACCTCGGGGGCTGCACCGCTTGCAAGATCGTCCTCGCCCGCGAGCGGCGGCTCCACGAGGCGCTCGACGGACTGGGCGACGCGGTCTCGGTGGACGACGAGTTCTCCCGGCTCGTCATGGCGGCGCTGCCGGCGGCTCCGCCTTTGAAGGCCTCGCTCGCGCGGCGTCGCGGCCTCAGGCTGGCCGGGCTTCTCGCCGTCGGCTCCGTGGGAGGGGCGCTCGCGGTGCGCCTGCTCGGCTTCGCTCCCGGGGCGGAGCCCTGGCGGCTAGTGTCCCGGCTGGACCTCGAGGGGGGCTCGCGCGTCCTCGACGGTCTCGAGCGGCTCACCTGCGTCGCGGCGGCCCTGCTGGGTAGGATCGCGGCGGGCGTCCCAGTTCCGTTGCACCCCTCGGGGAGCGACGTCCGCCTGGTCGTCGCTCCGCTCGTCGCGACTCTGGCTCTGCTGACGGTCGGCACGCTGCTGGCGGTCACGACCTGGGCCGTCGCCCGGAAGCCGCGCGGTGCCGCCCCGTCCGACCGGGGGCAGCCACCCGACCGGCGTCACTGAGACCGCGCGATCCCGAGGTCCTTCATCCTGCGTCCGAGATCGCCGACAGGGATCCCGAGCCTTCTCGCGGCGGCCGCCGGATCCCCCTGCGAGTCGACGAGGGCGCGACGAATGGCGTAACGCTCGAAGGCCTCGAGCCCTTGCGCGAGGCTGCCGAACTCCCGGTAAAGGTCCTCGGAGGGCATCCCCGATCCTCCGAGGTCCTCCGGCAGGTCCGCGACCTCCACGACCTCGCCCGGCGCCAGCAGGAGCAACCGCTCCACCAGGTTTCGCAGCTCCCGCACGTTTCCGGGCCAGGCCCAGCTCGTGAGCGCCGCGAGGCACCGCGGCGCGAAACGTTTCGCGGGTCGCCCGTACTCCCTGGCGAGGCCGAGCATGTAGCGCTCCGCGAGCAGCGGGACATCCTCGCGACGATCGCGGAGCGCCGGCACCCGAATCCGGACCACGTCGAGCCGCTCGCGCAGGGACGGCTCGACCTCGAACGGGTCCGGACCGGTGCTGGCGAGCCAGCGGACGTCCGGTCCCAGCGCGGGTCGCGCGTCCACTCGCGGAGCCAGCCTCGCCTGCAGCGCCCGGTCCAGCCGCTCCACGTCCTCGAGGAAGAGGGTCCCGCGATCGGCAAGCGCGATCCGCCCGGCACTCCCCGCCGCGCCGAAGAGTGCCTCATCGGCCGCCTCGGCGTCCAGGGCGGCGCAGGGAACGTGGACGAACGCCTCCCCTGCCCGCGGGCCTCCCGAATGGATCCGCCGGGCCACGGTCTCCCGGCCGCAACCGCGCTCTCCGCAGACGAGGACCGGCGCCTCCGTCCCCGCAGCCGCCGCGACGTCCGCGCGCAGCTGCGCGACCGCGGGGCTCACGCCGAGAACTTCCGTATCGAGGACGAGCTGCTCGAGAAGGCGACGGTTCCGCTGCTCCAGTCTCCGTTGCCGAAGCGCGTTCCTGAGCACGAGGAGCGTCTTTTCGAGGGAGAGCGGCTTCTCGACAAAGTCGAACGCCCCGAGCTTGGTGGCGCGGACCGCGGTCTCGATGTTCCCATGGCCGGAGATCATCACCACCTCGGCGTCGTGCCGAAGCTCCCGCAGACGGACGAGGGTCTCGAGGCCGTCGATCCCGGGGAGCCAGACGTCGAGCAGCACGGCGTCGAACCGGTCCGCGCCGAACGCTTCGAGCCCCTCCTCGCCGGACCCCGCCGAAACCACCGAATATCCCTCGTCCCGAAGAATCGCCTCGAGCACCGTGCGGACGCCCGGCTCGTCGTCCACCACGAGGATCCTCTCTTTGTCCACGCCGCTCCTCAGCCCGGGATCTCGATCACGAACCTGGCCCCGCGGGGCCGGTTGTCCTCCACGCGGATGCTCCCCCCGTGGTCCGTCACCACGCGGTGAACGATCGCGAGCCCGAGCCCGGTCCCCCGCCGCTTCGTGGAGAAGTTCGGCAGGAACAGCCGGTCGCGGTCGCCGGGCGGGATGCCGGGCCCCGTGTCGGCCACTTCGACGCGCAACGACCCGGGACCGGCGTACCCACGGGCCGTGACGCGGACCGTTCCACTCCCGCCCATGGCCGTCAGCGCGTTGTCGATGAGGTTGATCAGCGCGCGCCGCATCTGCTCCCCATCCACGCACACGAACCCGAGGTCGCGCGACGTCTCGACTTCCCAGCGCACTCCCTGAACGCCGCGGTAGAGCGCCAGTACCGCGTCGATGATCGCACGGAAGTCCACCGGCCGCGGGGCCGGGTCGGGCATCCTCGCGAAGCGCGAGAACTCGTCCACGAGGCTCTTGAGCGCCCCCACCTCCCGCTCGACGGTCTCGGTGGCGTCCCTGACCACCTCCGACAGGTCAGGCGCTCCCTCCTGGAACTTCTTGCGCAACCGCTGCGCGGCGAGCTGAATCGGCGTCAGCGGGTTCTTGATCTCATGGGCGATCCTGCGAGCGACCTCACGCCAAGCGGCGGCGCGCTGCGCCCGCACCAACTCGGTCAGGTCCTCGACCATGACCAGCGTCCCCAAGTCCTCCCCCTGCCCGCCGCGGAGCGGCGCGATCTGCACCGATACCGACAGGCTCTTCCCGTCTCGGGCGAGGTCGAGGTCTTGCCGGAGGCTCTCGCCATCCCGCCGGGCGACCGCCTCCATCAGACCGCGCAGCGGCTCGAGCCCCGGCTCACCGAGTCGCGCGCGGAACTCGTCCCCGGCGGCGAGCTCGAGCCCGAGGATGTCCCGGGACGCGGGGTTGGAGGTGGTCACCCGGCCGTCTCGATCCAAGGACACGACCGCCGTGGACAGGTTCGCGACCAGGGTCTCGATGTACCGCCGCCGCTCGTCCAGGGCACGGTTCGAGCGACGGAGGTCGGCGGTGGAACGGGTGGCCACCTCGCGGCTCTCCTGGAGCTGCGCGGCCATCTCGTTGAACGCGTCCACGAGCATTCCG
>JBGQAU010000148.1:0-2398 GCA_041494445.1 Acidobacteriota bacterium | reverse complement strand
CCGAGCCGATCGAGGACCTCGACCGACTTCCGTTCCCCTTCGAGGGTTTCCGGGGATACGGTGTCGATCCCCGCACCCAGTTCATGGTCCTGGTCACGAGCCGAGGCTGTCCCGGGCGGTGCGCGTTCTGCAGCACTCCCCGGTTCTGGGGAAGCCGCATACGTTTCCGGTCGGTGGACCACGTGTTGCGGGAGCTGCGCGGGCTCCGCGAGGAGTACGGGCTCCTCGAGGTATCCTTCCGGGACGACACCTTCTCGGTGGACCGGGGCCGGGTCTTCGAGATGTGCCGGCGGATGAGCGACGAGCGACTCGGCTTTCTTTGGGACTGTCAGTCGCGAGTCAACGCGGTGGACGAAGAGCGCCTGGTCGCGATGCGCCGGGCCGGGTGCGTCCACATCCAGTACGGCGTCGAATCGGGCTCTCCCAGAATGCTGGAGCGACTGGCGAAAGGAATCGACGTCGCTGAGATCGAGAGGGCGGCGGCTGACACGCGGCGGGCCGGTATCGAGTTCTCGGTCTACCTGATCACCGGGATCGAGGGAGAGGAGGAGGAGGACATCGCCGCCACCGAGGCGCTCCTCCGGCGAATCCGCCCGCACGGGGCGGTCGTGTCGTCGCTCGCCGTCTTCCCCGGAACCGCTCTGTGGGAAAACTGGAAGCGGCGCCACGGGCTCGACGAATCAGCCTGGCGCGCGGGAGGAAGGGACGTGGTCTACGTTCGCGAGAGGGATGCCGCGCCACGGGCCGCGGTCGAGCGCATCGGCCGCCTCGTTTCTCGCCAGGCCCCGCGGAATGCCTACGGACTGGCCGACCTCCGCGAGCAGCGCCTCAGGATCGGCGACTGTCACGCGCTGGACCTGGCGGAGGCGGCGCTCCTTGAAAGGATGCATCGCCCGGGCGACGCGCGGCGCGTCCTCGAGCGCCTCGCCTCGCGCGAGCCGTGGAACCCCTGGGCGCCTCTCCGCCTCGGTCGGCTCCACCTCGCGGCCGGACGCGTCCGGGAAGCGGTCGAGAGATTCCGAGAGACCGCCGATGCCGTGCCCAGGCTCCCCGAGGCTCGCTCCTTGCTCGGCGACTCGCTCGCCGCCCTCGGCCAGAGGGGAGCGGCGGAGGACGCGTACCGCTGGGCGCTGAGTCTCGACGCCAAGCACGCCGGAGCGCTCGAGGGGCTCCGGCGGCTCGCGTCCACTTGCGTGTCGGGGAAGGCAGCGAGGCCGCGGTGAGAAGCGGGCGCGCCAGCGAGGTCCGTGTCGGCCCCAGGGGGGTCCGGCGCCTGGCGGGGGGTCACCCTTGGGTGTTCCGGGACGACGTGGCGATCTCCGCCGGCACCGGGCACGGCGATCTGGTGCGCGTCCTGTCGCCGCGCGGCGAGCCCTTCGGATACGCTTTCTACTCCGCCACCTCGAAGATCGCGCTGCGCGCAGTCCGCCGCGAGGACGAGCCGCCCGACCAGGCCTTCTGGGGGCTAAGGCTCGACGCGGCGCTCCGGCATCGCGAGCGATTCGTAAGGGACTGCACCGCGCGCAGGCTGATCTTCGGCGAGAGCGACGGGTTCCCCGGCCTGGTGGCGGACCTCTACGGCAAGCACCTCGTGGTGCAGGCCCTCACCCTGGGGGCCGAACGCCTCCTCGACACGGTGCTCGACCTCCTCCTGGACCGGATGGCCATCGATTCGGTGCTCGCGCGGAACGATCCGTCCGTGCGCGCGCTGGAAGGGCTGCCGCGGGAGGTCCGGCAGGTCCGCGGAACGACCCCGCCCGAGATCGAAGTGCGCGAGGGCTCGGTCCGTTACGTGGTGGACTGCTTCCGGGGGCAGAAGACAGGGGCCTATCTCGATCAGCGCGAGAACCGGATCGCCGTCGCGGCGCACGCGGGCGGCAGGACCCTGGACGTGTTCTGCTATCAGGGGCTTTTCGCGCTGCACGCGGCCCAGCGAGGCGGGGAGGTGGAGGCGATCGACGTTTCCCGGGACGCGGTGAGCAGGGGAGAGGCCAATGCGCGGCTGAACGGGGTGGGCGGCGTGCGATTCGCCGCGGGCAATGCGTTCGACGAGCTTCGAGACCGCGATCGGCGCGGCGAGACCTACGACCTGATCATGCTGGATCCGCCCGCGTTCGCCAAGAGCCGGGCCGACGTCCCGGAGGCCCGGCGGGGCTACAAGGAAGTCAATCTCCGGGCGATGCGGCTCCTCCGTCCGGGCGGGATCCTCGCGAGCTCCTCGTGCTCCTACCACATGAGCGAGCCGGACCTCATCGATCTCCTGGCCGGTGCCGCCGCGGACGTGGGCCGAGTGTTTCGCGTGGTGGAGACGCGGACTCAGTCGCCGGATCACCCGGTCAGGCTGGGGTTCCCGGAAAGCCGTTACCTGAAATGCGTGATCCTGAGCCTCATGTGAGGG
>JBGQAU010000012.1:0-47012 GCA_041494445.1 Acidobacteriota bacterium | reverse complement strand
CGGGGCGAGCCGGCACACCCCGGTGGCGAGGCCGTTGACCTCGTTGGAGACCGGCGACGTGCACCGGACGCTGTCATTCGACTTCACCACGTAGGAGTACTGCGTGCCTCCGCTGACCGTGTCGTCGTGGTACGTGTACGGGGACCCGTCGCCGACCCCCGGGCTGGTATCCGCCACGGTGGCGATCTCGGTGTACGGGCCTCCCGCGGTCATGGAGCGGTAAACGAAGTACTGGGTGATCGAGGCGGTGGCCGAATCGTTCCAGCTCAGGTCGATTCGATTGTCCTGGGGAACCGACGCCGATGCGATCGGGGCCTCCGGGTACCAGAGGCAGCCGCAGTTGTCGAACCGCATCGCCGCGACCCGGGTCTGGCCCGACCCGCCGTATTCCGTGGTGAACCAGAAGGTGCAGTCGTTCCCGGGATCCACGTGCATGGCGCAGTAGTCGCCCCAGCGCTCGTTGTTCGTCTTGGAGGTCGTGGCGTCCTGGATGACGTACTCGCCCTGGGGCATCGTGCCCAGCGGGTCCGTCACCATGCGCCCCCTGTAGTAGATCGACGGGTAGTAGGGCGCCGAGCCTCCGCTGCGGGTGTACCCGAGGGCGATGTTGCCCGCGCTGTCGATGGAGATCGAGCCCTGGAAGCGGTGCACTCCCGCTTCACCTCCCACGACCCCTTCCTGGTAGAGGGTCCACGCGCCCGACCCGGTCTTGCGGAGCTCGAACCACCGCTGGGCCGCGTGGTCGGTCCCGTCCACGTCCTCCGGGAACGTCCCGACCAGCGTCTGGTGGTCGGGGAAGTTCCTGTAGTGGAGCGGGAAGTGGAGCGGCTCCCGGATCGGATGGATCTTCTGGGTGGTGCCGGGCTGGGGGATGCAGTTCCAGACGCCCCCCATGCCGCACAGCGTCATGTCGTAGTCTCCGATCTGGATGGGCGTGAGCTGGGTCAGCTTGGAGTTGGCGGGCGTGCTCCAGTCGATCTTGAGCGAGAACATGTCCAGGAAATCGTACGTCGGCGTGCTGGCGCCGGTCTGGGCCTCGTCGTCCCGCGGTCGCGCGAAGATCGCGGGCTCCCCGTCGGGCGGAGGCGTGAGCCCCTCCATGCCGGACGGAAGCACGACCTGCAAGCCGGAGTTCGGCAGACCGGGAACGGTGAACTTCTGGAACGTGGTCGGCTGCCCCGCGAGCATCTTGGCCCGGTCGAACGCGAAGATGTCGCGGTAGGTCCCCGATCCGGCGTTCGCGCCCATGATGTAGGACCCGCCGTTCCCGTACTGCGGCCAGACTCCGTACTTGGGATAGTCCGTGAGGCTGCTCTCCGTGGGGAAGGTGTACGCGTACCACGTGCCCGTCGGGTCGCTCGTCGTCGAGACGTAGACGCAGACGTTGCCTCCGCTGCTCGGCAGCTCGCTGATGAGCCAGCGGTTCGCCACCCGATCGTACACGGTCACGGGGTCGCAGTAGCCGCTGTTGCAGGGGGAGGAGCTCGCCAGGGTTTGCATGGTGAAGGTCTTCAGCACGGCTCCGGTGTCCTTGTTCAGGATTTGCACCGTGGAGCGCGCCTGGTTCACCGTCTGGACGAAGTGGCTGAGGCCGACGTCGCCGTTGTCATCCGGAGGCGACGCGTTCGAGGTCTGGCCCGCGTAGTTGTGCAGGAGCGTGCCGAACGCGTCGGGCGCCCGGGGGCCAGCGAGCTGCTGCAGCTCCACCAGGGGGTCCACTTGGGGCTTGATCGGGTACTCGATCGGGATGAAGCCGAAGTCGTCGGGCCTCTTCATCTCCAGCCTGAACAGGGTGGAATCCGGTTGCCAGTCGGGCAGGTCCATGACGGCCGGCGTGATCACGGGCACTACCGGCTCGCTCACGTAATCCGGCCCCCGCGGCGGCTCCAAAGGCGCATCTTCCTGAGCCATGGCGATTCCCCAGGCCAGAGTTAGCAGCAACGCGCCCAGGAAAAGCGTCCTTTTCGTTCTTATCATCAAGGCACTCCAATCACTCGAATGGAAGGTCCACTCCAGCACAGAAGATCATATATACGGTCACAATGCCACTTATACCGGTCCTTAATGGCCGGAGTCGGGGGGACAGCGGACTTCTCGTCCGCGGGCCGTCGCGACGCTCCGGGAGGGGGAACGGCAGGGTGGCCGAGCCGTTTTCTTAACTTTCCCCCCGGATCGTCACCAGCAGGCTTCCTGCGATGAGCCGCTCCGCGGGCTCCCCGGGGGAGAGGTCCAGCACTTCGACGTCGCTGCGCCCCTCGGTCGGAAGGAGGAGCAGCGAGTCCCGCTTGGCGATCACGCGGCTCAGGATGACCCTCTCCCTGAACCGCACGGCGTGGACGCGATCGGCCGACAGCTCCCGGGGGCGCGAATCGAGCACGACCCAATCGCCGGGGCGGAACAGGTCGCGGACGCGCGCGATCGCCTCGTACCGGGGGCAATAGGCGAACGGGCGCAGGGGCTCCTCGCGGCCGAAAACTCGGGGGTCGAGCCGCAGGACGTCCACGATCAGGTTCGACGGGATCGTTCCGTCGCCCGGATCGGCGCATTCGCGCAGGACCGGCACCTCGATGAGGCTCGAATCGGGTCGAGGCGTGAGAGCCGCCAGACGGCTCAGCTCGGCCGGCGCCTCGGCCAGGAGCGAGAGGCTGGATGCCGCCGGCGGCGCGTCCAGCAGGTCCGCTTCGAACGCGCGGGTTTCCTCGGCCGGTTCCAGGGGCGCCGCGGCCTCGTTGGCGTGGAGCGACGAAGCCCATCCTTCGAGGTCCTCCCCGCTCCTGAGCCGCCGGCGCAGCGCCGGACTGCTGGCGAACCGCCTCGCCCGGTGGAGGCGTGCCCACGCCCCCTCGAGGTCCCCGATCCGGCCCGATTGGGCCCAGGCACGGTACAGCTCGGGGTCGTCCCCGAGCGCCCTCGCGATCGCCTCCGCGACCTCCTCGCTCGGCACCTTCACGCCGTTCTCGATCAACGAGATGTACGAGGCGGAGACGCGAGCGCGCTCGGCCAGGTCTTGTCCGGTCATTTTGAGGGCCTGCCGGCGATTGGCGATCCGGATGTGCAGCGGGAGGCTGCTCTCCGGGGAGGACCTCTTGCGGGGAGATCTGGGTTCGTCGGTTTCCATGGGCGCCATTGTAACCGGGATCCGACTTTCTTGACCGGTAAAGAAATTATTAGTTCGCTTGACAACGTATTTACCGAACTGTAAACTTTATGCGTCCTGGCGGGAGCGTCAAATCGATTTCCGTTTTCCGACTATTTACTAATTGGTAAGAGGAAGCCCTCGACGCGGGCTCGGCGCGCGTCACCGAATGGACGCGGCCTACCGCCAGCGGTCCGGCGACGTCGAGGAGTACCTCGTGGAGTCCGAGCGGGTCCTGGGACTCGCGGCGTCGTCCCGGTGCTCGGCCTACGATTGCGAGTTCGTGGCGCTCGCGGAGCAGCTCGGCGTGCCGCTCGTGACCTCGGACGCGGAGATCCTCGCGGCGTTCCCGAAGCTGGCGGTCTCGCTGGACGAGTTCGCCGGCGGGTGAACGCTTTCCCGCGACGCTGCCAAGACCCGTCCGGCGTCCCCAGTCACTTCGGCCGGTAGTCGCGCCGGTCGAGGCAGGCATCGTATGTCGCGCGATCGATCCGGATCCAGTCCGTCCTCTCGATTCCCCGGCGATTGATGCTCGTCGGGCTCGAGGGAAAGGCGCTCGCGACCTTGATCCAGCGGTTCTGCCCGTCCACGAAGGCCACGGCACGCTTGTCATGGGGTTCAGGGGGCATCGTTGCCCCCCGAGACGAATAACCCCGTCCGAGGCCTTCCGGCGTGTCGGACGGGGAGCAAGTTCGATTGGAATTGTACTTCCAATCGCGTCGCCGTCAAGCTCGCGAGCGCCTCGACTCCGGGATCAACGATAGGTCTTCCGGCAGGGCTGTCCGTGCCGCAGATGACCAGGCGGGCAGCAAGTGCCGGCAGCCCAGGCGTCGGCTTGCCACTACTCCTCGGGGAGGCCGGCGAGGAAACTACGATGCCGGAGGAACGCGGTCAATTTCCCTGGCGCGCTCTCGTTGCGAGCACGGAACGAGGCGGCACCGTCCGTCGTCGACCGCGGCGCTTCCCCCTACCTCAACGTCTCCCACAGATACGCGTACTCTAGCGCGGTCGTCGTCGCGCGCTGCTTGTTCACGGCGCCGGTGCCGTGGCCGCCCTCGATGTTCTCGAAGTAGAGCACCGGGTGGCCCATGTCGAGCATCTTGGCGACCATCTTGCGCGCGTGGGCGGGGTGGACGCGGTCGTCGCGGGTCGTCGTCCAGAAGAACACCTTGGGGTATTTCGCGTCCTTCGTGACGAGCTGGTACGGCGACCAGGTCTTCATGTACGCCCAGTCCTCCGGCTTGTCGGGGTCGCCGTACTCCTCCATCCAGCTCGCGCCGGCCAGGAGCTTCGAGTACCGCCGCATGTCCAGCAGCGGGACCTGGCAGACCACCGCGTGGAACAGGTCGGGGCGCAGCGTGAACGCGGTGCCGACCAGGAGGCCGCCGTTCGAGCCGCCCTCGACGCCGAGGTGGCGCGAGGTCGTGATCTTGCGCGCCACGAGGTCCTCGGCCACCGCGACCAGGTCCTCGTGCGTCCTGATCCGGTTCTCCCTCATCCCCGCGACGTGCCAGCGGGGGCCGAACTCGCCGCCGCCGCGGATGTTGGCGAGGACGAAGACGCCCCCGCGCTCGAGCCACGCGGCGCCCCGGGTGCCGCTGTAGGTCGGCACCATGGACGCCTCGAAGCCGCCGTAGGCGTAGAGCAGGGTGGGAGCGTTGCCGTCCGCCTTGTACCCCTTCGGCGTGACGACGAAGTAGGGGATCCTGGTGCCGTCCTTCGACGCCGCCTCGTGCTGCTCGATGCTCATCCCGTCCGCATTGAAGAACGCGGGGAGCGACTTCACCTTCTCCGCCTTCCCGCCGTCCATGAGGAAGAGCGAGGACGGGGTCAGGAAATCCTGGTAGGTGAAGAAGAACAGGTCGGCCTCGTCGCTCGCGGCCGAGACGCCGACCGTCCCCTGCCCCGGCAGCGGGACCTCTTCCCGGCTCCACGCCCCGTTCGAGAACGCCAGCCGGTAGAGCTTGCCGCGCACGTTGTCGAGCGTCCCCATCAGGAGCCGGTCGCGCGTGCTCGCGACCTCGTCCAGGGAGACGCGATCCCCGGGCTCGAAGAGCACCGTGAAGACGTTCCTGTCTTGCAGGAGGTCGTCGAGCCGGGCGGCCAGGAGGGCTCCCTGGCGATAGGTGGCGGCGCCCGCCTTCCAGTCGGTCCTCAGAGAGAAGATCGCGTGGTCGCGGAAGATCCCCTTGAAGGAGGCATCCTCGGGGATCGCCAGGCGCACCAGGCGATTGTCGAGGACGACGTAGATCCGCGCGGTGAAGGCGGTGAGGTCCTGAACGACGACGTCGTAGCGCCCCTCCGGGTTGAAGATGCTGAAGCCCCCGGCGCCGACGTCCTCCTGCTTCGCCTCGAGGACCGTCCGGGCTAGGGAGAGCGGCGTGCCTCGCTTCCAGAGCTTGACGATGCGGGGGTAACCGGACGAGGTCAGGGAGCCGGCGCCGAAGTCGGTCGCCACCCAGAGCGTGTCGGCGTCCCGGAAGCTCGCGCCGCTCTTGGCCTCCTTGAGGGAGAAGCCGCCGTCCACGAAGGTCTTGGCCGCGGTGTCGAACTCCCGCTCCACGACCGCGTCGCCGCCGCCGCGGGAGAGATTGATCATGCAGTGCCGGTACTCCGGCGACAGGCAGTCCGCGCCCTTGAACACCCAGGTCTCGTTTTCGGCCTTGGAGAGCGCGTCGAGGTCGAGCACGGTCTCCCACGCGGGCTCGGGGGAGCGATAGGAGGCGAGCGTCGTCCGCCGCCAGATCCCCCGCTCGTGCGCCTTGTCCTGCCAGAAGTTGTAGACGAAGCGGCCCTTGACGCTGGGGAACGGGATGCGCGCGTTGGAATCGTAGATCTCGAGGCTCCTCGCGAAGATCGGCTTGTACTGCGGCACGGCCTCGAGCTCGCCCTGCGATTTCGCGTTCTGCTCCTTGACCCAGGCGACGGCCTTGGCGCCGTCGATCTCCTCGAGCCACAGGTACGGATCGGTCTCCTGGGCGAGCGCGGCGGCGGGGACCAGCAGGAACAGGACGGCGGCGACGGCGGCGGCTCTTCGCATGGCGTTCCTCCGGCCCCGGGCGCGGGCTCTTCCAGCGAGCGCCGAAACCGGGACCGTGAATGTTTACGTGCCGGCGGGGGGCCGGGTTTGCCGGCTCAAGGGGCCTTCCAGACGACGGTCTCGTCGGGGTCGAAGAGGACCAGCGACGAGGGGTCGGTCCTCTTCTTCTCGATCGCCTTCCCCCTCTTCTTCCTCTCGACCTCGAGCTTGGTGACGCCGAGCACGGCGCGATCGCGCCCCTCGGCGTCGGAGATGGTCACGCTGGGATCCCCATCGCGCGAGACCTCGAGCCTCGCCGCCGCCAGCCCCTTGCTCGCGGCGACGAGGGGCCCGGAATCCGGCGCGGCCTGCAGCGTGATCGACGCGTCGCCCGCGTCGCCGGGAGACGAGAGGGCGAGGGACGGGCCCTTCTCGCCCAGGATCAAGGACGCCTCGGCCCCCGCGGACTTCGCGTCGCCGACGACGAGCCCGGCCGAGTTTCCCGCCTCCAGCCTCGCGGTTCGTCTTCCTTCCGCGTCGTCGAGGTCGAGGGCCGCCTCGTCCTTGCCGATCTCCAGGGTGGCCCGCACCCGGTTCTCGTCGCTGAGCGAGAGGACCGGCCGGTCCTGGGCCAGCGCCAGACGGACCCCGCTTCCCTGGGTGCCCGTGATGCTCAACGCCGGGTCGCCGTTCGCCTCGATCTTCATCGAGATGCGCGCCACGCCCTGGTCGTCGACGACCTGCACCTCGCGGGCCTTCAGGACTTTCGGAGGCTCCTTCTTCGGCGCGGACGGCGCGAGCACGAGCCCGGCGGACGCGAGGACCGCCGCGGCCAGCGCGATTCTCTTGAGGCGGCGGTTTTCGTGCTCGAGACGCTCGACCCTCGCGACGAGGCTCTCGGCTGTCGGTTCGCTCATGGCTGGCTCCCGGGAGAGTAGGACCCGCGGCGATTATAGGTTGGGGAAGGGGCAGGACGGCACGCGCCGCTCGCCTGGGAATGGTCCCGAAACCGCGCCTGAGCGTCCAGCTCGACCTCGCCGGCTGACTCCATGGTGCCCCCGAGCCGCCGGTCACCGTGGCGGGCTCGACAGGAACTAATTATGGATATAAACTGTCCTCTATCGCGTCCAGTTACCAACTCCGGGCGCGCATGAGGAGACGGACATGAGCAAGGTCGAGCACAGGGGTTTCGGTTCCCCGGACGAGGTTCGCAGCTTCGAGAAGGGGAAGGCGGAGATCGTGAAGATCAACGGCGGAGTGGTCGGGCGGTTCACCCTCGAGCCGGGCTGGAAGTGGTCGAAGCACGTCAAGCCGATCGCGAAGACGGACTGGTGCGAGGCGCCGCACTTCCAGTACCTGGCCTCCGGCCGACTCCACGTCGTCATGTCGGACGGCCGCGAGATGGACATGCAGGCCGGCGACGTCTCCTACCTGCCCGCGGGGCACGACGCGTGGGTCGTGTGGAACGAGCCGGCGGTCCTCGTGGACTGGGCGGGGGCGACGCACTACGCCGAGAAGTGACCGGGGAGCGGGGACCGGCTACCTCACGCGAAAGGACCCGGTCCCCTCGCCCGCCGGTCCGATCCGTGGGATGATTCCGGCGTTCCGGATCTCACGGTCCGCGGCCGTCACGGCCGCGGAGAGGAGGTAGTGTTGCGACTCGCCCACACCGTTGCCGCCAGCCTGGCGATCGCCTCCGCCGGCGTGCTCGCCGGGTCCTGCGCGGGCCCTCCGGCCGCGAAACGCGCCGAGATCCTTCCCTTCATCGCGGACGATTACGCGCGCGCTCTCGGCGAGGCGAAGTCCCGGAAGCTGCCGATCTTCGTCGAGGCCTGGGCCCCGTGGTGACACAGCTGCCAGTCGATGCGCGCGTTCGTGTTCACCGACCGCGCGCTCGAGAGGCAGGCCGGGCGGTTCGTCTGGCTGTCCATCGATACCGAGAAAGAACGTAACGCCACGTTCCTCGAGAAGTACCCGATCGAGGCCTACCCCACGATGCTCGTGATCGAGCCCGAGGGCGAGCAGGCGATCCTGCGCTGGGTCGGCAGCGCCACGGTCCGGCAGCTCGAGAAGCTCTTCGACGACGGGGAGCGTGCGATGCTGGGCAGGGGGAGCGGCGCCGATGCTGTCCTGGCCGCGGCGGACCGGCTGCTCGGCGCGGGCAAGAAGGCCGAGGCGGCCGCGGCGTACAAGGACGCGATCGCCAAGGCGCCGGCCGAGTGGCCCGGCCGGGACCGCGCGGTGGATTCGCTGCTCGGCCTTCTCTCCGCGCCGGCTTCGGCGAAGGAATGCGTCGAGACCGCCCGCGCCGAGCTGCCGAGGGAGAGGACGCCGCACTACGCGAACGTGGCCATGGCCGGGCTCGATTGCGCCGCGGCCCTCGAGGGGCCGGAGAAGAAGCCGGCCGTCGCGGAATTCGAGGCGGCGGTCCGTTCCGCCGTCGGCGAGCCGCGGATCGAGATGCCCGCGGACGACCGCGCCGGCCTGTACTCGGTCCTGGTCGACGCGAGAAAGGAGGCGGGCGACGAGGCCGGCGCGAAGGCGACCGCCACGGAATGGCTCGCGTTCCTCGATGCGGAGGCCGCCCGCGCGCCGAGCGCTCAAGCCCGGGCCGTCTTCGATTCCTTCCGGCTCGCCGCGTCGATCGAGGCCGGGGATCCCTCGCACGCGATCCCGATCCTGGAGCGGTCCGAGAAGGACCTCCCGGGCGACTACAACCCGCCGGCCCGGCTCGCCATCGCCTACGGCGAGGTGGGCCGCTTCGACGAGGCCCTCGCCGCGGCCGACCGCGCCCTGAAGCTGGTGTACGGCCCGCGCAAGATCCGGCTCTACACGACGAAGGCCGGGATCCTCGAGAAGAAAGGAGACAAGGAGGCGGCGCGGGCGGCGCTGCAAGAGGCGCTGCGCTACGCGCAAGGCTTGCCGAAGGCGCAGGTGTCCCCCCGCGGCATCGAGGCCCTCAAGGCCCGGCTTGCGAAGCTGGGCTGAGAGGTTTTTCCTGGAGGTGTCCGATGGAACCCAGAATGCGATTCCGGATGCTCGGCGGCGCTCTGGTCGTCGCGATCGCGTGTCTCACACCCCTCCCGGCGCTCGCCGCTGAGGAGGCGCAGAAGCCTCCCGCCATGAGTCCCGAAGAGAAGGCGATGATGGAGAAGTGGAGCGCCTTCGCGGCCCCCGGCGAGGAGCACAAGGTGCTCGCCCGGAGGGAGGGCTCCTGGACGATGCACGTGACGATGTGGATGGCCCCCGGCGCGCCGCCGCAGGTCTCGGACGGCACGTCCGAGGCCCGGATGATCCTGGGCGGCCGCTATCTCGAGGACACGACGAAGAGCACCTTCAACGGGATGCCGTTCGAGGGGCGCGGCCTCACCGGCTTCGACAACGCGAGGAAGAAGTTCGTCTTCACGTGGATCGACAACATGGCAACGGGGATCATGACCGGAGAAGGGACCTACAACCCCAAGACGAAAACCTACACCTCGGTCGCGAAGTCGACGGACCCGATGACCGGCAAGACGAAGACGGTCCGCGGGACGGACACGACGATCGACGACGACACCTGGAAGTCGGCGATGTACGACAAGACCCCGGACGGTAAGGAATTCAAGACGATGGAGATCGTCTACAAGAGGAAGAAGTAGCCGAGGACGCCGGAACGGGGTCAGGGCTCGATCCTCGTCTCGCGGCGAGAATCGAGCCCTGACCTCCCCCGGGTTACGGGCAGACTCCCGTCAGGTCCTGCGGCTTGTCGCAGGCGCCGATCCCCACGGCCTCGGGGCGCTCCGCGAGGGAGACCCCGTCGAAGAACATGCCGTAGCTCCCCTCCTTCGTCGCGTTCTGGCCCACGATCACGAAGTAGAAGAGGCCTCCGCCGGGAGACGGATCCCCCGGATCGAACGACGCCTGGCCGGTGTTGCCGACAGAGCACGCCGCGTTCGTCCAGTTCGGCGACGGCGCGATCGGCCACGTTCCCCAGTAGACCGCGTTCTCGAGGGTGCCGCAGCCGGGGGCGTAGGTCATGTTGACCCCCGTCCCGGTCGCGGCGCGCGATGCCGTCATCGGGGATCCGTCCGGGCTCGCTTCCTTCGGATTCGCCGCCGACCCCGCAGCGCACACCTGCCGGAACACGACGTTCGTCACCGCGATGTCGTCCACCCACCACCCCGTCCCGGCCCCCGAGAGATCGCTCGAGATCCGCCAGCGCAGCTTGATGTCGGTCCCGGCGTAGGCCGCTAGGGAACCGGTGTAGCCCTGCGAGCGGTACGTCGGGGGGGTGTAGTAGTGGGAGAACACCGTGCCCGTGACGCTCTTGGGGAAGCCGCAGGCGTTCCCGGTGTTCTGAAGCGCGTCGGCGTAGTTCACCGTGGTGAGCCGGCTCCAGGTGGAGAAGGTCGGGCCCTGGGCCACTTCCACGATCCCCGCGTCCCAGTTCGTCTCGATGTCGTACTTCGAGGCGAAGGTCAGCACGGCGTTGCTCTGGACCGAGAGCGTCGGCGTGGTCAACGCCGCGCAGAGGTTGTTCGCATACGTGCCCGTCGCGTAGACCTTCGGACCGGTCTTACCGCCCGTCGGCAGCACGGTCCACGGAGACGAGAGCACGAGCGCCGCCGTCCCGGTGTCGCCGGCGTCGTCGGTCCACGTCCCGCTGGCGGTCTCGCCCGTGGGACTGCCGCTCAGGGTCTTGACGTTCCCGTCGTCGCTGCCGTTCGATGCGTCCACCGCCCGCACGACGTAGTAGTAGGTGGTCCCGTCCGCGAGGGCGTCGTGATCCGTGTAGGAGGTCGTCCCAAGCCCCGAAGCGATCACGTTGCTCCCGTCCGGCGTGAACGACGGCGTCGTGCTGCGGTGGACCTTGTAGGTCACGCTCCCGCCGCAGCGCGTCGCCGCCGCGGTCCAGGAGAGGCTCAGCGAGCACGTCGAGGTCTGGGGATTGCTGATGGAAAAGATGCCGGCGAAGGCCGGTCCCACGAAGCAGGCCCCGGTCGTGCTTGCGCCGGCCTCCGCGGAGTTCAGCGATTCGCACGGCTGCAGCGAGTGGACGACGTAGTAATACGTCGCCGTCCCCGAGACTCCCGTGTCGTGAAAGACCGTGGTGGGCGCCGCGACCGTTCCGACCTGCGCGTAGGGGCCGCCCGAGTTCAGGGAGCGCAGGATGTGGTACTCGGTGGCGTTCAGCGTCGGCGACCAGGACACGTCGATCTGGTTGTCGCCGGCTCCCACCGCGGTCACGAGGCCGGGCGGAGTCGGCTTGACGATGGCCGCGTCCAGCGTCGCCGGCCCGCTACCGACGGTGGCCGCCTGCGTGATCGTGCAGTAACCGGGGGACGAGAAGGTCACGTGGTAGGTCTGGCCGCTCCGCCCCAGGAAGTAGTAGTGGCCCTTGGCATCCGCGCGCCGGGCCGTCTCGCCGTGGGTGTAGGTCACTTCCTGCACGACGGTCCGGGCGGCCACGGGCAGCCCCGAGGCCAGGTCGGTGACCGTGCCCCGGATCTGCGGGCCGTCGAGGGTCCGGTTCAGGAAGAACTGCCAGGCGGTCCGCTGGCGCTGCACGGTGATGTTGCGCCACGTGGCGTAATCCGGCTGGAAGGAGGAGGTATTGACCTCGATCGTGTACGCGTACGTGCCGTACAGGGCGTAGTCCGAGTCGATGCTTCCGCCGTCCACCTGGTAGATCGACGACCAGATCGGGCCGGTCTGGGACGGCACCGCGAAGGGAGTCTGACCGCTGTCGTTCTGCAGGACGGCGTTGAGACTGTCGGCGACCTCGTCCATCGCCGTCATCTCGTCCGGATTCGTGCAGCCGTAGGAGTACATCAGGTATTCGCCGTACGAGTGGTACGAGAGCGAGAAGAACGAGTGGGTGCTCGAGAAGAGCTGCAGCATCCCCTGGGTCTCGGGCTCCGACCCCGGCTCCGTGCCGCGATTGGTCTCGTCGGTGCAGACGCCGCTCGAGCCGTTGCAGCTTCCCCACGCGAACGGGTAGTTGCGGTTGATGTCCACCGGGCAGGCGGGGCGCCGGTTCTTCCGCCACATGTTGTCGTGCTGGAACACGTACATCGCCCCGTCGGGGTTGTGGTTGGGGACCACGTAGATGTTGATGTTGTCCACCCAGCGCTGGACCTGCGGGTCGGTGGCGTAGCGCGAGGTCAGGTACTCGATCATGTCCTTCGCGATCTCCGCCGTCATCACCTCGCGGGCGTGGACTTGGGAGTCCAGAACGAAGGACGGCCGGCCGTTGTCCTGGCCGACGTCCTTGGTGATCTTCAGGGCGTACTGGGTCTGCCCGTCGAAGAACGGGCCGGCGACGACGAACTTCTGCACCAGGTTCGGGTAGGCCGCGACGACCTGGTCCAGGAAAGCCGACATCTCCACCGGGTCCGTATAATCCTGGAGGGCCAGGATCGACTCGGGGTCCTTATTGGTCCGCTCGAGCGTGTACGCGAAGCCGAGGTCCCGGAGGCGCTTCAGGTCCTCGTCGGTGGCCACGACCCCCGCGGTGAACTCCGCCTTGTTCACCCCCGCGACGTCGAATCCCGCGGCCGCGAGCTCGGCGACCCGGTCGAGCGACGAGAGCCGGACGTGCACCAGGTACTTCGTGACCTCCTCTTGCGCCGCCGGCATTCCGGCCGACGAGAACAGCACGAGCGCGGCCATCAGGAACCACGCTCCTCGGCTGCGCAGCGTTTCCCCGAGCGAAGAACCCACACGGATCCTCAGCGGCATGGCACCCCCCCGTCACGGCTACGCCCCCGGCCCGGGAACGGGCCCGAATGAGCCGTCCTACCCATATACGACGGTTGGCCCCGGGATGAAAGGTGAATCGGCTCCGATGTGTGATACACCTGCCCACCCATGACGGGCGTTCCCCTGCTGGGCGAGATCCTGTCCCTGGCCGCCGCCCTGGCCTGGGCGGTGGGTGTGATCCTCTTTCGGAAGACCGGCGAGAGCACCCCGGCGGTCGCCCTCAACCTGTTCAAGAACACGGTGACCGTTGTCCTTCTCGTGCTCACCCTGCTTCTGCTGGGCGCGCCACTCGTCCCCGACCGCCCGCGCTCGGACTGGCTGCTGCTGGCCGCCTCGGGAGTGCTCGGCATCTCGCTCGCCGACACGCTGTTCTTCCTGGCGCTCGAGAGACTCGGCGCGGGACTCGTCGCCGTCGTGGACACCCTCTACTCCCCCGCCGTGATCGGCCTGTCGGTCGTCTTCCTCGGCGAGCGGATCGGACCCCGGGTCTTCATCGGGGCGGGACTGGTGGTGAGCGCGATTCTCGTGGGCAGCGCCGACCGTCCGGCGCCCGGGAGCACCCGCCGGGACGTCGTCCTCGGCACGATCTTCGGCGCGGTCGCCATGCTCTGCACGGCCTGCGGCATCGTCATGGTCAAGGAGATCCTCGGGACCGCTCCCGTCCTCTGGGCCGCGACGGTGCGGATGTCCTTCGGCGTCGCGGGGCTCCTGCCCCTGATGCTCGTGGCGCGCTGGCGGGGCGACGCCCGGGCGATCTTCCGTCCGAGCCGGGTCTGGGCCGTCGCCATTCCCGCCTCGGTGCTCGGGGCCTACGTGAGCATGACCGCCTGGCTCGCCGGCTACAAGTACACCCTGGCGTCGGTGGCGGCGGTGCTGAACCAGCTCTCGACGATCTTCATCTTCGTGCTGGCCGCGATCTTCCTGAAGGAGCCCATGACGCCGCGGCGGATCCTCGCCGTCGCGATGGCGATGGCCGGGGCCCTGCTCGTCACGATCCGGTAGGCGTCTCGGCGGCGGTCTCCTGCCTAGTCCGGCTCGGGCATCTTCGCGGCGAGCATCTCGATGAAGCGTCGCGGTGGAGAAAAACCGAGCGCGCGCGCCCTCCGCACCTCTTCCCACGCCTCGGCGAGCCTGCCCCTCGCGTAGAGCTCGGTCGCCAGGTTGTATCGCGCGATGGCGTAGCCGGGCCTCAGCCTGACGGCCTCCGCGAAGTGCCGGAACGCGTCGTCGCCGCGCCCCAGCCGGAAGAGCGCGCTCCCGAGGTTGTTGTGGACCTCGGGCGAGCGCGGGTCGATCAGGAGGGAGGCCTCGTAGTGCAAGGCGGCCTCCTCGAAGCGGCCCTTCGAGGCCAGCGCGACGCCGAGGCTCGCGTGCGCCTCCGCATCGCCCGGATCGATCTCGACGGCCCGCTCGTCGTGAGCGACGGCGTCGTCGAAGCGGCCGAGGCTCCCGAGGAGCCGCCCGAGATTCCTGTGCGCGACCCCGTAGCCCGGCCGGAGACGGACGGCTTCCTCGTAGTGCTGCAGGGCCTCGTCCGGACGGCCCTCCCCCTCGAGAATGAGCCCGAGGCTGTTGTGGGCCTCGCTCAGGGACGGGTCGAGGCGCAGCGCCGCCCGAAACTGCTCCGCCGCCTCGGCGTTCCGCTCCCGATTGAGCAGGGCTTCGCCCAGATTCGTGCGGGCGACGCCGCTGTCCGCCACACCGACGGCCCGCTCGAACAAGGTAACCGCGTCGCGCCAGTGACCCAGCTGGGCGCGGGTGGCGACCATCAGGGGCAAGAGCACGATCGCGGCGGGAAGGAGCATGGAAGCGGAATCCCGGGCCGCCGGAGCCCGCTCCCCCCGGCGAGACGCGCCGGAGCGCGCCAGCGCGCGAAGACCATCGGCCGCGCCCCAGACCGCGATCACGAAGATCCCGATCAGCGGAACGTAGGTGTAGCGGTCCGCCATGGACTGCCTTCCCACCTGGACGAGCCCGATGACCGGCACGAGCGTTCCGAGGTACCAGAGCCAGCCGAAGAGCACGTACGGCCGGGTGCGCCGGAGCATGAATGCCGCCCCGGTGGCGAGGGCGAGGAGCAGCGCCGCGGCGGCCACCTTCCACGACGCCGCGAACGGCTCGGTGCGGGGGTAGAAGACCGCGAGACCGGCGGGCCAGAGGGTCTTGCCGAGGTAGGCCACGTACGACACGAGGGCGTTCGCGACGCGGTCCGCGACGGGGTAGCGCTCGATGGAGGCGATGGCGCGGTACTGCGCCGCGACGGTGACGGCGCACGACGCGGCCGAGAGGAGGAAGAGCGGAGTCTTCTCCCGGAAGAGCGAGGGCGGAATCCGCGGGAGCGCCCTTCGCGAGTCGTCCCATCCCCACCGGCCGAGCGGCCAGTAGTCCAGGAGAAGCAGCGCGAAGGGAAGCGTGACGAGCATCGGCTTCGCGGCGAGACCGAGCGCGAACAGGATCGCGACCGCCCATCGATCCACGGGCCGGGGCGCGCGGGCGCGGCGGACGTACGCCAGCGTCGCCAGCATCCAGAACAGGGTGCTCAGAACGTCCTTCCGCTCGGCGACCCACGCCACCGATTCCACGTGGAGCGGGTGCACGGCGAAGAGCGCGGCGACGACGGCGCTGCGCCCCGTCGCTCCCGTCGTCCGATCGAGGATCAGGAAGAGGAGACACGTGTTCAGCAGGTGGAGGAGCAGGCTGGTGAAATGGTGCCCGCCGGCCGCGGACCCGAACAGCCTCCAGTCGAGCATGTGCGACAGCCACGTGAGGGGATGCCAGTTGGAGGCATAGAACGACGTGAAGGCCCAGCGCAGGCTCCCGGCGGTGAAGCCTCCCTTCACGTGGCCGTTCCGCGTGACGTACTGGGTGTCGTCGCACTCGTTGAAGTCGTGGTGGAGCACCGGCCAGAATGCGGCGAGGGTGACGGCGGAGAGGAGGGCGACGGTCAGGATCCTGCCGCGGGCACGAGCGCTTCGCTGCATGCCGGGAGGATAGCGCAAGAGCTTACCGCGAGGCACCGCTCCGGCCCCGCGGGCGTTCCGGCTAACTTCCGTCCCGGCCGAGGGTCCTTACGGGCGCACGCTCAGCGCGGGCCGGCGGTCTTGACCCCGATCCTCGCCAGTGCCTGCTCGATGTCCTCGATGATGTCGGCCTCGTCCTCGATGCCGACGGACACCCGGATCAGCGTCGGCGGTATGCCCGCCTTGCGCAGCTCCTCGGGTCCCATCGCGGAGTGAGTGGTCGAGGCGGGGTGCGTGACGATCGTCCTGCAGGTACCGAGGTGCGTCGCGTGGGTCCAGAGATCGAGGGCATCGATCACGGTGACCGCGTCGTCGTAGTCGCCCCGGATCACGAAGGACATCAGCGAGCTGCACCCCGTCATCTGGGGAGCGACCAGGCGGTGGTACGGATTCGACGGAAGCCCGGGGTAGTTGACCGAGACGACCTGCGGGTGCCGCTCGAGCCGCCGGGCGAGGGCCATCGCGTTGCGGCAGTGGCGCTCCATGCGCAGCGACAGGTGCTCGAGCGAGAGCAGGTTGAGCCAGGCGTTGAACGGCGACATCGAGGGGCCCAGGTAGCGCACCGGGCCCTTGCGGATCCCGTCCTCGATCAGCTGCCTCGACCCGATGATGATCCCTCCCAGGGCCGACGCGTTGCCGCAGATGTACTTCGTCGTGGAGTGCACGACGATGTCGGCGCCCAACTCGAGGGGGCGCTGCAGGGCGGGAGTGCAGATCGTGTTGTCCACGACCAGGGGGATGCCGTGGGAGTGGGCCAGATCGGCGAGCGCGCGGATGTCGCCGATGAAGAGCCCGGGATTGCTCGGGCTCTCCACGAACAGGAACCGCGTGCGCGGCGTGATCGCCGCGGCCCACGCGTCGATGGACTCGGGCGTCGTGACCCAGTTGACCTTGGCACCCATCCGCGGGAGGCCGACGTCGAACAGGCCGAAGGTGCCCCCGTAGACCCGGTTGGAGGAGACGATCTCCTCGCCGGCCTTCACGAGGTGGTGGGTCAGCATGAAGATCGCGGCCATTCCGGAGGCGGCCGCGATCGCCGCCTCGGCCCCCTCGAGGGCGGCCATGCGCTTCTCGAAGACCTCGACGGTCGGGTTGTCCCAGCGGCCGTAAGTGTAGCCCGGTCTCTCGCCCCTGAAGATCTCCGCGGCCTCGCGCGCGTCCTCGTAAGGGTAGGCGACGCTCTGGTAGATCGGGACCAGCACCGAGTCGGGATGGAAGTTCTCGTGACCCTCGTGGATCGCCTTGGTATCGAAGCCGCGCTGCCGCATGACCTGCCCTCCGTCGAGACCGGCCGTGTGGGGATTGAATGCGAGAAGATCACAAGGCGGGCCTGCGCGTCAACCCGGCCCGGGGGGACCCCGGCTATCGGGCGGATGGCGGGGGCACCGCGGGGTCCAGCACGTCGGCCAGCTCGCGCACGAGCAGCTCGAGCTCGGAGGGGACGGCATCTTTCTCCCTCAGGATCGAGAGCCGGCCCTTCTCCACCGCGGTCATGAGGACACGGCGGAGCACGCCGTCGGGGTCGCGGCGCGAGAGGATGTCGGTGAGCTGGAGGAGCTGCGCGGGCTCGAATTCGCGCCGCGCCCCAAGCACTCGCAGCTTCTCGTCGTCGAGAGTGACCGACTCCGCCTCGAGGGTCCGCCCGGCGGCGCCGAGGTCCTCGTCGCGGAGGAACCAGACCACGCCCTCCCGTCCGGCGGTGCCGTTCGTGGCCAGGAGACGGCCGGGCATCTCGAGCGCCGGCTCGAATCGGTAGCGCGGCGATCCCAGGTCGCCGTAGTAGCCGGTCAGGGCGCGAAGCGACGGCGTGATCGACTTGAGGAGCTCGTCGCTGGATCCGAAAACGCGTTCCACGGTCTCTTCGGAGCGTTTCTCCCAGTCGTCGCCCGTGGGCCAGAACGCCAAGTCCGCGGGAAGCATCGGGGCGTCCGGCCGAGACAGCGCATCCGCGAGCCGGCGGCGCGACCAGTCGATCAGGCCGGCCTGCTGCGCCTTCCAGAAGCCCTTCTCCCCGGCCGGCGACGCGGCGATGCCGTGCCGCGCCAGGACCGCGGCCCAGGCGGACTCCCGCGCCGCGGCGCGGGCATCGCCCGGGTTCCTGCTTCGCGCGTCGAAAAGCTCGCCCGCCAGCGAGCGCACCTCGGTCTTCACGAACCTTTCGGCGGGCGCCGTGTCGACCCGGTCGCCGAGCTGGCGCCGCAGCTCGTCGCGGAGAGCCTCCGCGGCCATGCCGAGCAGGTGGTCGAGCGCGGACGAGATCGCGGAAGCGCCGAAGGGGTCGGCGTAAGTCTCGGTGTACACCCAGTGCTTGAGGACCACCAGGTTTTCGACCGTGACGGCCGGCGTCGCCGTGTCCGGCACCAGACCCGCATCGGTCTCGAACGCCAGGGAGGGCGGGACGTCGGCAGCGGCCGGGAAGGTGCCCTCGGCCGAGAGGCGTCCCGTGTCCGCGTCGTGCCGGGCCCAGGCCTCGGGACGGGCGAGGTGGATCCCGGCTTCCTCCTCGAGCCAGTCCTTCTTCGCAGGCTTCGTCTCGTCGGCGCGCCGTCCGGAAACCTCGAGACGCCGCGAGACGCTCGCGTCCTCGTAGATGCGGGTCCAGACGCGGACGACGATGTCGGGGCGACACGCGGTCGCGAGCGCAGCGAGGGCAACCACCAGGAGCGCCCGCACGCGGCGCCGGCACGCCGTCCTTTTCGGCCCGCGGGTCATGCCGTCGTCGCCCTCGAAGCGTGGGAGGTCAGCGCTTGCCCGCTTTTTCGTTCTGCTCCTCCCGCGCGCTCTCCTGGAGCTTCTGGATCACCTCGTCGTAGTACGGGCGGTCCTTGAGGCTCGCGTACTCGCCGGGGAAGCAGACGGTGGTCAGGTCGGCGTTCGACGGAGAGAAGGCGCTGAGCGTGACCGCGCAGCGGACCCCGTCCGCGAGCCGCGTGTTGTCGATCATCGGGAAGTCAAACCAGCCGACGTCGAAGGTGGCCCGTGTGTCGGCCTGGTCCGGCGCGTTCGCCGGCGCCTTCACCTCGAGCCGCACGGTGACCTGCTGCTGTCCCGGGTCCGACTTCAGCGCGCGGAGGCTCACGTCGCAGGCCTTCCCGCCGATCTGCACGCGCTCGCCGTCCAGGAGGATGCCGCCGGGGGTGCTCCGTACCGCGTCCAGGTCCACGGAGCGCCGGAAGCACTTGCCGTGGCCTTCGAGGGCGAACACCTGCTTCTGGGTGATCTCCTTCGCGACGCGGTTGACGCGGTCGAGGTACTGCTTGCGCTCCGCCTCGGGGAAACTCCCGAGGCGCCGCGAGAGATCGAGGAAGAGCGGCTTCAGGTTCAGCGACTCGTGGAAGTTGTAGGCGAGCAGCTCCAGGTTGAGCACCTTCGTATCCACGTCCCCTTCCTTCGGCTGCAGGAAGTTCTGGATGATGGACACGAACATGTCCTTGCGGAGGCTGCTCTCCGATTCCTCCCGGCGGCTCATCAGCTCGGAGTAGAGCCGCGCGTTGGTGTCGAGGGCCTGGCGGCGGTTCAAGGTCTCGGAGCCCATGAAGCCCACGCCGGCGACGGCGACCCCGATGAGCAGCCCGCCGAGGGGCTGGACGACGATCGCCACCTTGTCCCAGAAGTCCTTGGGTCCCGCGGTCATGGGAGGGTGTCCGGCGATCCTACTTGCGGCGCGCCGCGAGCTTCCCGTCCTTCGTCTCGAGGACGAGGTCGTACTGGACCGGGTCCTCGTAGGACGCGATCTCGAGGCTCGCGGCCTGCTGCTTGAACTTCACGGTCATCGTGCACTTGCCGGTCTCGGCGAGGACGAGGTGGTACGAGCCGGACTTGTCGGTCTTCACCGCGGGATAGGCCTTGCTCCCGCACTTGGCCTCGATCGTGGCCCCCTCGCCGACCGGGGCGGTCCCGTCGAGGATCTTGCCGTAGATCTCGCCGGCGAGCGCCAGCGAGGATGCGGCGACGAAGACGACCAGAAGCAACGCGAGCTTTTTCATGGTGTCGGCTCCGTGCGCGGCGCGTGCGACCCCTCGGCGCCGGGCCGCGATTCGATGCCCGGAGCCCCCAGGTTACCGCAACTCGCGGGGAGAGGCCAAGGAGACGGGCCCGGCCGGCTTCCGGCCTCGGGGTCACGGGATCGGCGCGCGCCCATCCGCCTGGCCGTCCTCGAGGTCGATCTGGCGCAGCCTGGCGCGGAACTCCTCGGGGGTGCAGACGCCCTTCTCCACCATCACGCGCTGGACGGTCTTCACCGCGAGCGCCAGCTCTCCGAGGGCCCGCTCGAGCCTCCCCGCGTCGACGTCGCCGCCCGAGGTGCGAATCGACGCGGCTGTCTGGGAGGTTTCCTTCTGGAGCTGGTCGATCCGGTACTGCTGGTAGAAGTCGAAGATCCAGTTGATCAGTCCCATCGCGCCCTCCTTGCGTTCGTGGGGATTGTACGCGCGCGGGCAGTGCCACAAATTTGCTGCAGTGCTCCGGGGCATAACGATCACGTCGGAACTCATGAAATCCAAAAAAAAGAATTTGAACGGCGGTCTTGACGCGGCCCCGCGAAGACCGTACTTGAAAGATGAGATAGCACATTTGTCCCACCTACCGCTAGCTTGGGGAGGGTAGTAATGATGCGCAACGTGGCCTGCCGCGCGGGCAGGGTTTCGTTATGGATCCTGTTCGCTGCGCTCCTGACTTTGGCTCTGACCCCGACGCGACCGGTGCTCGCGACGGAGGCCTTGGGCGACCTCGACCTCAGGGTCCGGCTGCTCGACGTCACCCCGTCGGGATCCGGTCATTCCGGCGACCAGACGGGCGTGGCCCGGATCGAGGTGGTCGCTCTGGCCGCGGTGCCCGTCGCGGACCTTCGCATCCAGATCCTGCGTCCGGACGGAACGCCGTGGATCGTGGCCTCCCGGCCGTTCCATCCCGGACAACCCGCCTGGTCGCGCGTCGACGGGGGCGAGCCCCTCGAGCCCGACGGCGGCTCGCCGTCCCTTCACGCCCGGGAATCCGCCCGTGCGATCCTGCGGGTGCCGCTGGAGGGGACCGCCGTCCACGAGATCATCCTGGAAATCGTCGCCGACGGTCCGAACGGCGCGCTTCGCACCGAGAACATGATCCGGGCGGCGCTCGGAGTCCCGCTGCCCCTTCCCGACGACGACGGCAGCGTCGCGACGTACCGGCTGGGGGTGCGGCCATGAGACGCGTGACCTCCAGGGTTCTGCGGTTTGCCGTGCCCCTTCTTCTGCTCGTCCTCGCCGCCGTTCCGGCCCAGGCCAACTGGGTCGCTTCCGGCACCTTCCTGTACGAGGACCGCGAGCTGGATCAGACGGGCTTCACCGGCGTGATTTCCCAGAAGCCGATCCGCTTCGCGGACCTGGACATCTACGACGGGAAGAAGACCATCGCGACCGGCAAGACCGACGCGAACGGCGCGTTCAGCATCAGCGTCATCGATTCCTCCGTCCGGACGGTCAAGGTCCGGGTCTTCACGAAGACGAACAGCACCGCGGACCTCTTCGTCAAGGTGACGAACCAGTCCAACTCGGTCTATGCCGGGGTCTCGGCGAACGTGGTCAACCACAGCCCGAACGTCAACGTGAACTTCGGGACGATGGTCGCCACCGTCGGAGGAGGCGGCGAGGTCTTCAACATCTTCGACCAGGCCGTCTACGGCGCGGACTACGTGAAGGTCCTCAAGGGAACGCGCCCGTCCCAGCTCGTCACGCTCAAGTGGGCCATCAACGGCGGCGTCGGCGTCTCCTACACCTCGGGGAGCACGGTCACGCTCCGGGACACGGCGGGATACGACGACATGCCGATCCTGCACGAGTGGGGCCACTACGTGATGAACAACTACTCGAAGCAGACGAGCCCCGGCGGGACGCATTACCTCTCCGGGTGCGACGAGGACCTGCGGCTCTCCTTCGACGAGGGCCGGGCCTCTTCGTTCGGCCTCTCGGTCCGCCGCTACTACGGCATGCCCCTCTGCAACGTGTACGTCAAGACGGACGGCGGCTCCGGGCCCGGGCACATGGTCAACTGGTACGACCTGGAGGACGCGACGCAGTATCCCTGCACGGGCGACACCAGCGAGGTCGCGGTCTCGAGGACGATCTGGGACATCAGCGACAGTGCCTCCACCACCGACATGACCCCCGGTGTGGAGGACTCCCAGGACCGGCTGGCGCTTCCCGACGCGGAAGTGTGGCAGGTCTACGTCGGCCCGATCAAGCTCGCGACCTACGTCACGCACGAGACCTTCTGGGACGGCTGGTTCGACCCCACGGTCGCGAACGGCTACTTCGCGGAGATGAAGGACAACTTCAATCTTTACACGATCGAGTTCTGGCAGGACGCCTACGAGCCCAACAACACGGTCGCCCAGGCGAAGCCCATCGCCGCCAACGACACCCCGCTGCACCTGACCTACTTCTACGACCCGGACGGGAACGGCAAGGGGGAGGCCGACATCGACATCTTCAAGCTGACGGCGACCAGCGGCATGGTCTACACGATCGAGACGCTGAACCTCCTCTCCGACGCCAACACGTACCTGGCGCTCCTCGACACCAACGGAACCACGGTGCTCGCGTCGAACGACAACCGCTCCACCAGCGATCCGTCGTCGATCATCGTCTGGACCGCCCCGCGGAGCGCCGTCTTCTACGTCCGCTCGACGCACGCGAGCGACTACGGGAAGTACGGCTCGTACGACCTGCGCGTGACGACCCCGTAGCCAGCCGCCGAATCGCGACCTCGGCGCTCCGGCCCGCCCTCGCGGCGGGCCGGAGCTTTTTCGGGCCCTCCCACGCCACTCTTCGCGCCCCGGACCGGCAACGCGGGCCGGCGTGTACTTGCGCCGCCCGAGAGGCTAGGATGACGCGCGGCGACGGGAGATCGCGGAGGCACTCATGAGAAGGAATCCGGAGAAGAGGCGGCTCGGATCGGGAGCGGGGGCACGGGGGCGGGCCTCCTCCGGGAAGCTCGACCGCGACACGCTTCGCAGGATGGACGCTTACTGGCGCGCCGCGAACTACCTGTCGGTGGGCCAGATCTACCTGTACGCCAACCCGCTCCTCACGAAGCCGCTCACGCTCCGTCACATCAAGCCCCGCCTCCTCGGCCACTGGGGCACGACCCCGGGACTCAACTTCGTCTACGTGCACCTCAACCGGGTCATCCGCGAGAGGGACCTCGACATGATCTACATCACGGGACCCGGCCACGGCGGGCCCGGGATCGTGGCGAACGCGTACCTGGAGGGGACGTACAGCGAGGTCTACCCGAACGTCTCCCGGGACGAGGAGGGAATGAAGCGGCTGTTCAAGCAGTTCTCGTTCCCCGGCGGCATCCCCAGCCACGTCGCGCCCGAGACTCCCGGATCGATCCACGAGGGCGGCGAGCTGGGGTACGCGCTCTCGCACGCGTACGGGGCGGCGTTCGACAACCCCGACCTCATCGTCGCGTGCGTGGTGGGGGACGGCGAGGCCGAGACGGGACCGCTCGCCACGAGCTGGCACTCGAACAAGTTCCTGAACCCGATTCGCGACGGCGCCGTGCTGCCGATCCTCCACCTCAACGGCGCGAAGATCGCCGGCCTCACCGTCCTCTCGCGCGTTCCGCACGACGAGATCGAGGCGCTCTTCCGTGGCTACGGGTACGCGCCGTTCTTCGTGGAGGGAGACGACCCAGAGGAGATGCACGGGAAGATGGCGGCAACGCTCGACGCCGTGATGGACGAGATCCGGGCGATCCAGCGCGAGGCCCGGACGCGGGGCCTCGGCGAGCGCCCACGCTGGCCGATGATCGTCCTTCGCACGCCGAAGGGGTGGACGGGGCCCAAGGTGGTGGACGGCAAGCGGATGGAGGGGACGTTCCGTTCCCACCAGGTCCCCCTCGACGATCTCGCGAGGAAGCCGGAGCACGTGAAGATGCTCGAGAGGTGGATGAAGAGCTACCGGCCGCGGGAGCTGTTCGGACCCGACGGAGCGCTGCTTCCCGAGATCGCCGAGCTCGCGCCGAAGGGGAAGCGCCGCATGAGCGCCAACCCGCACGCCAACGGCGGCGTCCTTCTCCAGGACCTCAGGATGCCCGATTTCCGGGACTACGCCGTCGCGGTCCCGAGGCCGGGCCGGGTCGACGCGGAGGCCACCCGGGTCCAGGGGCGCCTCCTGCGGGACGTCATGAGGCTCAACCGGGACCGCGGGAACTTCAGGATCTTCGGCCCCGACGAGACGGCTTCCAACCGCTGGGGGGACATCTTCGAGGTGACAGACCGCTGCTTCGTCGGCGAGATCCTCCCGGACGACGAGCACGTCGCACCCGACGGGCGGGTCATGGAGATGCTGAGCGAGCACCAGTGCCAGGGCTGGCTGGAGGGGTATCTCCTCACCGGCCGGCACGGGTTCTTCAACTGCTACGAGGCGTTCATCCACATCGTGGACTCGATGTTCAACCAGCACGCCAAGTGGCTCAAGGTCACGCGTCACATCCCCTGGCGCCGGCCGATCGCCTCGCTCAACTACCTGCTGAGCTCCCATGTCTGGCGGCAGGACCACAACGGCTTCAGCCACCAGGACCCCGGCTTCCTCGATCACGTGGTCAACAAGAAGGCCGAGATCATCAGGGTCTACCTGCCGCCCGACGCCAACACGCTCCTGTCCGTGACGGACCACTGCCTCAAGAGCCGCAACTACGTCAACGTGATCGTCGCCGGCAAGCAGCCCGCGCCGCAGTGGCTGGACATGGAATCCGCGATCAAGCACTGCACCGCCGGGATCGGGATCTGGGAATGGGCCAGCAACGACCGGGGCGGGGAGCCCGACGTGGTCATGGGCTGCTGCGGGGACGTCCCGACCCTCGAGACCCTGGCCGCGGTGGACATCCTCCGGACGAACTTCCCGGACCTCAGGATCCGCGTGATCAACGTCGTGGACCTGATGAAGCTCCAGCCCCCGAGCGAGCATCCCCACGGCCTGCCGGACCGGGAGTTCGACGGGCTCTTCACCTCGGACAAGCCGATCGTCTTCGCCTTCCACGGCTACCCGTGGCTGATCCATCGCCTCACGTATCGCCGGACCAACCACAGGAACCTGCACGTCCGGGGCTACAAGGAGGAAGGGAGCACGACGACCCCCTTCGACATGGCCGTGATGAACGACATCGACCGCTTCCATCTCGTCGGCGACGTCATCGACCGCGTGCCCAGGCTGGGGGTGGCTGCGGCCTACGTCAGGCAGGCGATCCGCGACACGCTCATCGACCACAAGCAGTACATCGCCGAGCACGGCGAGGACATGCCGATGATCCGCGACTGGAAGTGGGGTGGGGCCAGGTAAGCGGGCTTCCCCACCCCGGCGGTCCGAGCCGGTCTTCGGCGCGACGGGAATCTACATCGAGCGGAGGTACTTCGCGCCGTTTTCCGATGTCCACGAATAGTTCACGTACACACTGTATCGAAATCCCATACGCCCCCGGCGTCGCGCCGATACCGGCTGCGCTTTGCTCTGGTGTCCCTCCCCTGTATGAGACGACTATTCACTCGAGCGGCCCGGCGGGCTCCTCAGCCTCGATTCTTCCGGGATTCGCGCGTTTCTCGAGGTCGGCGCGTCCCGGCACGGCGCGTGCTTGGCATTTCCGGTGGGAACACCGGAGGATCATCATGGCGGAACGCGCTCGAATCCTTCTCGTCGCCGACCCGGGCGGCATCTGGAAGGACGTCGTGACCAGCCTGAGCGGGGAGGGCTTCGCGTTCGAAGTCGTGGACCCGTCGGTGGCGCCGGAGGACGTGGCGGCCGGGGCGGGCGAAAGCGTGGTCCTCGTGGACCTGTCACCGGACCTCTCCCGAGGCATGGAGATGGTCGCCGCATGCCGGCGCAGCGCTCCTTCGAGCCCCGTGGTCGCCGTGGCCGAGAACCCGTCGGTGGACCTCGCGAAGAGCATCCGCGAGTCCGGGGTCTTCTACCTGGCGCTCCACCCGGTGGCCGCGGACGAAATGCGTACCATACTCGGGGACGCCCTGCGCTCCATGGGCCGCAACAAGCCCAGCTCCAGCACGTTCAAGACCCGGAAGCGGGTGCTGATCGTGGACGACGACGCGGACTACTGCGCCTCGGTCACGGCCCTTCTCGAGCGCGAGGGATACACGGTCCACTGCGCGGCCAGCGCCAGGGAGGGTCTCGCGCACCTCACGACCGACCGGCCCGACCTCATCGTCCTCGACATCATGATGGAGGACGCCTTCGCGGGCTACGGTCTGAACCAGGCCGTGAAGTTCGGCGACAAGCGGGCGATCGCCGGGCACGTGCCGATCCTCATGGTCTCGTCCATCGCGCAGCCGCCGGAGGCGGTGTTCCCGACCGCAGCGGAAGCCGCCATGATCACTCCGGACGACTACCTCGCCAAGCCGCTGGACATCCCGATGTTCCTCGAGCACGTCCGCCGGCTTCTCGCCCTGCCCGGCAGGATCGGCTAGCGCTCGATGACGACCGAGGTGCGGGAGAAGCCCCACGCGAAGACGCAGGATCGCGTCGTCGTCATCGACGACGACGAAATCATGCTCCTGTCGTGCAGCGAGATCCTGACCCGGGCCGGCTTCGAGGTCGAGACCTTCGTCAGCGGCGAGGAAGGCATCCGGAAGATCCAGGAGGCTCCTGCCGCCCTCCTCTTCGTGGACCTGAAGATGCCGAGGATCGACGGCATGGAGGTCATCCGGCGCGTCCGCCAGATCGATCCGTCCATGGTGATCGTCGTGATCACCGGCTACGCCACCATCGCCACGGCCGTCGAGGCGATGAAGGCGGGGGCTTACGACTTCCTTCCGAAACCCTTCACGATCGACGAGTTCTCGGTCATCCTGAACCGCGGCTTCGAGCGCTGGCGCCTGGCCGGGGAGTCGGAGCGGCTCCGCCTCGAGAAGGAGGACGCGCAGCGCCGGTTCGTGACCTTCGTCTCCCATCAGCTCAAGACACCGGTCGTGGCGGTCAAGCAGTACCTCGACGTCATGCTGTACACGTCGCGCGACGAGCTGCCGGAGAGAGCCCAGGAGTGGCTGCGGCGCTCCCAGCTCCGCCTCGGCGAGATGCTGGCGCTCATCCAGGACTGGCTCGACCTCTCCAAGATCGAGCACGGTCAGCTCGTGAGGGGCGACGCCTCGACGGATCTCCGCGAGGTCGTGCAGGGGGCGGTGCAGACCCAGGCCGTCACGGCGGAGAAGGCCGGTGTCGCCGTGGAGATCGATTGCCCGGCGCCGCTCCCCGCCGTGCGCGGGGATTCCGGCAGCCTGAGCATGCTGATGGCGAACCTGGTCGGAAACGCCGTCAAGTACAATCGTCCCGGCGGCAAGGTCGCCGTGCGAATGTCGGCGCGAGACGACGCGGTCGTCGTCGAGGTCGAGGACACGGGCATCGGCATCCCGAGCGCGAGCCTGGGCCAGCTGTTCCAGGAGTTCCACCGGGTGAAGATCCCATTGACGGCGAACATTCCCGGCACGGGCCTGGGCCTCGCCA
Source organism: Acidobacteriota bacterium (assembly GCA_041494445.1). Lineage (GTDB taxonomy): Bacteria > Acidobacteriota > Polarisedimenticolia > Polarisedimenticolales > JAIQFR01 > JAIQFR01. The sequence continues at coordinate 19,601 of JBGQAU010000012.1, read as the reverse complement.
TCTGCAAGAAGATCGTGTCGGAGCTGGGCGGCACCGTCTCCGTGAGCAGCCGGGAGGGCGTCGGCACCACCTTCACCCTCCACCTTCCCGTCCACGCAGCGACCGACTCGTCCCAGCCGCGTCACCAGGCGAGCGAGCCCGAGTGAGGACCGATGAGCGAAAAGAAAAAGGTACTGATCATCGATGACGACCCGGATTACGTCGCGGCCATCTCGGCGCTGCTGGAGGGCTCCGGCTACGAGGTGAGCCGGGCGACCAACGGGACCGAAGGCCTCGACATGGCCAAGACCCTGCGGCCGGACCTCATCCTTCTCGACGTGATGATGACCGAGCGCACGGAGGGGTTCTTCGTTCTCCAGAGCATGCGGAGCGTGCCGGCCCTGGCAGGCGTTCCGATCGTGATCGCGTCGTCGGTCTACTCGGAGTATCCACATTTCCGGGTGAATCCCCAGTCCGGCTGGCTCCCGGCGGACCAGTTCCTCGCCAAGCCCATCGACCCCGAGACGCTGCTGTCGGAAGTCGAGCGCCTGATCTCGGCGCCCCGAGCCGCGGCCCCGGGGAACAAGACGGCCTGACGGCAACCACCGGCCACCCTCCGGCCCCGTCGCCCGGAGTGCCTTCTCGGCCGGCCAGCTCAGTGGGAGTCGATCATGAAGATCCTGAAGATCGCCAAGCACCAGATGGACCTCTTCACCGCCCTGCTCCCGGCGTTCGGCGAGGTCCACGCGCCGGTCCGGCGAGGCGGGGGGTTCGCCTTCGACCGGCCGGCCCTCTGGTCGGACGTGGTGCTCTCCTACCCGCGGACCATTCTTCCTCCCAAGAAGTTCCTGCTGCCGCCCCGGGAGCGCCTTCTCGCCTTCGACGAGCGGGACGGCTTCCGGGACCTGCTGGAGGAGGCGGCGCGGCCCACCGTGGTGCTCGGCGTCCACCCCTACGACATCTTCGGCCTGAACATCCTCGAACGGGTCTTCGCCGGCGGGAAGTACGCCGACCCGTACTTCGTCACTCGGAGGAAGAGCACCGCCGTCATCGGCGTCGACTTCGAGCCGGACGACATGCATTTCGCGCGCTCGATGAACGCCGACTTCGTGGACAGCGGGTTCGACCTCTACCTGAGCGATTTGGGGGACGACTACCTGGTCCTCGTCGGGTCGAGCCGGGGCGACGACATGACGCTGCAGAGCGGCTGCCTGCTCGAGAAGCCGACCGCCGCGGACTTTGCCGAGTACAAGCGGCGCTCCGGCAAGCGCAACTCGGCGTACCGGACCCGGGTGGAGCTCGGGGACCTTCCCGAAATCATGGAGATCGAGTACGCCAGCGCGGTCTGGGACGAGCTGGGCCGGAAGTGCCTCTCCTGCGGCTCGTGCAGCATGGTCTGCCCGACCTGCTACTGCTTCGACGTGAACGACGAGGTGGATCTCGGGAGCCGCTCCGGCCGGCGCAACCGCTCCTGGGATTCCTGCCTTTTCGAGAGCCACGCGCTCGTCGCCGGCGGGGAGAACTTCAGGGAGCACCGCTCGTCGCGCATCAAGTTCCGTTACTACCACAAGCAGCGCGGGTTCGTGGCCGAGTACGGCCGGCCGAGCTGCGTCGGGTGCGGCCGGTGCATCGCGGGATGCCCCGCCAAGATCGACATCGTCAGCGTCATCGAGAAGCTGCGAGGTGAGAAAGATGGAAGCGGTCGCGCAGAAGCCTCTGCCTAGGGAGAGCGAGAACCCGTACAAGCCCGAGCTGGCCCGGATCGTCCGCATCCACAGGATGGTCAAGGACAACCACCTGTTCCAGATGCGGTTCGTGGACACGGCGGTGGCCGAGGCGTGGCGCCATCGTCCCGGGCAGTTCGTGCAGCTGAGCGTGATCGGCACCGGCGAGGCCCCGATCTCCATCTCCTCCTCCCCCACCCGGCGCGGCATCATCGAGCTCTGCGTGCGGAAGGCGGGCCGGGTCACCGGGGCGCTCTACCGCCTGCCCACCAACGCCCTCGTCGGTATCCGGGGCCCGTACGGAAACGGCTTCCCCGTGGAGGAGATGCAGGGGAACGACCTGCTGATCGTAGCCGGCGGCCTGGGCATGGCGCCGCTGCGCTCGCTGCTGTGGTACGCGCTGGACCACCGTGAGAGGTTCGGCAGGGTCACTCTCATGTACGGCGCCCGGAGCCCCGACGACATGCTCTACCGCGAGGAGCTGGTCTCCCTCGCCGACGTGGAGGACGTCGACGTGCTCCTGACCGTGGACCGGGACACGACCGGCACCTGGAAGCAGCACGTCGGATTGCTCCCCACCCTCTTCAAGAAGGTCGAGCTCGACCCCGAGCGGACCTACGCCGCGGTCGTGGGCCCCCCCGTGGTCTACAAGTTCGTCCTCGCGGAGCTGCTCCGGCAGAACTTCTCCAAGTCGCGCATCCTGATGAGCCTCGAGCGGAGGATGAAGTGCGGCGTGGGGAAGTGCGGCCATTGCGGCGTCGGCTACAAGTACACCTGCATCCACGGACCGGTATTCACCTACTGGGACGCCATCAACCTCCCGGAAATCGTGTAGCGCATGAGGCAACCATGAAGCCCCGAGTCGGGATCTTCGGACTGAGCGGCTGCTGGGGTGAGCAGATCGTCATCCTGAACTGCGAGGACCAGCTGCTGCAGATGGTCGGTGCTTTGGAGATCGTGGACTTCCTCGCGGGCTCGTCCGCGAACGATGAGGAGTCGCCCCTCGATCTGGCCCTGGTGGAAGGCTCCGTGGGCAGCGAGAGGGAGGAGAAGGCCGTCAAGCGGATCCGCGAGCGGTCCACTCTCCTGGTGGCCTGCGGGAGCTGCGCGTGCTTCGGCGGGATCGCCGGCATGGACGCCCGCATGTCGAGAAAGGCGCTGGTGGAGTCGGTCTACGGCGGCGAGGGCTCGGCGTTCGACGCCCACCCTCACCGGCCGCTGTCCGACTACGCCAAGGTGGACTACGCCCTCGTGGGCTGCCCCATCGAGAAGGACGAGTTCGTGCAGGCGGTGTCGTCCCTCCTCGTCGGGGACATCCCTCTCCCGCCGACGACCCCGGTCTGCCACGAGTGCAAGATGCTGGAGCGGGACTGCCTCCTGATCTCGAAGGGGCTCCCCTGCGCCGGCCCGGTCTCCGCCGCGGGGTGCGGGGCCAGGTGTCCGGGCTTCAACGTGCCGTGCATCGGCTGCCGGGGTCCCGTGGTGGAGGCCAACCTGGAATCGCTGCGCGAGGTCCTCATCGAGAAAGGCTTGAGCGACGAGGCCATCCGAGACAAGCTGCGGACTTTCGCGGCTCCGGTGATCGAATGGCACCGTCCGGAAGGTGCGGCATGACGAGAACGATCGCGGTCAACCATCTGGCCAGGGTCGAAGGGCACGGCGGGATCAAGGTCGTCCTGGACGGCGGCACGATAGAGCGGCTCGAGTTCGACATCTTCGAGGGGCTCCGGCTGTTCGAGGGGCTGGTCGTCGGCCGCCCTGCCGACGAGATCCCGGCCATCGTCTCCCGCATCTGCGCCATCTGCTCCGTCGGCCACGTCGTGACGGCGCTTAAGGCGCTCGAGAACGCGCTCGGCGTCCGCGTCTCGCCGCGGGCCCGGATGCTGAGGGACCTGTCCTTCCAGGGGCAGAACATCGAGAGCCACGCCCTGCACGTGTTCGTCCTGGCGCTCCCGGACGTGCTCGGGCACCCGAGCGTGATCTCGCTCGCGGCCGAAGCGCCGGAGGTCGTGGGGATGGCCCTCCGCCTCAAGAAGCTCGGCAACTCCGTTCAGGAGGTGACCGGAGGCCGGGCCGTCCACCCGGTGAACCACGTCATCGGGGGGCTCGGCCGTTTCCCCACCCTGGACGAGATGCTGGCCCTCCGACGGGACCTCGAGGCCGGCGTCGAGGACTGCAAGCGCGCGGCGGACGTCCTGGCGGGGATCCGCATGCCGGAGTTCGTGAGCGAGCCGATCCGCGTGGCGGCGCTGGTCCCCGAGGACGGCGCCTTCTTCTTCGGCAGCGAGATGGCGCTCTCCACCGGCGAGCGGATTCCGGTGGCGGACTACCGCAGCCTCACCAACGAGCGCGTCGTCCCCCATTCCACGGCCAAGCACAGCGCGCACCGGGGGAAGTCCTACATGGTCGGGTCCCTGGCCCGCCTGACCCTGCACGGCGACCGGATCGGCGGGCTGGCCAGGGAGACCTGGGAGAGGATCGGGCTCGATCTGCCGTCGCGCAACATCGTGGCGAACAACGTCGCCCAAGCCATCGAGATGATCTACTCGGTGGAGCAGGCGCTCTCCCTGGTGAATCGGCTGCTCGAGGAGGGGCTCGAGCCCGAGGAGCCGGCGTCCTTCCGCATGCGCGCGTCGAGCGGCGCCGCGGCCACCGAGGTCCCGAGGGGAACGCTCTTCCACTCGTACACCCTCGACGCCGGCGGGAAGATCGTCGCCGCCGACGTGATCACGCCCACGGCGCAGAACCTCCTGAACGCCGAGGACCAGATGCGCGCCACCGTCCGGGACGCCAAGGGGGCGACCGACGACGAGATCCGGCACCGCCTGGAGATCGTGGCGCGGGCCTACGACCCTTGCATCAGCTGCTCGGTCCACGTGGTGCGCGCCTGATGGCGGCGGGGTCGGGGCGCGACCCTCGCTCCCCGGTTGACTGACCGCGGGCAAGGAGGCGAGAATCGGGCCTCGACCCCTTCGTTACGCTGGGTTCCCGATGCTCTCTTTCTTGCGCGACCTGTCGCTCAGGGTCAAGATCACCCTCGCCTTCATCCTCCTCGTGCTCCTGGGCGCGTCCGTGTCCATCACCATCGGCTCCGGCATCATCACCCGGGCGATGCTGGGCGAGGCCCAGAAGCGCGTCTCCACCGGGCTCGAGACGGCGCGCATGATGTACGAGCTACGGCTGGACCGCGCGCGGCAGTCGGTGGTCCGCTGCAGCGCCTCGAGGCAGCTCCTGCGCGAGATCGAGGGCGCGGACCGGGAGCGCGTCCCGGCGCTGCTGGCCTCCCTGCGCGCGGACAACGCGCTCGACTTCGCGGGCTTCGTGGACACGCGAGGGCGCGTCACGACCTCGGCCGGGGAGGAGGCCGTTCTCGCCGGTGCCGGGCCTCTCGACTCGCTGGTCCGTTCGGCGCTGGCGGGAGAGGCGGTGTCCGGCACCGCCGTGCTCGACGCGCGGACCCTGGCCCGCGAGGGAGCGAGCCTCGCCCGGCAGGCCAGCCTTCTCATCGTGCGGGTTCCCAAGAGCAGGCCCGCCTCGGAGACGTCGGTGGACCGGGGGCTGGTCCTGTTCGCGGCGGCGCCGGTGCGAATCGGGTCCCGAATCGCCGGGGCGGCCTACGGCGGCGTCCTGATCAATCGCAGCACCGAGGTCGTGGGCCAGGTCAAGCAGGCCGTCTTCGGAAACGAGGTGTTCAACGGGAGACCGGTGGGGGCGGTCTCGGTCTTCCTCGGGGACGTCCGGGTCTCGACCACGGAGACCTCCCTGGGCTCCCAGGTCTCCGCGGAGGTCGCCGCGAAGGTTCTCGATTCGGGGGAGCCGTGGTTCGGGCCCGCGTTCGTGGTCGAGGAGTGGTTCATCACGGCCTACGAGCCGCTCCGGGACCGCGCGGGACGGACCATCGGGATGCTGGGCGTGGGCGTGAGGGAGGACCCCTACCTTGCCCTGCGCACCCGGGTGATGCTCACGTTCCTCGTGGTCGCCTGCGTCGGCGTGCTGATCGTCTTCGGCCTCACCTACGTCATCGCCCGGGCGATGGTCCGGCCCCTCGCCGCGATGGCCGGGGCGACGAGGAGAATCGCGGCCGGCGACCTCGATCACACCGTGCCGGTCACCTCCGGCGACGAGATCGGCACCCTGGCCGGATCGTTCAACGCCATGGTGGTCAGCCTGCGCGTGGCCCGGGACGAGCTCGAGCACTGGACCCAGACGCTCGAGGACAAGGTCCGCGAACGGACCGCCGAGCTGGTGCAGATGCAGTCCAAGATGGTCGAGGCCGAGCGGATGGTCTCCCTGGGGAGGATGGCCGCGGGGGTCGCTCACGAGATCAACAACCCGATGGGAGGCATCCTGACGTTCGCCACGCTGGGCCTTCAGGATCTGCCGGAGGACCACCCCCAGCGCCGCAACTTCGAGATCATCGTCAAGCAGACCTTGCGCTGCCGCGACATCGTGAAGGGATTGCTGGAGTTCTCGCGCCAGTCGGAGTCCAAGCCGACGCTCACCGACGTCGACGACGTGGTGGACAAGACGCTGATGCTCCTCCAGCAGCAGGCGAGCTTCCAGAACATCCGCACGACGCGCGTCCCGGGAAAGGACCTGCCGCGGATCCTGATCGATCCCGGTCACCTGCAGCAGGTGGTCCTCAACCTCGTCGTCAACGCCGTGGACGCGATGGAGGAGAAGGGCACGCTGACCGTCGTGACCGAGAAGTCCCCCGACGGACGGGAGGTGTGCATCGGGATCAGGGACTCGGGAAAGGGGATCCCCAAGGAGACCCTGCCGCTGATCTTCGAGCCGTTCTTCACCACCAAAGAGGTGGGGCGGGGCACGGGGCTGGGCCTCGCGATCGTGCACGGCGTCGTGACGCGGGCCGGGGGCCGGGTGGAGGTGGATACCTCGCCCCGCGGCACCACGTTCACGGTCAGGTTTCCCGCGAGCGACGGGGGGGAGAAAGGGCGCGCGGAAACGCCGTCGGACCTGGGGCTCGCGTAGAGAGAGAGGGGTCAGAGCTTGATTCTTGACACGAGGCGGGGCGGGCGTGCGCGTGCTGTTCGCCTCGCTTCGTCGCAGGGTGTGTGTGCGGCGGAAGATCCGTTACGCCCATGCGGGCGCCGTGACGTTCGTGCAGAGATTTGGCGATGCCCCGAACTTGAACGTGCACTTCCACGTGCTCGCGCTCGACGGTGTGTTCGACGCCGATGATCCGGAGAGAATGCGGTTCGTGTCGCTCGACCCATCCGACGACGAGGAGATCCTGCGTGTGGCCCGGGGATTCGCGCGCCGACTGGCGCGTCTGCTCAAGCGGCGCGGTCTGGGTGCAGAACCCGATGCCGACGGCACGGATCCGCTCGTGCGCGACCAGCCGCTGATGGCCGAACTCTGCGGTGCTTCGGTGCGCGGGCGCGTGGCCACCGGACCGCGGGCCGGACAGCGGGTGCGCCGGCTGGGAGACCGGATCGATGTCGAGCATCTGTTGGAGTCAACCGCCCCTGGTTGCGCGAGCGTCGGTGGCATCAGCGTTCACGCTGCCGTCGCCGTTCCCGCGCGGGACCGGCGCAGGCTCGAGCGCCTCTGCCGCTACGCCGCAAGGCCGGCCCTCGCCGCCGAGCGGCTCTCGGTCGACCCTGACGGCCATCTCGTTTACCGACTGCGGCACCGCTGGCGGGACGGCACCACCCACCTCCTTCTCGATCCGCTGGAGCTGATGGAACGGCTCGCGGTCCTCGTGCCGCCGCCGCGGTTCCATCTCGTTCGGTACCACGGCATCCTCGCGCCACGGGCCGCTTGGCGCGACAGGGTCGTCCCGGCGGTTCCCGGCCCATGCGACGGCCGCGATTCAGCGGGCAAGCGACAAGCCGGCTCCCCGGCGCCCGCTGAGCGCGTGACCTGCGAAGAAGCCTCCGAGGCGCGGCGTGCAAGGAGATTGCCGTGGGCGCAACTGCTAGCCCGCGTGTTCGGCGCTGACGCACTGACGTGCCCCCGCTGCGGGCAGCCCATGCGCATTCTGGCGGCGCTCCAATCGCCCGAGGCCATTCGCGCCATCCTCGAGTGCCTCGGTCTCCCGGCGCGACCACCGCCAGTCGCGCCCCCGGCACTCGGCGGTCTCCTGCCGGCCGAGCTCTAGGCGGTAGTCATCGCTGCACCCTCCGCGTCACGGGCGGATCGGTGTGCGCGCGGTCGACCGCCGGCGCCGGTCCTCGCCGTGACTCCGTGGCGAACAGCTTGAATTCACCCGGGCACCGGGAGGAGAATGGGTTTGGGTGGTGGGTTTCGGGGTAGGAGGCGGGAGTTGACATAGCGTCCCACTACCGGACGCCGCCGCGGTTTCGCAGCTTGTTTGCCCTATGCTTCGGCATGGTGCAGATCACGGTCAACATGTCAGCGGTCTCTGCGTATTGCGCAATGCTGTGTGTGAACGGCCGCGAGCAGAATAGCCCTCATCGCCAGACACCCCCTGTCGGTCGTCACCCCCCTCTTTCCCGCGAAGCAGCGAGCCGCCGCGAGCCGGGCGCCCCAGTTACCCGTCTCCCCGGCCGCTCTAGCTTTTTGACCGGTTACGCTCAAGCTACCTAAGTCGCTTCTGGCTTGCCGGTACAACCACCTGCGCCTCCGAGACTGTGCGGTTTCCAGTTGCGTCCTGGGCCTCATACGTGATCGTGTAGAGTCGATCGCCACATCTTGGGTCACGACTGGCACGAAGATAAAACGAACGGTCGTCTGTGCCGAGGTCGGCTCCCACGACATCGCCATTTGTGTCACCTTGATTGCTACTCACGGATAGCAGCCGGATCGTCGGTGACACGTCACACGCATCGACCGCGGAAACAGAAACACTAACTGGAACTAATGCTCCATTCGGGGGCCAGAGGGTTGAGGGTGATATCGAAACGCTTAAGGTCGGCCCGTTGCTGTCATCTACTTGGACGACAAAGGGACACACAGTGTGGTTGCCTGCAAGATCCTCTGCATGGCATACGACGCTCCTTCTCCCGATCGTGAACAGAGTTCCCGACGGTGGTGAGCATTCGACCATTGGGGCGGAGTCGCAGACGTCCGTCGCCGCCACAGAGTACTCGAGCGGAGTGCCCCGTGTGCTCGTGCATTCGAGACGCCGGTCACCCGGGCAAATCGTCGGCGGTACCACGTCGGGCGCGAGCGCAGACCCACATGAGGACGTGTCGGCCGATATGAGGCCGATAGCATCGAGGTACCTTGCGCTGCGCCCGAACATTCCCACTGCCACCTGCCCGGCCGGCACGCGAACGCGGTAGTAATCCCCGGAAGGTTGCCCGCATGGAGGCAGGACCACTTCATCCTCGCCCAGGGCGGCCCCGGGCCCGTTCCACTTTCGGAAGACCGCTTGGAGATCGTTCACGGTGGGAGGCGTGGAATTGCCTGCGTGGACGTTCAAGCCCGTCAAGACGTAGTTGTCAATAGCTGCGATAACACTTGGTAGTTCCTGCCCGCCACCATGAAAGTCCCCGTCGAACAGAGGGCCCAGTGTCCCATCGGGATTCAGCTGCCTGAGGAGAGGAACGATGGACGAGAATGCATCGGGGGAGCAGTGTGCCCGATAGCCGACGAGGATCTTGTCTGTGGTGGCACCGATCTCAAGCAGCGGGTCGCGAAATCGAATCCCGCCGCTTTCGGGATAGTCGCCGAACTCGCCGGTGAAGCGGACATTCTTGAATGGAAGATCTTGGCGGTGTGGTGCTGGCCACTGCGGATAGGTCCTGACCCAGAGGGACGCAGCCTCTTGACCTGGAGTCTCGTCTGGGAGGTTTCCGGTCAACTCGATTGTATCGCCCGTCTGCAATTCATGAATCCTGACCGTCTTGTCCAGTAGAACATCGTCGCAGTCAAAACCCTCATCGGCCTCGATCAGCAAGAAACGAAGCTCCTTATCTGGCGGCAACGCTGGATCCCACGGGAACAGTCCATAACCGACATAGTTGTTTCCCTCGTAGTCGTCCCATTCGAACTTTGGCCTAACCCCGTCGTTTCCCTGGTACCTGGTTCCATAGAGCTTCAACCCGTTCGCTTGCTCGTCGCCTGGGAGCCCGGGGCGTGGGAGGGCAGGACGATAGAACGCGTCCCATCCGGGAAAACTCCTGCACTCCATATCGTCGCAGGGATCCGCCGGAGGCGCAGCTGGGTTCCTCTCGCAAATGTAGAGCACGATGTCGCCAGGTGAATCTCCGACACCGATGGGCCCGGGCCCTTCGCCGTTGAAGCGGATGACAGCCCTTTCTACGACGAGAACATTCGATCCTTCCGAGACAATTCCCGGGAATCCTCTAACGTCCTTGAAGTAGATAGGTGTGTTCACAGCATAGGCTCTATGGTCCAAGACGAAGCAGGCGCACGAGATGGCGAGGCAGGCGACGATCCTGCCGAGCCAAGCCCGCGTTGTAGATGTGCGCAATGGGGGGGTTGAGTTTGCCTTTCCAGAGGACGTTGCCATGAGTGACCTCCGAGCCCCTCGAAATGGGCGTTATTCGGTGCATTCTAGACCGTATGATTTCCGCTTCGAAGTGGGGCTGACCACCTGCAACATCGCGCGGTGGACACGCGCGCGGTGGACCCGTCACGATCCACGCGCGCGGCAGCCGTCACAGAGCGGTCCGTAGGCTGCGTCCGGGCGAGATCATGAGACGACCGGCCCGAACGCCAAGCCAGTGGGAACAAGTCCCCAAGAACGCGACCAGCAACACCGCTCCGGCAAGCCATCTGACCGGTCTGAATAACGTCGCTATCGTGAGCCCGTGTGACATCGCGGGTGCCTCTCATTCTGGCAGCCGACCAGAACCGCTCGACCCCAATTCTCCAGGTCCGTCGACGTTGCGGCTGGCCCGCCACCACCCGGTTGGCGCCGACGAATTGCTCGCTGCTAGGAAGCATACGCCGGTCGGCCCCCGGAGGGGAACCGGCCCCGGCTCTCCGCCGGTCGTAGAGAGTGAAAGACGTTCTAGCGTCGCTGAGGTAGAATCCGGCCAGAGCCCCTGATCGTTTATGGCGGAACGCTGTCGGTCGCGCCCCGATCCGGGCTACGAGAAGGAAGCGCGTCTACGAAGGGGGCCAAGATGCCGGACGATCCTCCCCACCCCCGGGAACCGAGCCAGGAAGACACGCGCTCCGACGCTGGCCAGCCGGGTCCGTCTCAACCGGAACCCGCCACGGCCATCCAGGGGAAACGCCTAGGCGACTTCGAGCTGATCCGCGAGCTGGGACGAGGCGGGATGGGCATCGTCTATGAAGCCCTACAGATCTCTCTCAACCGCCGCATCGCCCTGAAGGTCCTCCCGCCTGGGCTCGGTCTCACCCCCGAGGCCCGCATCCGCTTCGAGCGCGAGGCCCACGCGGCTGGAAAGCTTCATCACACCAAACACCAACATCGTGCCGGTCCACGCCATCGGAGAGCAGGACGGCTACCACTTCTATGCCATGGACCTCGTCGAGGGGCAGCCTCTAAACCGGATCCCCCGGGCACCGGGAGGAGAATGGGTTTGGGTGGTGGATTTCGGGGTAGGAGGCGGGGGTTGACATAGCGTCCCACTACCGGACGCCGCCGCGGTTTCGCAGCTTGTTTGCCCTATGCTTCGGTGCGGGAAAAGAAGGGGATCCGCGTGGCGACAGCGCTGGCGAAACGAATCGCCACGGGATGATCAGTCCCGGTCTCGTCGTCGAGCGTGCGTAGCGCGTGTGCGGTGCGCGGCGATGAACGTCTACGCTGAATCGAAGTGGGGTCATCGTCCTGTCGGAGATGGGGTGAAGTGGCTCCGGCGCTCGATGACCGCCCGGAGAGCGACGGTGAGATGCGAACGAGAAGGATGCCGTTCGGAGACGTAGAAGCGACGGTCGTTGAGGGAACTCCGATCGGCACGATCTGCGTCGCCCCGGTGCTTCTGGAGGAAGGCGTCTCTCTGACCCACGAGGAGCGACGCCTGCTTGACCGGAAGACCCGCCTCCTCCTTGAGTTACTTCAGGACGAACCATTCCTGGCTGAGACAGCGTCCTTGTACAGCGGAAAGCTCGACCAGCCCCCGATCCTGGTGCTGTTTGGTCGCTTCCCACCTGATGAGCGGGGAGCCGGATTTCTCGGGAGAACCCGTGATCGGGAGATTGATATCGAGGGAGTGAAACTGCAGGTTATTGAACTGAACCTCCTCGAAGACAACCACCACGTTCGAGATTCCGAGCGAAAGCTCGTTCTGTGGTCCGGTTTCCTTTCGTTGGCGCTTTGCCACTCGTCGGGTCGCCCGCATGAACCCGGCGCGGTCGTGGACTGGAGCGACGCACAGGCGAAGCGGGCATGGTTGCTGGCCCTGCGCCGAGGGCGCCTGGGAAGTCCTCGGAAGAGATACATCATGGGCTTGGAGCGCTTGTCGGTGGTCAGGGGGAGAATCCGGCCGGTGCCCGAGGGCGCAGGAAGCCTACTGCTGACGTTTCCCGCACACTTCGTGAGCCGCAACGTGTACCTTTCGCAGTTGAAACGAGGGCAGGAACACGTTCCAGTTGGCGCGTCATGGGACGAGAAATCCGACTTCATACGGACGCCTCCGTGGCGCTGGAACAACACAGCAGCCTTCGTCGAACTTCACCTGGTAGGGGAAGGAGACCTTGTTGCGGACATCCACATCGCTACAACGGTCGAAAAGGTCGTTCGACATGCGAGCATCGAGCCCGCTGGGCCTGGCACCTCAAGCGGCAAGGTATTCCGCTATTTCAGCAGCGTGAGCTGGGAGTCAGCGCTCGGGGGCGCAGATCCGCTCGAGAGACTCGAGCGGTTCTTGGATCTCATCGACACGTATGTCGAGAGCGTGTTTGGATGGTCTATCGAATTGGATCGAGCGCAAGTGATGGCGCGACGGCTACACCTCTGATCGGCACGACACCGGGGCGTAGACTTCCGCATTCCCGGCGACGCGCTACATCCACCTATCCGTCACCTTCGCCTCCTTCCCCGGTCTGCCCCGGCCCGTCCGCGTCGCCCTCCTTCAGCGCCTCGAGGTGATCGATCACGTAGCCGGGGCAGCCGCGGGTGGTCGCGGCAAGCGGACAATCCCCATCCCATTCCTTCACGAACTGCGACCGGCCGATAACTTTCCGCTTGACTAGCGCGTCGCCGACGCGTAACCAAAGAGCGTGGACGCATTCGGGATCTCCCGCGTGAGAGGACCGGTGGGCCTATTGGTCCTGGTGGGACTCGCATTGTTGGCTGGCTTCTCCTACCGCCGCGACCTGGCCTTCGACGATCGCTCCCGCTCAATGGAGGCCACTGAGCAGGAGAATTCGACGGTTGTGCCAACGCCGGAAGGCTCCGAGGCGCGCCCGGTAGCCCCGCATGACGGCGATTCGGATCTTGTGGCCGGCAGATCCGATGCGACCGACTGGCTTCCTGCTCCGGAATCGCGGGCTCCGCCTGCCCGCCTCGGCTGCGCAATGGCGTACGACAGCGCGCGGGGGCGCGTGGTGCTCTTCGGGGGCTCGGGCTCGCGTACCGTTTCACTCGCGGATACGTGGGAGTGGGACGGGACCAACTGGGAGGAGAGGAGGCCGGTCGCGAGTCCGCCGGACCGGTCCCAACACGCGATGGCCTACGACAGCGCGCGGGGACGCGTGGTGCTCTTCGGGGGCACGGGCACCCTTTCCATGTCTTTCGCGGACACGTGGGAGTGGGACGGGACCGCCTGGGAGAAGAGGAGGCCGGTCGCGAGTCCGCCGGGCCGGTACAACCACGCGATGGCGTACGACAGCGCGCGGGGGCGCGTGGTACTCTTCGGGGGCGAGGGCACCTTTTCCGTGTGTTTCGCGGACACATGGGAGTGGGACGGCGACTCGTGGATCAAGGCAACCCCTGCCGTGAGTCCTCCGGCGCGGTACGGCCACGCAATGGCCTACGACAGCGCGCGAGGACGCGTGGTGCTCTTCGGGGGCCTAGGTGAGCATTTCGAACGTCTCGCGGACACGTGGGAGTGGGACGGGACCAACTGGGAGGAGAGGACGCCGGCCGCGAGCCCGCCGGCACGTGGGCGGCCCCGGATGGCGTATGACAGCGCACGAGGGCGGACGGTGCTGTTCGGAGGCGAAACCGTCGCCTGGGCCTCCGACACGTGGGAATGGGACGGGAGCGCGTGGATCGAGGAGAAACCCGCCACCAGCCCGCCGGCTCGCGATTGGCACGCGATGGCATATGACAGCGCGCGGGGGCGCGTGGTGCTCTTCGGGGGTCGAGGAACGCCTGCGGCCGCACTCTCCGACACATGGGAGTATGCTCGATTCACGACCTGTCTCCGGTGTGATGACGGCCACCTGACGATGTGGAAGAGCGAGGGTGGATGCTCGGGAGCCGGAAGCTGCTGCGTACTCGATGTCATCCGCGGAGACCTGAAATCCCTGCGCGCGGACGGCATCGGAAACGCGCGCCCCGTGGCGTGCGCGTCCGTCGAGAACGTCTTCGATGATGGAGACGTGCCCGGCGTGGGCCAAGCCTTCTACTACCTCATGCGGTGCTCTCCCGGCGGTGCGTACACGGACGGCGATGGACCTGCGCTGCGGGGCTCGAGAAGGCCTCGCTCCGGAGACTGCCGGACGGCGGGAGGAGAGTGAGGCTGGTTCGCCTGCGCCTCATCGACGCCGGCACCCTCGGGAAGTCCAACCGGCGGGCGACTGGCGAGAAGAACACCTCGGCACTCTCAGGGAAGCTCCACCACGGTCTTCGCGCCCTCGCTCACGGTGAACTTCACCGACGCGGGGACGGCGGGGACCGAGAGCACGTAGCTCCCGGGCGGCACGTTGCGGAGCTCCACGGTCGGCGCGGACATCGTGAAGGCCCCCTCGGAACTCCTGATCGACAGCAGCGCGGGCTGGCCCGCCGCCGTGGCGATCGTGCACGCGGGCGTGACCGAAGCGACGGTGTCCGGACCGGTGTGGATCTCGACGTCGCCGCCTGGGGTGAGCGTGAGCATCACGGCGGACGACGGCACGGCGACGCCGTCGATGCGCACGGGTGCGTATCCGGAAGCAGCGGCCAGGACCGAGTAGCCACCCGCCGGCAGGGAGGGGATCTCTCCCTGCCCGTCGCTGTCAAGAGAGATCGAAGTCGGTCCGAGCACCGGCAAGCCCCCAGCGCCGAGGACGCGCACCATCACGCCGCGTAGCGGCACGCCCGAGAGCCCGTCGCGCACCTCGATTCCGAGCCCCGCCCCGCGCTTCAGCGCGATCACGAGATCGCCGGTCGCCGGCTCGCTTGCCGTCACGTCGCGCCGGTCGAGCTCGAAATCGGGCCTGCTCGTGGACAGCGTGTAGGCTCCCTCGTCGAGGCTCGAAAACGAGAATCGCCCGTTGCTGTCCGTGGTGGCGGGTAGCCGGCTCGTGGCTCCCTGGGTGCTTGGATCCCGAGCGGCGATCGTCACCGTCGCGTCGGCAAGCGGCATCTTGCTCGTGGCGTCCACCACCTGCCCGGCCACACTCGAGGTGGGGAAAATGAAATCCAGCGTCTGGTCCGAGGCGATCGCAACCGTTTGCCGCTTCGAGGATCTGGCTTCCGAGACCGCAGTGGAGGTCGCGCTCACCGAGTAGGTGCCTTCCTGAAGCCCGGTCAACTGGTAATTGCCGTCTGGTCCGCTCACGGCGGATACCTGGCGGCCACCGCCTCCCTGAAGCCAAGCGACCACGGTGGCGCTCCCGACGGGCTGCCCCGCGCGGGAAACCCGGCCCGAGAGCGTGTAGCCTGGTTCGAACACGAGATCCACCGTGAGCACCGGCTGGTCCGCGGACGCCGCGACCTGCTTCGTGACAGTTCGAGTCGAGCCGGACGTATCCGTGGCAGACCCCCGCAGCGTGACCACACCCGGCGGGACATTGTCGAGCTCGAAGGTGCCTCCGGCGCCGACGTCGGCGCTCTGGAAGTAGGAGTTCTCGCCGTTTGCGGTTACCGATGCCCACTTGATCGCGTCGGAGAGCCCCGACACGGTTCCTTGCACGGTGATGCCGGCCTGCAGCCGCAGCACGAGGCCCTCCTGCGCCTGGCCGGCGTGCAGCACGACGGTGACCGGCGCCGAAGCCCGCAGATCCAGAAACGCCGTCGCGGTGTAGCGCCCGGGGCCGAGATGGTCGAAGCGAAACTGCCCTGCGGGGTCGGTGAGGCTCGTCCGCCCGGTCAGCCTCAGGCCCGCGAGCGGTCCGAGCCCGCCACCCGCCTCCGAGAGCGTCACGTCCGCACCGGCTATCGCCTGCCCGGCGTCCGTCACCACCGACCCCACGATCCCGTTTCCCGTGGCGAGCCGGATCCCCGCGCTGGCGCCGTCCGCGGCGACCTGCACCGTGGTTGTCGTCTCGGTGTAGTCGGGGTGAGTCACTCGGAGAGACTGCTTTCCGGGCGCGACACCGCCGATCTCGAACCGGCCGTCCGCGTCCGTCCAGGCCTCATCGACGCTCGTGTCGCCGAGCATCGCGCCGAGCCCCGTAGATGCCCCCGATTGCAAGAGCGAGACCGACGCGTCGGCCACCGAGGCACCCGTCTGCGCGTCGGCGACGTGCCCCTTCACCGTGG
The DNA here is from genome assembly GCA_041494445.1 of Acidobacteriota bacterium. GTDB lineage: Bacteria > Acidobacteriota > Polarisedimenticolia > Polarisedimenticolales > JAIQFR01 > JAIQFR01. Next base: position 3,344 of record JBGQAU010000012.1, on the reverse strand, counting down.
CGCCCTTGGCGGCTCGCACCTCGACCCCGGAGCGGGTCGAGCCTTCCTCCACCGTTACGCCTCCCGCGCGGGCCGGTTGATACCCCGGCGCGGTGACGACCACGCTCCAGGTGCCGGCGGGCACGTCCTCGAGCGCGAACGTCCCGTCGAGGCTGCTCTGGACCCATGCCTGGCCGGGACCACGCGCGGCACCGCGGGCAACGCCGCGGAGGGGTCCACGTCCCCGATCGGGCTCGTACGCCACCTGGAATTCCTCGAGCGGGTGGCCGTCGTTCGCGTCCATCGCCGTGCCGGTGATACGCCCGGTGCCCGCGACCGTGATCGTGAGGCCGGAGGCCGGTGCCGTGACTCCCTCTTTCTCGGCGACGGGGCCCGATGGCCCCACGATCTGGAGGTCGTAGCCCTTGCCCGTCTTGAGGCCGTCGATAAAGAACGCGCCGTCCGGCCCGGTGACCTGATCGTTGGGCGAAAAAAAGAACTTCCCTCCCGCGGCGCGGGCCCGTCCCTGGGTCGACACGAGGACGCGGAGCCCCTCGGCGCCTTCTCCGGTGCGACGCACGAGCCTCCCGGAGATCACGGCACCCGGATCGAGGGTCACCTCGACGGGTTTCGGCGACCCCGCCGCCTCGATCTTCACTCCCCCGACCCGTTGCGTGGCGTACCCCGCGTGCTCCACGACGAGGTAGTACTCGCCGGGAGCGACGCCCCGGAAAGAAAAAGTCCCTTCATTGCCGGTGGCGGCGCTCCTGTCGTCGGCCATCCCGCCGCTCCCCCCGCTCGCGATGGACTGGAAGACCTTACGTGGGCCGCTGGAACCGGGGGTCCACACGAGCCTCGCCGAGGCGCCGGAGACCGGCCGCCCCTCGCCGTCCTTCACGATCCCGGTGACGACCAGGCCGCGCTTCATCACCATCGCGACGCCGGTCTTCATCTCGCCGGGCGCCAGGTTGATGCCTCCGAGAGTCGCCCGCTCGCACTCGGGGTGAGAGACCGTGAGAATCTGGCTCGGTCCGGGGGTCAGGCGCGTGGCCTTGAACGTGCCGTCCGGACGCGTGCGGAACGTCGGGGCCTCGCTGCCCCGGACTCGGCGCGCGATACTCGCCGAGGTCATGGGACCGGACGGAGAGAGGACACCCCGGGCATAGCCGATCGGTCGGCCGTTGTCATCGGTCACGCGGCCCGCGATCGAGGCCCCGAGAACCAGAGGAACGTCGAGCCTCTTGGTCTCGCCGGCGTGCACCGCGACGCCTTCGCGCGTCCACCTCACGAAGCGCGGCTCGTCGGCGCGCACTCGCCACTCGCCCGGCGGCAACGGTCGAAAGAGAAAGGTCCCTTCGGGGCCGGAACGTGCCGTTCGGGTCTCGCCGCCCGCGCGCAGCTCGATCCGCGCCCGCGGCACGGGGCGGAGGGTTTTCGCCTCTACGGTCCGCCCGGCGAGCGCGGAGGGCGGCTCCAGGACGAGCGTCAGTCCGGTGCCCGCGGCGAGCGGCAGCCGGATCCGGCCCTGCTCGACATATCCTGCTTCCCCGGCATCCGCGACGGCGGTGACGTCTCCGGAGGGCGCGTCGGGGATCGTGAAGGAGCCGTCGGTGCCCGCCTCGACCCACCGCGTCGCCGCGCGTCCGTATATCCTGACCAGGGTACCCGCCGCTGGCGAGGTGCGGTCGGGCTTGCGGACGACCCCGGCGAGTGGCGCCCCTGTCGCGAGAACGATAGGCGGCATGGAGACGCGTGCCTTGACCCCGATCCTCCGTGCCGCAATGAAGCCCGGCTTCTCGACCATCACGGCGTTGCCCGTTTCGCTGGCGTCGTCGAAGTGAAAGGTGCCGTCGACGTCAGTCCGCGTGAGTCGCGGGGAGGGTTCGAGATCGAGATCGCCGGCAGGGTTGCCCAGTGCCACCAGGACCACCTCCGCGTCGGCGACGGGGGCTCCCTTCGCGTCGACGACCTTCCCCCCGAGCTTGGCGGCGGCGCCGAGCACGAGGTCTCCGAGGTCCGCGGTCTCGGACGCCTCCCACACCCCTGCAACGCACTTCGCAACCCCGCCGCCGCCCTCGAGCTGGACGGTGAAGAGCTTTTCCTTGCCCGCTTCCGCGGGGATGGCGAGGACGAACCCTCCGTCGGTCTTCGTCGTGGTCGAGGCGAGCGGTCGCGGCGGCGGCAGCCTGCGCGCCTCTCTCCTGGCCTCCTCGAAGGGTGGCTCGTAGGGTAGGGCGGATGCGGTCACCCCGGCGGCGGGCCGGTCGCCGAGGAGAACGCGCCCCGTGAGCTCACCAGCGGCGGAGGGAGCCAAGTGAGCGGCGATGAGCAGCGCGCCCGCCGTGGCGATCGAGAGCGACGGTATTCTCGCCATGAGCGACCCTCCCTATGCATCCGGCCAGTTGCCTTTGCCGCTGGCGACGCGCCTTGGCACGCCGCGTACTCGGGAAGGCATGCTGCAACGGTAGGCTGCACGCTGCGCGATGAGGCGCTTCGTAGCCGAGGAAAACCTGCTGGCAGCTTTGGTCACGGCGATGACCCTGCGCGACGAAGACGATGCGGCATCAAGGATAGCCGCCAACGGAAGGGGTTACTAGTCGGGTCACTGAACCGAGCCATCGATCTTTGGAGCCCGGGCACCGGGAGGAGAATGGGTTTGGGTGGTGGGTTTCGGGGTAGGAGGCGGGGGTTGACATAGCGTCCCACAACCGGACGCCGCCGCGGTTTCGCAGCTTGTTTGCCCTATGCTTCCCGCCCTCTGCGGCCTCGGCGCGTTCAACCAGGTGTTCATCGACAACGCGCGGCTCGAGATGGACGGGACGCCCAACAAGTCGAAGCCGGGGGCGAACGCGATGCTGGGCGTCTCGATGGCGGTGGCCCACGCCGCAGCCGAGAGCCTGGGCCTTCCCCTCTACCGGTACCTCGGCGGGACCAACACGAAGGGCCTGCCCGTGCGTCTCATAAACGTGTTCAACGGGGGCGTCCACGCGACCTGTTGAAGAAAGCGAGTCTACTATTGCAACTGTCGAATATCAGTCCGATCCCTTCCCCCGGATCCGGTGCTTGCGCATCAGCGCGTGGAAGTTGGTGCGCTGGAGGCCGGTTTCCCGGGCGGCGCGGCTGACGTTCCACTCGCTGCGCCCCAGCGCCTCGATCACGAAGCGCCGCTCCAGATCGTCGAACATGCGGCTGCGCATCGTCCGCTTGAGCGCCTTCAGCTCCTCGTTGGTGCGCGGAACGTCCGGCATCGCCTCGGTGGCCGGACCGGTGAAGTGGGCGGGAAGATGCTCGACGCGGACGGTGTCTCCCTCCACCATCACGACCAGCCGCTCGACAAGATTTTTCAGCTCCCGGACGTTGCCCGG
>JBGQAU010000093.1:0-10328 GCA_041494445.1 Acidobacteriota bacterium | reverse complement strand
CCGTCAGAGCATTTTCTCTTTTGCCCCCAGCTCCACGGGCGCTATCGAATATTACAGCCTGTCCGAGGAGGTTATCGGCCGTGTCTAAGTTTCGAGGACTCCCGCAAGAGAAGCACATGCGTCACGACACCCACTTCGTGGAAGAGGTGACTTCGGGCCGCACGGAGTCGGTCGGGCGCATGATCGACGTCTCCAGAATCGAGCCCAACCCCAACCAGCCCCGTAAGGAGTTCGGCGACCTTACGGATCTCGTGGCCTCGATCAAGGAGAAGGGCATTCTGGAGCCCATCCTGGTCCGGGGTCACGGTGCCAAGTATCAGATCATCGCCGGCGAGAGGCGTTTCCAGGCTGCCAAGATCGCCGGCCTTCGAAGCGTTCCGTGCGTCGAGATCGACGTGGATCTGCGCGGAATGCTGGAGATCTCCCTCATCGAGAACTTGCAGCGCAAGGACCTTCACGCTTTCGAGGAGGCTGAAGCGATCCAGAGCCTGACCGATCAATTCCGGTACACGCACGAGGAGATCGCCCGCAAGCTCGGTAAGTCGCGCCCCGTCATCACGGAGACGTTGAGCCTTTGCCGGATCCCGGAGGAAGTCCGCGAGCGATGTCGGCAGGCCGACATTACGAGCAAGTCCATGCTGCTTCAGGTCGCCAGGCAGCCGGCGCTGGATGCCATGAACAAGCTCATCGACAGGATCAGCGGGGGCGGGATCACCCGCGAAGAAGCCCGGAGGTTCAACAAGAGCGACGCCCCTCGCGGGCGACGCGCCCGGCGCTACACGTTTCGGTATCGCCCCGACGACTCGGCGTTGCAGTTCAGCATGACGTTCGACAAGCAGAAGGTGGATCGCGCAGAGGTCATCGAGCGGCTCAAGGTGATCCTGCAGTCGCTGATCGAAGAAGAGTTGGCGGCGGGCGCGGTGGCGCCGCGCGGTTCCGGCGTCGACGCCGGGGCCGCGGAGGACACAGGGGCGAACGCCTGATTTGGAGCGGTGGAGCGCGCTTTTCGAGGTTAACGCGAGCTGCTCAGGTTTACATAATATCTCTTATCGGACACTACCCATCGAGCGACACAGCCCCGCCCTGCGTTGACAGCTTCCGGGTCCCTTTCTAGACTCCACCCCATGCCCAAGACCACCCGTCTCACGCTGCACGTTCTCACGGAGTTCGTCACACCGACCCTCCTGGGCTTGGCGCTCTACGGGTTCGTTCTCCTCATGAACGCATTCCTCCTCGTCGCACGATTGGCGCTTTCCAAGAATCTCAGCTTCTGGGTCGTCCTGCGTCTCTTTTCCTACGAGATCCCCCAGCTCCTGGTCCTCGCCATTCCCATGGCCACCCTGCTCGGCGTTCTGATCGCCTTCGGCCGTCTCTCCGCCGACCACGAGATCGTGGCGATCCAAGGAGCGGGCCTCGGCCCCTGGTTTCTCCTCCGCCCGGTGATGATCCTCGGCCTCCTCATGAGCCTGGCGTCATTCACGATCTACGCGGTGGTCGTGCCGCGCACGACTTACGCTTCCCGAATCCTCAATTCCGAGGTCCTCCTGACCGGGAGCATGGCGACGAACCTCAGTCCCCGTGTCTTCTACAGCGACATCCCGGGGTACGTCCTGTTCGCCGATGAGATCCGTCCGGGCGCCCACGGTAGGCTCGAAGGGGTGCTCGTTCACCAGGCGCAGGGTGAAGGCGGGGAAAGCTACACCTTCCTCGCCCGGGACGGCGACCTCTACCAGACCGGGGACGGCTCCGGGAAGCTCGTTGCCGACCTCCGCCGGGGCGTCTGCCAGGTCTATCGGGAGAACCGGCCGGAGAGCTACCGCTTCTTCGAGTTCGACCGCTACCAAGTCCCGATAGAGCCCCCTGCCTACCTGAAGGTGTTCGCGACGCCTCCGGAGCCCGCGATCCAGAACATGGCCTTCACGACGCTTTTCGACGAGCTGAGCCGCGCGAGAGCGATGAAGGAACCGGTGCTGCGCGAGTACCGGGTCCGCGCCACCCGGATCGAGATCCACCAGCGCCTCGCGCTGCCGCTGGCCTGCCTCCTGTTCGCCCTGCTCGGGATGCCCCTCGGCATGACCCGCGCGCGCTCGGGGAAGGGCGCGAGCTTCGCGTTGAGCATCGCTGTGACGCTCGTCTACTGGGTCGTGTTCACTTCCGCCCGGGACCAGGCTCTAGAGGGCCGGATACCCGTATTCCTGGGCGTCTGGTCGGGCGACATCGTCACCGCGGCCTGGGCCACCTGGGCGTTTTTCAGGATGAGGCACGGCGCACGGGATCGAGAATGGCTTTCCAGGATCCGTTCGGCGGGCGCGGCTCTCGGGACGCGCATCCTCCGCCGAGGCCGGCTCGCCGCGCCCGAACCCGGAGCCGGCAGGCCCCCCGGTCCGTCCCCTCCCCGCGGATGGTCCGGCAGCGCTTCCTCCCACCGAGTCGTGGGGCTGGTCGATCGCCTGGTGGCCGCCCACTACCTTCGCGTGCTCGGCTATGCGCTGCTGTCCGCTTACGTCGTCTTCGCCGTGGTGGACCTCAAGGAGATCCTCGACGGCGTCCTGCAGCATCACCGCCCGGTCAGGATGGTGATCGACTACTTCAAGTATTTCGCTCCGGGAAAGCTCGCCCTGATCCTCCCGGTCTCGTGCCTCGTCGCCGGAGTCGTGGCTTTCACCCTCCTGGGGCGGAGCGGCGAGTTGACCGCGATGAAGGCGAGCGGGATCAGCATGCGCCGCGCGATCGTGCCCGTCCTCCTCGCGACCGTCGTGTTGTGCGGTCTGCTGTTCGTGGTGCAGGACCAGATCGCGCCGATCACGAACCAGAGGGCCCAGGAGGCCAAGGACCGGATCCAGGGCAAGCCGCCGCGGACCTACGGTCTGACCGTGGGGGGGCGCTGGGCCTTCGGTACCGGAGGCCGCTACCTCTATCACTACCGTCTCTACGACCCCGACCAACGGACCTTTCAGGGACTGAGCGTGTTCACCCTGGACCGCTCGATCCCTCGCGTCCTCGAGCACCGTTTCGCCACCCTCGCGAAGTGGGACCGCGACGCCTGGGTCATGGAGCGTGGCTGGTACCGGAATTTCCCCGCCGACACATCTGTCGGCACCTTCCGAACCTTCGAGAAGGCCGAGCGCTGCGCCCTCGATCCTCCGGAGAACTTCGCCCGCCGCGAAATCACCTTGAACGTCGGCGGCGACCTCCCCGACCAGATGAGTCTGGTGGACCTCGGCAAACAGATCTCGTCGCTCCGCGACAGCGGCTACGACATCACCAGGCTCAAGGTGGCCTACTACGCGAAGCTTGCCCAGCCGGTCACGCCGCTGGTCATGGTGCTTCTCGGACTCCCCTTCGCGTTCCAGGTCGGCCGGCGGGGCTCTCTCTACGGGATCGGGGTCGCGCTCCTGCTGGTGATCGTCTACTGGGCGACCTTCGCGATCTTCAACGCGCTCGGGTTCGAGACCGTCCTTCCGCCCTTCCTGGCCGCCTGGGCGCCCAACATCCTCTACGGTCTCCTGGGCTCCTACCTGTTGTTGTACATCAGGACCTGACCCGAGCCGCGGAGCTATCGGGGACGGGCGGGAGCGGATGGCTGCGCGGTCCCGCGCTCCAGGCGCTCGACGACGGCCCGGATCTCCTCCTGGGAGGGATCGATCGCGAGCGATGCCTTCCAGGCCGCGAGCGCCTCCCTGCCGCGCCCCATCCTCCGCGCCGCCTCGCCATAGGCGTTGAGCAGGAGCGTATCGCGTCCCGTCGAGAGGCGCCGGGCCTCCTGCAGCCGGTCGAGCGCCGTGGAAGCGTCCCCCTCCGCCAGATCGACGACGCCGAGCTGGATCAGCGCCGCGGCTCGGGCCCTCGGATCGGCCAGCGCCTTCTCCAGCTGCTTTCGAGCGGCGGAGGCATTTCCCCGGTGCCGCATCACCAGCGCCAGGTTGATCCGGGCGTCCCCGTAGCTCGCGTCGAGGGCGAGCGCCTTTTGCAGGAGAGCCTCGGCGGAATCGAGCTTTTCCGCCGCCAGATCCAGACCGGCCAAGTTGTTCAGCGGCGACGGGTACCGGGGATCCGCCGCTGCGGCTCGCTGCCACACGATCCGGGCGCGCGCGAGGTCCCCCGTCGCGTAGTAGAGGCTCCCCAGGTTGTTCAACACGACCGCGTGGTTCGGGGACTTCGCGAGCGCGCGATCGTACAGGTCGATCGCCTTCTTTATCTCGCCGCGCTCCTGGTAGACCAGCGCGAGATTGTTGTAGGCCCCCATGTAGTACGGGTCGGCGTCGATCGCCTTCCGGTACCACGCCTCGGCCTCGTCGATGCGCCCTGCGGATTTGGCGAGGTTCCCGAGGTTCGTCCGCGGCTCCGCGGCGTCGCCGTCCAGGTCCGCCGCCTCGAGGAACAACGAGCGCGCCTCCGCGGCGCTCCCCTTCCTCTGCCGCACGAGGCCGAGCGTGTTGACCACCTCGGCGGCCCCCGGCTCGTCCCGAAGGACCAGCCGGAGGTACTTCTCGGCCTGGTCGAGGTCGCCGAGATCCATGAAGAGCTGTCCGAGCTGGTGGCCGGCGGAGCGACGGGTCGCGGGAAAGGCCATGGCCCTCTCCAGCATTCTCCGCGCCTCGTCGTTCCGGTGCGCGAACCGGAGCAGCGTGCCGAGGTTCGCGAGGATCACCGGCTGGTCGGGCTGGTCCTTGAGCGCCGCCTCGAACTCCTTCTCCGCCTCGGCGCGTCTCCCCTGCGCGAGCAGCGCGATCCCGGTGTTGTTGCGCGTGGTCACCCGCACCGGCTTGTCCTCGGCGCTGCCGAGGTAGCCCAAGCTGCGGAGCTTCTCGCGAAGCTCGGCGGCTTCCGGGTCCACCACGCCCCCCCCGACGTCTCCCGTTCGAGCCTCGAGGACGGGCGCATCCTCGCGGTACCGCACCGGGTGCGCCTTGAGGAAGGCCGGATCGAGCGCCTCGGACAGGACCTGTCCCGGCCACGGGCGCGGCACGGGCTGGCCGAAGAGAGCGAGAATCGTCGGCGCGATGTCGTAGATCCCGGTCTCGCCGACGCGGGCCCCGGCCCGGACGTGATCGCCGGAAAGCACGAGGATGCCGAAGCGCCGGTGCCAATCCGCGGCGGCGCCGTGACCGATCCTCGAGTCCGTCGTCAGCGGGCGGGAGGCGTCGCTCGCGAAACCGTGATCCGAGAGCACCATGATCGTCCAGCCCTGCTCCCTCCCCTCCATCAGCAAGCCGATGTCCCGGTCGATGGTCTCGTAGAACCGGTCGACCACGGCGTGGAACGACGCGAACCGCCTCGGGTCGACGCCGGCCAGCTTCGGCGGGCGGTACGACATGAACAGGTGCCCGACCGTGTCCGTTCCCTCGAAGTAGACGGTCTCGAACCGGGGCGAATACTTCGAGCGGAGAGCGAGCGTGACTCTCAGGTAGGTCTCGGTGGCGGCGAGCAGCGTCCGGAAGTCGTCCAGCAGCTTGGTCTCGTCCGCGTCGAACTCCTCAAGCCTCCGCCGCGGGCCGTCGAGGTAGCTCAGGACCGTTTCCCAGCTAATCTCCGAAGGCGCCACGATCCTACGCCGGACCTCGGTGTCGTAAAGATCCGGCGGCCACGTCTTCCCCTCCCCGCGTCCGGGATCGGGCGCGAGGCCGAACAGCTGGTACGCCACGCGGTCCGCGATCATGTAGCCGGCGAGGGGACCCGCGGGCCACGTCGCCCACCAGCCGACGACGCCGACCGGCACGTTCGCCTCGGAGAGGAAGTCCCACACCGACGGGACCCGCCGCTGGGCCGAGGTGACCGGCTGGCCCTCCCCTCCGGCGGGATCGGGCACGAGGAAGTCGAGAACCCCGTGCTTCGCGGGATCGACGCCGGTGGCGATGCTGGTCCAGACCACGGGCGAGAGCGCGGGGCTGATGGTCAGGAACTTCGACCGGATCCCGCGTTGGACCAGGCGGGCGAGGTTGGGCATCTTCCCCTGCCGGAGCAGGGGGTCGATGATCGCCCAGTCGGCGCCGTCGAGCCCCAGGACGAGGAGCTTCGTCTCGGCCACCGCCGGGAGGGAGGCGCCCTTCGGGACCGTGAGAATATCCACGGCGCCGAGGCCGAGATGCTTCAGCTCGACCCCGCGCTCGGCCAGCGCGCGTCCCAACTCCGGCTCGAACCGCGACAGGACGCTCTGCGGAATCGGCCCATGGACGTCCCAGGGACCGAAGGAGCGCACCGTCGCCCTCAACGCGTCCGCGAGCACTCCGGAAAGCCCCTCGCCGCCGGCGGCTCTGGCTGCGGCGAGCCATCCGTCCTCGCGGATCCGGACGGCGGCCCGGCCTCCGAGGCCGAACAGGGTGCCGTCCGCCGCCTCGAGCCGCGCCTTCTCGGGGCGCGGCAGCGGGACCTCCACGAGGTTGCGGGGGAAGCGCTGGAATCGGGAGAGTCCGGGCAGGGCCAGGACCGTGGGGCCGGCGACCTTGCGTGGGGCGCCCAGGATCCGGGACTCCACGACGCCGAACTCGAACGCGGGATCGAGCCGGCGCACCCCTGCGCCCAGCCAGCCCGCCACGGCGACGACGGCGGATGCCGCGAGGACGACTCCGATCGCGTGGCGCCTCAGCCACCCTCGGCCGGGCCGGCCCTTCGCGCCCTCCATCGTCACTCTCCCTCGAGTCGCGAAGCGCGGCGCGCGACGCGTCAGGCCCCGGCACCGCGGCGGAGCGCATCCGCGAGACGCGTCGACTCCCAGGTGAACCCCGCCTCCCTGCGTCCGAAATGGCCGTAGGCCGCGGTGGCGCGGTAGACGGGCCGCCTCAGGTCGAGGTGCTCGATGATTCCCTTGGGCGTCAGCGGGAAGTGCTCGCGGATCAAGGCGACGATCCGGTCTTCGCCGATCCGGCCGCTCCCGAAGGTATCCACCGCCACCGAAACCGGGTCGGCGACGCCGATGGCGTAGGCGAGCTGGACCTCCGCGCGGTCGGCGAGCCCCGCCGCGACCACGTTCTTCGCGATGTGTCGCGCCATGTACGACGCCGATCGATCCACCTTCGTCGGGTCCTTTCCGGAAAAAGCCCCGCCGCCGTGGTGCCCCATGCCGCCGTACGTGTCCACGATGATCTTCCGTCCCGTGAGACCCGTGTCCCCCTGCGGGCCTCCGATCTCGAAAAGCCCCGTGGGGTTCACGTGGAACTTCGTCTCGCCGTCCAGCATCCCCGCAGGAATCACCGGCCGCACGACGGTTTCGATCACCTCCTCGCGGATCCTCCCGTGGGCGATCCCCTTCGCGTGCTGCGTCGAAACCACCACCGCCTCCACCCGCACCGGCCGGTCCCCTTCGTATTCCACCGTGACCTGCGACTTACCGTCCGGACGGAGGAAATCGAGGATCGCCTGCTTGCGGCATTCGGCGAGGCGGCGAACGAGCTGGTGCGCGAGCATGATCGGAAGCGGCATCAGATCGTCGGTCTCCCTGCACGCGTAGCCGAACATCATGCCCTGGTCGCCGGCGCCGCCGGTGTCCACCCCCTGGGCGATGTCCGGGGACTGCTCGTCGATGGCCGCCATGACCGCGCAGGACTTCGCGTCGAAGCCGAACGTCGCGTCGTCGTATCCGATTTCCCGGATCGTTCGCCGGGCGACCTTCGGGAGGTCGACGTAGACCCCGGTCGTGATCTCGCCGGCGATCAGGCAGAGGCCGGTGGTCAGGAGCGTCTCGCAGGCCACCCGGCCCCACGGGTCCTTCTCGAGAATCGCATCGAGCACCGCGTCGGAGATCTGGTCCGCGATCTTGTCCGGGTGCCCCTCGGTCACCGACTCGGACGTGAACAGATGCCGTCCCTTGAATCCCATGCCCACCTCTCGTGAAAGGACCCGACCGCCGCGTGCGAGCGCTCGCGAGCCAGCATCAAGGTGTCGCAAGGAGCCTTCGCGCGGCGAAAACGGGCCATCCTACCATCGCGCTCGTGGAGGTTCAACGTCCGCTCCTCGCCCGGTAGCGCACGGCGCCGGGTCCCGCCACGGCCTCGAGAGCCTCCTCCAGGCTTCGGGACGGCGCCACCCTGAGGGACGGCTCCGCGCGCGCGACGAGGCGGAACGAGCCGGGCCGCACCACCTCCAGGTACAGGGGCACGTCGCCCCGGTGCGCCGCCACCACCTGCCTGAGCCTCGACACCACGTCGTCGTCCAGATCCGCGGCCGCGAGCCTAAGCTGCACCGCGTCCGCGCTTCGCTCCCGAAGGTCCTCGAGCGGGCCGACTTCCGTCGCCGTGATCCGGACGCGATCCTCGTCCACGTCGAGACGGCCGGTCACGAGGACCGCCCGGTCGTTCTCCAGAATCGCCTGGCACGCGTCGTAGGTCTTGGGAAACATCATCACCTCCACCAGGCCCTCGAGATCCTCGAGATGCATCGAGGCCCACCAGGCGCCTTTCTTCGATTTGCGCCGCTTCAGGTCGGTGATGATGCCTCCCACCGCGACCTCGGTGCCCCCGCTTCCCTCGCGAAGGTCCGCGGTGGTGTGCGTGCCGAAGTCCTTCAGGAGATCGCGGTGGCTTTCGAGCGGGTGGCCGGTGACGTAGAACCCGAGCGTGGCCTTCTCGTGGCCGAGCCGCGTCTTCTCGTCCCAGTCGGGAAGGTCGGGCAGCAGGAGATGCGCGGCCGCGGGGTCGGCCCCGTCTTCCCCGCCGAAGAGACTGGTCTGGCCGGCCTCCCGCTCGGTCCTCCTCTTCTGCCCGTACTCGATGGCGGCGTCCACCCCGGCGTGGAGCTGGCTTCGACGCCCCCCGAAGGAGTCCAGCGCTCCCGACTGCACGAGGGCTTCGAGGACGCGCTTGTTCACGAGGCGCAGGTCCGTCTCGACGCAGAGATCCAGGAGCGACCCGAAGCGTCCCCGACGCTCCCGCACCTCGAGAATCGAGCGGATCGCCGCCTCCCCCACGTTCTTGATGGCCGAGAGGCCGAATCGGATCGCCCCGGCCTCCACGGTGAAGTCGAGGCCCGAGGAGTTCACGTCGGGCGGAAGGACCCGTATGCCCATTTCCCGGCATTCGTTCACGTACTTGACGAGCTTGTCGGTGGTCCCCTTCTCGCTGGTGAGGAGCGCGGCCATGAAATCGACGGGGTAGTGGGCCTTGAGCCAGGCCGTGCGGTAGGCCACGAGCGCGTACGCCGCCGAGTGCGACTTGTTGAAGCCGTACCCGCCGAAGTACTCCATGAGGTCGAACACCTTGACCGCGTCCTGGAGTGGGATCTCCTGCCCCGTGGCGCGCGCCAGGAACTTCTGCCGCTCGGCGGCCATCACTTCCTTCTTCTTCTTCCCCATGGCGCGGCGCAGGATGTCCGCCTCGCCCAGCGTGTACCCGGCCATGCGGGAGGCGATCTGCATGACCTGTTCCTGGTACACCACCACCCCGTACGTCTCCCGGAGGATGTCCTCCAGGAGCGGGTGGGGATAGACGACCCGCACCTTCCCGTGGCGACGCTTGATGTAATCGTCGATCAGCCCGCCGCCGAGCGGTCCCGGCCGGTAGAGCGCGTTCAGCGCCACCAGGTCCTCGAACCGATCGGGCTTCAGATGGCGGAGGATCTCCTGCATCCCGCTCGACTCGACCTGGAACAGCCCCGACGTCCTCGCCCGCGAGAACAGCTCGTACACCGCAGGGTCGTCCAGGGGAATCCGGTCGATGTCCGGCCGGATCCCCGTGCGCGTCTCGATGGAACTCAGCGCGTCCGAGATCACGGTCAGCGTCTTGAGCCCGAGGAAATCCATCTTGAGGAGGCCGATCTCCTCGATGTCCCCCATGGCGAACTGCGTCGTGATCTCGTCGTTGGCGCCCCGGTAGAGCGGCGCGAACTCCACGATCGGCCGCGGGGCGATCACGACCCCCGCGGCGTGAGTGGAGGCGTGCCGGACGAGCCCCTCGAGCCGCTTCCCGACGTCGAGGAGCTGGCGACGCACGGTGGGTCGCTGCGGGTCTTTCTGAGCCGGCACGGCGCCGCTGCCCCCGCGCCGGCCGTCGGCGCGCTGCTGGACGCCGAGCGCGCCGGCGGTTATGCCGACGTCACCGGTTACGCCGGCTTCGAGGAGCGGGTGCGCGAGGCGAAACGGGCGCTGCTCAAGTTCCTCATCGAAGAGCGGGGGGCCGGGCGGTCGATCGCCGGATACGGCGCGCCGGGGAAGGGCAACACGCTCCTCAACTACTGCGGCATCCGGACCGACCTGCTGGACTACACGGTCGACCGCAACCCGTACAAGCACGGCCGATTCACGCCGGGGACGCGGATCCCGATCCATGATCCGTCGAGGCTGGCCGAGACGCGTCCGGAATGGGTGTATGTCGATCTCGGGATCCTCGGCGCGGGTG